>PKTU01000061.1 GCA_002869005.1 Deltaproteobacteria bacterium
AAAAATGGTAGGCACGGGCGGGATTGAACCGCCGACCCCCTGCGTGTCGGGCAGGTGCTCTCCCACTGAGCTACGTGCCTATGCATTCGGAAGTCAAAATTCGCTCCGCGAGTTGTTTCCCTCGGGGCAGCAAACTCTATATCAGCACGGTTTGGCCTTGTCAAGCATATCCTACAACCATTCTTGACAGTTTGGAGCATTGGGCTCTATTCTCAAAAGTTCATCAATGAGTTTGTCCGGGGGGACTGGATAACAAATGTTCGGACTTGGTTTTTCAGAGATACTCCTGATTACGGCCATTGCGCTTGTAGTCATCGGGCCGAAAAAATTGCCTGACGTCGCGCGCGCCCTTGGGCGCGGTTTCGCCGAGTTTAAAAACGCAATGGGGGATATCCAGCGTTCGGTCTACTCCCCGCCGCCGGGAGAATCCCAATACCTTGAAAAACTTTTAAAGCAGCGGGAGCACGAACGAAACCTTGAGGCAGAGAAGGTATACACCGAGGCGGATATGGACCAACCAGAGCAACAAGATAATCCGCCCCAGGATAAGCCCCTTGGTGATGAGGAGAGCTCCGGTAAGGTGGAAGGCTGATGGGCGTCAAAGGTAAGGCCGGGTCCGGCGGCAATGCCGATGAGCAGGAGAAGGTCTCCTTCACCGAGCACTTGGAAGACCTGCGCGCTACGGTAATTAAATCCTTTTTGGCTATGTTGGCGGGGTTTATCCTTTGTTATATCTACTCCCGGGAGCTTTACGGGTTTTTAATCATACCCCTCAACGAAGCCATGCCAAAGGGTGGTCAGGTTGCAATGATCTCCGTGACGGAGGGATTCATAACCTTCCTCAAGGTGTCTTTGCTTGGCGGCGTGATGGTCGCGAGCCCTGTTATCTTCTACCAGATATGGAAATTCATCGCCCCAGGGTTGTATGCGCATGAAAAGCGCTACGTCTGGCCCTTTGTCTTCTCAGCCACGCTTTTTTTCCTTTTGGGGGCGTCATTCGCCTACTTCGTGGTGTTTCCCTTCGGATTGAAGTTCCTGCTTGAGTTTCCTGGGCCTGAGGTCAACCCGACGATCTCGATGGGGCAGTACCTCTCCTTTACCACAAAGCTGATGCTGGCCTTCGGAGCCATTTTTGAGTTGCCGGTCGCGGTCTTCTTCATGTCAAGGATGGGGCTTATCCATTATTCGACCTTGGCCAAGGGGAGGGGGATAGCGCTTGTAGTAATCTTTATCGTCGCCGCCGTACTGACTCCCCCCGACGTCTTTACACAGTTTTTGATGGCTTGCCCGCTCTATATTCTCTACGAGATATCGATTTGGGTGGCCCGCATATTCGGTACCGCCGATCAGTTGGAGGAGGACGCGCGGGAGGAAGCCACCGAGTAGCAGTGCGCGGATTTTTTAAGCGCAAACTCGCTGAAGACTCTCGCCGCAGGAGAAAGCTCACGGCGCTTGTTCTTTATAAGGTAAAAGCGCCTCTCAACGGGTGGCATACCCTCTACCGCAACTCTCCGCATGCTCCCCTCAAGCACCTCTTTTTCCATAGCGACGCTGGAGATAAACGCCGCGCCGCTGCCTGAGGTGAGGGCCATCTTTACAGCCGTGGTGGAGCCCAACTCAAGCATTATGTTCAGGTCTTTAACGGATATACCAACCTCCACAAGGGTTTTCAAAAGCTCTCGTCTCGACGCGGACCCCTCTTCGCGGATGATGATTGGGAGAGCTTTAAGCTCTTTTAGGGAGATCGTCTCGGGAAGTTTTGTATTGAGGGTGGAGGTGAACAGCTCAAGAGTGTCATCCCAAAGAGGGATAAATTCGAGATCGGGGTTGTCATCTCTCGTGCCGACGACTCCCAGGTACGCTTCACCGCTTTCAACCTTCTTTATCGTCTCCGCCGAATCGCTAACCTTGCAAACCAGCCTCAGGCTTGGGTGAAGCTCCTTAAATTGGGCAAGGCAAAGAGGCGTAAGATATTCGCCGGGTATGTTTGAGGCGTGTATCTCCAAGGAGCCTCTAAGGAGCCCGTTATATTCGGATGCTTCGTACAGTAGCTTTTTACGTGATTCAAGGATCTCCACGGCGCGAGGCAAGAAACGTTTTCCCGCCTCGCTGAGCTCGACACCCCTCGGCATCCTATGGAAGAGTACCGTTCCGAGTTCCTCCTCAAGCTCCCGAAGCTGACCGCTTACGGTCGGCTGTGTTATGAAGAGTGCCTCGGCAGCTTGGGTCACGCTGCCCAGCTTGGCGGTCTCGACGAACGCCTCAAGGTGGCGGAACATCATGGTATCACCTCATTTATACTTTCCCCCGCGATCTCTTTTACCAAAGCTTCCGCCATGAAGACGATCGCCTCCTGATCGAGGTAGTCTAGAATGCCTTTGTCTACGAGTATGGTCGCCCTCGCCGGGAATTCGCTTGTTTTTTCCCAGAATAGCAAGAGAACTTCGACCCTGGGCAGCACCTTTAATTTGTAGCTCTTCTGTGCGGAACCGAATTCGACCTTGACTCCTCCAAGCCTTTCGACGGCTGCTGCCAGCGCCTCGCCGCGGCCGGAAAACAGGTCTGCTATCTCATCGGCGCACCCTTCAAAGGTGTGCGATTTGGAGACGGAGTTGGGTAGTTCGCGAAAGGCGGCCCATTCGCCTTTGGGCGGGGCTCCGTTTGCCCGGGTGAGGTATATGTAAATGAATATTTTTACCCAGACGCTTGGCTGGGCGCCCACATCAACTGTAATCGAATCTGGACGTACCCGGTGCTCCCTGTTGAGGAAGTTGAGGCGAATCTCGCCGCCTTCAAAGAGGCTACCGCTGCTTTTAGCGAGCGCAGCGAGGTCGGCCTCCCCCATCTTGTTTTGCAGGTGCGCCAACGCTTGATCCCAGACGGGCTCTTTTTTGCCTCCCCCTTGGGTTCTGTCCTCGATCACAAGTTCTTTAATCCGTTTGGCTTGAGAGGTTGGTATATGAGGGCACCCCGCAGGGTCTTCACCTTCCAGATACACTACTGTGGCGAAGGCGAAGCAACCGCTCTTGCCACATTCTCCACAGTTGGTTCTGGGGAGGTCCTTATAAATATCTAAAACCTTATATGGCATTTGCAAAACCCCTTGCAAGCATAGGCGTCATTTATGGGAAAGATAAGACACCTTCCCCTCTCTTTCAACCCACTTCATGATAATATAGCTGAAAATCAGAAGAGGATACGAGATGACCAGTACCCCTACATGGATGAAATGTACCGTTTATGCGCCCCACGAACTACTTGAGGTTATCGCTATCTCTCTGGCTGAGGAGAGCGGTGGCGGAGTCGAAGAGGTTGACGGAGGCGCCTGTGTCTACTTTAAACCCGAGGATGTTGAACGCATAGACAAATACCTTGGGGAGTTGGATGTTCCCGGCGCTGATGAGGTTACGTGGAGCTGGGAACGGATTGAAGGGGAGGAGTGGCTGGATATCTGGAAGAAATATTTTCACCCCTTCTCTCCCTCAGCGAGGCTTTGGATTACTCCGACCTGGGAGGAGGTAGGGCCGCCCAAAGAAGGTGTGGAGACGATAAGGATAGACCCGGGCCGAGCTTTTGGCACCGGGGGTCATGAGACTACGAAGCTGGTCCTCTCGTTAATTGACGATCTCCTTGTAAGAGACCCTGCGCCATCAATGCTTGATGTAGGCTGCGGGTCGGGAATTCTCTCCATTGCTGCGTTACTGCTTGGAGTTGGCGAAGTTCTGGCAATGGACATAGATCCAAACGCCGTTGAAGTTGCCGGGGAGAACGCCGCGCTGAATGGGGTTGACGGTCGTCTCTCCCTTTATTCTGGTGACCTTCGCGGGATAGATGGCAAATGGCCCCTCGTAGTCGCCAATATCCTCTACCAGATTATTATGGGGCTGGCCCCCACGCTTGCCGAAAAGACGGCTCCGGGAGGCACGCTGATAATATCGGGCTTGCTATCCATCGAGGGGGAGGCCGCGCTTGAAATATTTGGCGGTCTCGGCTTCACATTGACTGAGCGAAGAGACCTTGGCGAGTGGTGCGCGTTGGTGCTGAAAAAGGAGGGCTGAAGCTAACCTCCACGGATAAGGTTGCTTATTGTAATATTGGTAAGCGCCCAGATGACGTCAAGGGGCATATGAAGGTGGATGCGTCTGTCGGTAAGCATCGTTGCGCGGGCAGGTTCCTCGTCATCGCCGCCCCAGAGCACTATAAGAAAGGGAGCCCGCGGGAGCGCAAAAAGAGAGACGGATGAATCTCCGCCCTCCTCCTCTTTGCCCCCGAGCTTTAGCGCTGCTTCAGCGAGCCCTCGCGGGTTCTCTCCAAAGCGGCGCTCAATACTCTTAGTCGCTATGGCGTGGGGGCCTCTGAAGAAGCCCTCTCCACCGGGAATCTCGCGGAAGGATATCCACTCGCCAGCCGGCTCCGTCTCTATGGCATTGGCAAGGTATGATATGGCGGCGAGGGCTTCCTGGAACGATACATTGTCACCCCTGCCGTCCGCCCAAGAGAAGAGCCTCTTTTTCGAATCGATGAGCAGGTCGCGGCCTAGGAGGGAGAGGGTGAAGATGCCATCCGATAGCGTTGCGGCGGCGCTCCTTGCGGAGGTTTCCAGCGGGCGCTTGTGAAGCACCTCCCAGTGGTGGTTGTGTATTTCCGAGGAATCCACATACGTTCGCTGCGGAGGGTTTTTAAGAAATTGTTCCAAACGCTGCCCCTTTCGGTGTTGTTTAGTCAATAATAATTCAATGGGGGATTTGACGAAAGTGATGAAGGCAAGAGAGGGGATCCTCGATGCGGTGCTCGACGCCTATGGCCGGATCGGGCGCGACGGTTCCAGATCACCTGCGGGGATGAATTTCCCTACAGGGGCGGCGTTGGCTGAAAACCTGGGCTATCCGCGTCGCGTCCTGGATTTGGCGGCCACCGGCTCTGTTTCATCATTTGTAGGGGCGGCTCCCTTGCCCCGTTATGTGCTGGCGGATAGGGTGACTCCTGTGGTCGCCGACCTCGGCTGCGGCGCGGGGCTCGACTCACTTTGGCTGGGTAGCGCAGGTGCAAGGGTCTACTCTCTAGAGGTGAGCCCGGAGATGATATCCAACCTTGCGGCCAGCCTTGAAGGGGAGGCGCTTAACATCACCCCTGTCCTTGCCTTTATGCCTGGGCTTCCGCTTAGGACGGGGAGCTTCACCCACGCGATTATGAATGGAGTCGCAAATATAATCCCCGACAAGATAAGCCTGATGGAAGAGTTATGCAGGATCCTCGTCTCAGGAGGGCAGGTGCTAATCGCCGACGTTCTCACCATCGGAGAGGTGGATGATAGTATACGGGATGAGCCAGAGGCTTGGGTGTGGTGTGTAGGTGGAGCGCTCTCCCCCGGGGAGTGGCGGGAGCTTTCACGAAGGGCGGGTTTCGCCAAATGCGAAGTTTCTATAGAGGAGCGCTTCGAGCCCCTCGCGAGGGGCATAATTAGGCTCATCAAATGACAAAGGCTGCTTTATACTTGCTAACGGGTTGACGCATACTCCCGCTGGTGGTTGAATGCGCTCTTTCGCTATGATAATCATCGCTTTTATACAAGTGTTAATGGGTCGTCCGGATAGGATATTTTAACTTTGGAGTTTTTTAAATGAAGATAAGCAAGGAAGAGGTGGAGCACGTCGCATCGCTCGCCCGCCTCGAATTCTCTCCCGCAGAGATTGAGACCTTTGCCAGCCAACTATCGTCGATTCTGGAATATGTCGAGAAGCTGGGTGAGCTTGACCTCGCCGGTGTGGAGCCAACGGCCCATGTTCACGAGATTGTCAATGCTTTCCGCGATGACGTAGTAACCCCAGGCCTCACAAATGAGGAGGCGCTTATGAATGCTCCCTACCCGGAAGATGGCTGTTACCGGGTAGCCAAAGTCATAGAGGGGGAATAGGCGATGTCAAGTGAGCTAACCTTAAAAAAAGGACACGAGCTCAGGGCGCTCCTCGACGGCGGGGAAGTCTCAAGCGTCGAGGTGGCCCGCGCTTTCCTTGACCGAATTGACGAGATCGACAGCAAGATAAATGCATTTTTAACTGTCACCGCCGACCTCGCCCTTGAGCAGGCTGAAGCTGCCGACAAACGCATCAGGGAGGGGCGCGTCAAACCTCTAACCGGCATCCCCGTGGGTCTCAAAGACCTGCTGGTGACCAAAGGGGTCAGGACAACATGCGCCTCCAGGATATTGGAAAACTTTATCCCCCCTTACGACGGTACCGTAGTGGCAAAGCTGCGCGAAGCGGGCGCGGTATTCCCCGGCAAGCTCAATATGGACGAGTTCGCGATGGGCTCCTCCAATGAGAACTCAGCCTTTGGCCCGGTTAAAAACCCTTGGGATTTGGAGAGGGTGCCCGGCGGTTCAAGCGGCGGCAGCGCCGCCTCGGTAGCGGCGTGCGAGGTCCCTCTTGCCCTTGGCAGCGACACCGGTGGCTCTATCCGCGAACCGGCATCCTTCTGTGGGATTGTGGGGGTAAAGCCTACCTATGGAAGGGTTAGCCGCTACGGACTCATCGCCTTTGCCTCCTCGCTTGATCAGATTGGCCCAATGACGAGGGACGTAAAGGACGCGGCGCTTGTTCTCGATGCGATATGCGGCCATGACCCCAAGGATTCCACCTCTATTATGAAGGAGGCCACGGATTTTGCCGGCGCGCTCTCCGGAGACATCAAGGGTGTGCGTATAGGTGTTCCGAAGGAGTATTTCGTTGAGGGTCTTGACCCTGAGATTGAACGCGCCGTTAAAGACGCCATCGCCAAACTTGAGGAGCTGGGCGCAGAGGTCAAGGAGGTAAGCCTGCCCCATACGGAGTATGCCGTGGCTGTTTACTATCTTTTAGCCACAGCCGAGGCGTCGAGCAACCTGGCCCGCTTTGATTCGGTACGCTACACGACGCGTGTTGACGGCTCCGACCTAATAGATACTTATAAAAAGACTCGCGCCGCGGGATTCGGCGAGGAGGTCAAGCGCAGGATAATGCTGGGCACCTACGCCCTCTCCGCGGGTTATTACGATGCCTACTACCGCCGCGCCCAGCGCGTCCGCACCCTGATCGCGCGGGATTTTGCAGAGGCGTTTAAAGAGGTGGATGTAATCTGTTCGCCCACCGTCGCTTCCGTAGCCTTCAAACATGGAGAAAAGACCTCCGACCCTTTGGAGATGTACCTTTCCGACATCTTTACGATTCCGCTGAACCTTGCGGGACTCCCCGGCCTTTCGCTGCCCTGCGGCTTCAGCGGGGAGGGGATGCCAATAGGGCTACAGATGATGGCGGGCCCCTTTCGCGAGGAGGTGCTCCTTAAGACCGCGTACGCCTTTGAGGAGGCGACCGACTTCTCCCGCGTACCGGGCTTGTAGAGAGGATATCAAGATGAAGTGGGAACTCGTAGTGGGCCTTGAGGTCCACGCTCAGCTTCTTACGGATACAAAGATTTTTTGCGGCTGCTCCACATCCTTCGGAGCGCCACCCAATACCCACGTGTGCCCGGTCTGCCTGGGCTTGCCGGGGGCGCTGCCAGTCCTTAACCGCAAGGTCGTTGACTTCGCAATAAAGGTAGGGCTCGCCACCAACTGCACAGTTGCCCGGATGAGCCGCTTCGCTAGAAAGAATTACTTCTACCCCGACCTACCAAAGGGCTACCAGATAAGCCAGTTCGAGCTGCCGATCCTAGAGCACGGGTACCTCGGTGTCCTTGACGATGGCGGCGCGCCAAAGGATATCGGCATCACGAGAATTCACATGGAAGAGGACGCGGGCAAACTCGTCCACCCGGAGACGCCCGGCGCGGACTACAGCCACGTCGACCTCAACCGCGCCTGCGTTCCCCTCCTTGAGATAGTGAGCGAGCCGGATATCCGCTCTACCGGTGAGGCCCTCCAGTACGTCAAAAAGCTAAGGGAGATACTGGTCTACCTTGGGGTTTGCGACGGCAACATGAATGAGGGGAGCATGCGTATAGACGCCAACATCTCCGTCAGGCCGGAGGGTCAGGAGGAGTTCGGCACTCGGGCGGAGATTAAAAACGTCAACTCCTTTAAGTCTTTGGAGCAGGCGATAATCTATGAGCAGAACCGGCAGATAGATCTTATCGAGGATGGCGGAAAGGTTGTTCAGGAGACTCGCCTCTTTGATGCCGATAGAGGGATAACCCTCGGCATGCGCTCGAAGGAGGAGGCCCACGATTACCGCTACTTCCCCGACCCCGACCTCTTGCCCCTGGTCATAGAGGATGAGTGGGTTGAAGCTGCCCGGGACACGCTCCCCGAGCTCCCCGATGCCAAGCGAAGTCGCTTCAGGAGCCAGTATTCCCTCCCCGACCATGACGCGGACCTACTTTGCCAGTCCATCGATATGGCAGACTTTTTTGAGGAGATCGTAACCCTCCACGATGACCCGAAGGCGGCCTCCAACTGGATTATGGGGTACGTCCTGCGCGACATGTCCAAGGATGAACTCCACTCGGTTAAGGATGCGCCGATCACCCCTTCACACATCGCCGGAATGCTGGATCTTATAAAAGCGGGCGTCATTTCGAGTAAAATAGCCAAAGATGTCTTTGATGCGATGTGGGCCACAGGCAAAGAGGCCAAGGTAATAGTTGAAGAGAAGGGCCTCACTCAGATTTCAGATACCTCGGAGATTGAGGGTATCGTAGATGAGGTGCTTGCCGCCAACCCCGACGAGGTCGCCGGTTACCGGGGCGGCAAGACCAAGCTCATGGGCTTCTTCGTGGGGCAGGTTATGAAGGCCAGCCGGGGCAAGGCTAATCCCGGTCTGGTCAATCAGCTGCTAAAGTCAAAGCTGGAAGGGTAGCTTTAAATGTCTTTTGATACGCTACGCTGGCGCGATGGAAGGTTGGAGCTTATCGACCAGACACTTCTCCCTGTTGAGGAGGTCTACCGCTCCTACGACGACTACCGCGAGGTTGCCAAGGCTATTGTTGACATGATTGTGCGTGGGGCTCCGGCAATAGGAGTAAGCGCGGCCTACGGACTGGCTATCGCCGCGAGGCAGGCTCTGGAGGCCGAGAACTTTTCTTCCTACATGGAGGAGGCTTATAGCGTTTTCGCCGCAACCCGGCCAACTGCGGTGAACCTCTTCTGGGGCATCGAGAGGATGCGCCAGAAGGCCTCTTCTCTGCAAGACATGGCTCCTTCTGTTATCGCCGCCGCCCTTGAGGAGGAGGCGATAGCGATTGACCGCGAGGATGTTGAGGCGAACAGGGCCATGGGCAGCTACGGTGCAGCGCTTCTGCCCGATGCGGTAAATATATTGACCCATTGCAACGCCGGGGCACTTGCCACCGCCGGCTATGGCACCGCGCTTGGAGTCATCCGCGCCGCTGTCGAGGCTGGAAAGCGAGTCAATGTATACGCAGATGAAACCCGCCCATTTCTCCAGGGGGCGCGCTTGACCTCCTGGGAGCTTCACGAGGACGATATTCCCGTAACGCTTATCTGTGACAACATGGCGGGATACCTCATGAAACTCGGCAAGGTGGACGCGGTTATCGTAGGCGCTGACAGGATCGCTTCAAACGGTGATGTGGCGAATAAAATTGGTACGTACTCTGTTGCCCTGCTGGCAAAAGCTCACAGCATACCCTTCTATGTGTCCGCGCCAATTTCAACTATTGACTATGCGATCTCCACCGGTGAAGAGATTCCTATCGAGGAGCGAAGCCACCTTGAGGTGACAGAATGGGGTGGTGTCGTGACGGCGCCGAAAGGTATAGGGGTATGGAACCCTGCCTTTGACGTCACTCCGGCGGAGTATGTAACTGCGATAATCACCGACCGAGGGGTCGCCACCGCGCCTTACGGTGACTCGCTTCTGCGGTTAAAGGGGTAGTTAATGATTTTGCAGCGTTTGTTGGCGGGATTTCTTTTGGCTCTTCTGGTTGCGGGCTGTTCATCTGTAAGCCCGGAAGACTATACAACTCTCGATTCTCTTTATCAGCAGATACTGGTCGAGATTGAGGACGGTGATTATACCGACGCCGAAGTTTTGATCTCGGCGCTGAAATCGGAGTATCCCTTCTCTCCGCAGGCGGTTGAGGTCGAGCTCTTTCGCGCTGATATCGAGTACGATAAGGAGGAGTTTGAGCTTGCCGCGTCTGCGTACAGGCGATTTTTCGAGATGCACCCGGCTCACGAGAAGCTGCCCTATGCCCTTTACAAGAGAGCGCTCTCCTACCGCGCTATGATGGACTCCGAGGATAGGGACCAGCTGCCTACTAAGCAGATGGTGGAGACGGCGAAGACGCTCCTTGCGGCATACCCGCAAAGCGAATATGCCGATGAGGCTGAAAAGATGGTTTCCGAGGGAAGAAAGAGCATTGCCCTCCACGAACTTTACGTCGCTGAATATTACCTGAAAAGAGATAATTATAGCGCTTCAGCAGGTAGGGCGAGGATCGTGATAGAGCAGTATGGCGATACCGGCCTCGGGGGAAGGGCAAAGGCCATTTTGGAAAAGGCTAATGCCGCCGCTGCCGAAGAGGGACGCTAGCCGTTACCTATTTCATACTCTTCAATATGGAAGTCGGCCCTCGCGTTAAGCGTGATCCTTACACCTAAAGCCTTTTCAAGAAGTTCAAGGTCGGCTCGCTCCTCCTCGAAGATAAAGCGAACCACCTCCTTGTTGGCATCGACCACGACCTCTTTTTTGGGCAGGGCGTTGCGCTTTCTCCTGAGTTCCCTGAAAATATCCGCCGCCATCGTAGCCTTTGAGCGCACCATCCCGGTGCCGTCGCAGTAGGGGCAAGGCTGCGATAGGGAGCGGCCAAGGCTTTCTCCGACACGTTTTCTCGTCATCTCAACCAGGCCGAGGCTGGAAATCTGTAGCAGGTTTGTCTTCGCGCGGTCCTTCTCGAACTCGGTCCGGAAGGTTTCAAAGACCTTGAGCCGGTTCTCCTCATGCTCCATGTCGATGAAGTCTATGATGATAATACCGCCGATGTTTCTGAGCCTCAGCTGGTAGGCTATCTCCTTTGCCGCTTCCAGATTGGTTTTGAGAATTGTCTCTTCGAGGTTGCGCTTTCCGACAAATGAGCCGGTGTTTACATCTATCGCCGTAAGCGCCTCTGTCATCTCGATGATTATATAGCCGCCGCTCTTGAGCCAAACCCGCTTGTCAAGCGCGCGGGAGAGCTCTATCTCGATCCCGTAAAAATCAAAGATTGGATCGGGGCGGTTGTACAGCTCCACAGCGGAGACGGCGTCGGGGACGAAGGTCTCGACGAAATTCAGTATCTTTCGGTATTCATCGGGAGAGTCGACAACTATGCGTCTCACCGAGGGGTTGTAGAGGTCGCGGATCGCCCTGAAGGTGACGTCAAGGTCGCAATGCAGGAGGGTTGGCGCTGAGGTGTTTTCACCCCTCTTTGCGATCTCTTCCCACATGCGCATGAGAAAGGTCATTTCCGGGGCCATCTCCTCTTCGGCGCAATCGACCGCCACCGTTCGGACTATGAAGCCCGCCCCTTTATTTCTCAATTTGTCTACGAGGTCGCGCAGCCTGGCGCGTTCAACGTCATCCTCAATCCTGCGGCTCACGCCTATGTGGTCCACGGTAGGTAGATATACCGCGTTTCTCCCCGGAAGGCTTATATGCTGGGTTATCCTTGCGCCCTTGCGCCCAAGAGGCTCCTTGGCGACTTGTACTATAATCTCCTGCCCCTCTTTCAGGAGCTCTTCAATAGGGGCGTTGGGGCGGTGGTGGTAGAGGTTTTCATCATCGGAGTCGTCGCCGTTTTCATCGTCGAACTCCATCTCTTCAGCTTCTCGCCCCTGCCCTGCGACATCGGATACATAGAGAAAGGCCGCTTTCTCCAGCCCGATGTCGACAAAAGCGGCTTGCATGCCTGGCAGGACTCTCGTGACGCGGCCCTTGTATATAGAGCCCACTATACGCCTGTCCCGCACCGACTCATGGTAGAATTCGGCGAGCACCTTGTTCTCCATCAAGGCGATCCTCGTCTCCTGAGGGCTCGCATCGATGATGATCTCTTTTTCCAGTAGTGACTGTTGCGCTGATTCTTCTACCATTAACTTTCCTGCCTGACGTCCATTCGGACCTTTATTATTCTCTCGGTTGCGCGGCTCTTTTCGTCCAAACTGAGGAGAGAATGCAAAAAGGCCTCCAGAGAGATTGAAGAGCCGTCGCCCCCACGAGCCAGCTCAAGGGAGAGCGTTTCGCCTGAGGTCCAAAGCCCATCGACGTAATCTTTGGCCTCCAAAACCCTGTCAGGCTTGTTCGCTCTTCTTTTGATTACCTCAAAAGAGTCTTTGCGCCAATAATTATCGAGAATTTTCTCCCAGCCCCCAAGTTGTTCCGCTGCCGCTTTTGCAGCCGCTGAAGGGTAGATGGTGTACTCCTCCCTGCTGGCGCCGGTTGGCATCCCGGGGGAGAGTGGAGGGATATTTATCAGTGCCTCAATTTTCAAGCCCTCCGGGAGGAAGGCGTTGATCTTATCTCTGGTGGGCGACAGGGGTGGCATATTTGTCACCTTGGCTTCGCCTGTTTCGCAAAGCGACTCCGTCCCAAGCGGAAGCGCCGTTCCGAGGGTCATCTTGGGATGCGGGTTGAAGCCTTGTGAGTAAAAGAGTGGTACTCCCGAGGCGCGGAAGGCCTTGTGTAAGGCGCTAGTGGTGTCCAGATGTGATAAGAACGCCGCCGGGCCGGTTTTAGAGTAGCGAAAACGCATCTTTGGAAATGAAGACGAGTCTACTTCGCCGCGCGCCTTCTTTTCCCTTGCGTCGGGGTAAGGAAGGTCGCCACGTCCGCTGATGGGAGCGATATCAACAAAATCGCAGGTGCCGCAATTCTCGCAATCGCCAATTCGGCAGTCCCCCGTGGGGAGGGCCGCGGCAGCCTTCTCGAATTCACGTAGAAAGTATTCGCGGTCAACTCCGATATCGACCATATCCCAAGGCAGGCACTCTCTGGTGTCTCTCTCCCTCAGGAAGGTCTCTTCCTCCAGGCCATGTTTCAAAAGAGCTTTGTCCCAAAGGTTCTCTTTAAATTCGCTGGTCCACCCGTCCATTCGACAACCGCTTTTGTACGCTGCCAGGGCCACTTTGCCCAGCCTCCGGTCGCCCCTGGCAAAAATCCCCTCGATTCGGCTAATACCCGCGCCGTGCCCTTTAAACTTAACCTTTTTATTATTCATGCTGTCGCGCAGCTTGCCTTGAATGCGTATCACTTCCTCAGATGAGATCTGCCGTGCCCATTGAAACGGTGTATGCGGCTTTGGCACGAAGTTGGAGACCGAGACGGTCACCCTACCCTTACCCCCGGGCGCAAGGGCCGCTATGAGCTCAACCAGCCTCGGAATAGCCTCCCTGTCCTCCTCGGTTTCAAAGGGAAGGCCGACCATGAAGTAGAGCTTTACGCCCTTCCATCCGGCTGAGAATATTTTTGATACCGAGGTTAGTATATCTTCATCGGTGAAGTTCTTGTTTATACGCGCCCGGAGTGCCATAGACCCTGCTTCCGGTGCGAGGGTGAAACCTGTCTTTCTAACCCGCGAGACTTCCGAGAGAAAGCGGCCGTCAAGGGAGTCTATGCGTAGGCTCGGCAGGGATATCGAGACGTGCTCCTCCTCGTATTTCTCCATCAGGTTAACTAAAAGCGGCGCTATCGAAGAGTAGTCACCGGTTGAGAGTGAAAGTAGCCCAATCTCCTCCTCTCCTGTACAGGAGAGACCTTCTTGCACTTCATTCAGAAGCTTTTCCGGTGCTCGCTCCCTCACGGGGCGGTAGAGAAAGCCTGCCTGACAAAAGCGACATCCTCTGGTACAGCCACGCGCAACCTCGACGGATAACCTGTCATGTACAATCGAGCCGAAGGGGAGTATGGGGGCAGGACTTGAATAATTAGCGTCCAGGTCCGAGATCACGCGCCTGCGAACCGAGTCTCCGCCCGTAAATCCAGCGAAGCGCCCATCCTGAAAGATAGGTGAAAAGTCAGAAGGGATATAGACCCCCCCTATCTCTCGCAAGAGGTCAATACGCGCGGACCTTGAAAGGCCTTGTCTTTGCCCTTCCATTAGCGCCTCTGCGATTTCCCTGATGCCCTCCTCTCCCTCGCCGATAAAAAAGCAATCGAAAAAATCCGCATAAGGCTCGGGGTTTGCGGCAACAGGGCCCCCACCAATCACAATTGGATCGCCCTCGCCACGCTCTCCGGCAAGGATTGGAACGCCGCCAAGTTCGAGCATGGCGAGCACATTAGTTATTGAAAGTTCATACTGTAGGGTGAACCCTAGGAGGTCGAAACCACTAAGCGGCTTTCCACTCTCGCGAGATATTAGGGGAAGGGCCTCGCGCCTTAAAAGCGTCTCCATATCGGGCCAAACCGCATAAGCGCGTTCGGCGCATACACCCTCCATTGAGTTTAGCACGTTGTAGAGGATGGGAAGGCCGAGGTGGCTCATCCCAATCTCGTAAAGGTCGGGAAAACAAAGGGCCACCTTGAGCGCTTGGAGATCCCAATCCTTGACTATCGCGCCGCTCTCGACTCCCTCATAGCGCCCCGGTTTTTCAACCTCCATGAGCAGTTGACCGTAACGCATCAGTGTACTCTGCCTCCCTGCGGGTCCTCGTTGGAGTCCGGGGTCTTCTGCGCCAGGGGGTCATTCATGAATTCCCGTTTACATTTTGGGCACAGGAGGAAGCCACGGGTCTGAAAGACATCGTTACGCAGCTTGACCGGGTCGCTTCTGTCCATATGCGCCATAAATGCCTCAAGGTCCTCTATGTCGCCCTCGTTGGGCAAGCTGCCCTCAAAATCCGCCGTAACGTTTATGGTGAGCAAGTATCTTAGCGCGCCGCTCTCTATCTTCTCCGCGCAACGTTCACAATAGGTATCAGCCACTCTTTATGCCTCGCTTCCCAAGGAGCTCTTTTAGTGCGGCTCCCGTATGTGAACGGTTAACCCGCGAAACGTCCTCGGGGGTCCCCATTGCGACGATCTCTCCTCCCCCGTCACCGCCCTCCGGCCCGAGGTCAACAATATGGTCCGCGGTTTTTATAACGTCCAGATTATGCTCAATCACTACCACGGTGTTCCCTGCGTCGCTAAGCTTGCTAAGCACCTCAAGTAGTTTTTTTACGTCATCGAAGTGGAGCCCCGTCGTTGGTTCATCGAGGACGTATAAAGTGCGTCCGGTAGCGCGCCGGGAAAGCTCCTTTGAGAGCTTTATCCGTTGTGCCTCGCCACCTGAAAGGGTGGTTGAAGGCTGCCCGATCTTTATATATCCAAGGCCCACCATCTCAAGGACCTTGAGTTTGTTGTATATGGAGGGGATGTTCCTGAAGAATTCAAGAGCTGTGGAGACGGTCATATCCAGAACGTCCGCGATGGATGCTCCCTTGTAGTGAACCTCAAGCGTTTCCCGGTTGTATCTGCGGCCTCCGCATTCATCGCATGTTACATACACGTCGGGCAAAAAGTGCATTTCGATCTTGACCAGCCCATCTCCCTTGCAAGCCTCGCAGCGGCCACCCTTTACGTTGAAGGAAAAGCGCCCCTTCTTAAAACCTCGAACCTGAGCCTCGGGCAGCCTGGCGAAAATGTCACGAATGTGTGTGAAAAGGCCGGTGTAGGTAGCTGGGTTTGAGCGTGGGGTTCTGCCGATAGGAGACTGGTTGACATCCACAACCTTGTCCACCAGCTCGACGCCTTCAAGAGTTTTGAAGGGCAGGGGCCTGTGGTGCCCGCCGTGGAGGGCTTTTGATAACGCCGGGAGCAGAGTGTCGATGACCAAAGAGGACTTCCCTGAGCCTGAAACGCCTGTGATGCAAGTGAATTTACCAAGTGGTATCTCAAGGTCAAGTCCCTTCAGGTTATGGCCTGAGGCGCCCACTACTTTCAAGACATGCCCCTGTCCTTCCCGCCTCTTTTCGGGTACGCTCACCTATAGCTTGCCCGATAGGTATGACCCTGTGAGGGACTCCTTGAAATCGGCAAGTTTCTCCGGAGGGCCCTCTGCAACCACCCTCCCGCCATTCTCACCGGCGCCCGGCCCCATGTCTATGACATGGTCGGCTATTCGGATAGTCTCCTCATCGTGTTCCACAAGGACCACGGTGTTTCCCAACTCCTTAAGTTCCTTAAGCGTCTCCAAAAGGCGGCGGTTGTCACGGTGGTGCAAGCCTATAGTCGGCTCATCCAGAATATAGAGGACACCTGTCAGCCTTGAGCCCACTTGTGTCGCCAGCCTTATCCTCTGGCTTTCCCCACCCGAGAGGGTCCCCGCGGAGCGGTCGAGGGTCAGGTAGCCAAGGCCTACATCCTTCAGGAAGCCCAGCCGGTCTATAACCTCTTTGAGGACTCTTTGAGCTATCGCCGCGCGTTTAGGGTCTAGCTCAAGGGTGGTGAAGAACTCAAGGCTATCGTCGACCGATAAGGCGGTTAGCTGGTTTATCGCTTTATCGCCTACGGTAACATAGCGGGATTCGATGCGAAGCCGACCTCCCCCGCATAGCTGACAATTTTGCATTTCAAGGTAGGGAGAAAGCTCATCCAGATTTTCGCCGTTGGACTCGCGTATTTTTCTTTCCATCCGGGGGATTACCCCCTCGAATGTACGTAGGGTCCGGTGGCGTAGCTTCCTTGTGCGGAAAATGAACTCGACCTTCTGCCTACCGGTGCCGTAGAGGATCGCGTTTTTGACCTCGGAGGGGAGCTTTGACCAAGGAATCTTTGTGGATGCGCCGTAATGTTTGGCTACGGCAGCGAGCATCTGGCTGTAATAAACCTGAGTGGGGCTCGCCCAAGGCGCGACCGCGCCATCCTCGATTGAGAGCGAGGTGTCGGGAACGATGAGCGCCGGGTCCACGGTAGCCTTAACCCCCAAGCCGTCACACTCCGGGCAGGCGCCGTGGGGGGAGTTGAAGGAGAATGCGCGGGGGCTCATCTCGGGCAGGGAGATGCCGCAGTCAGGACATGCGAAGCGTTCGGAGAAGATCATCTTTTCCCCTCCGCGTACGTTTGCGCCCGCCAGACCCTCTGCATGGGATAGAGCCAATTCAAGCGCTTCGGATATCCGGCTGCGCGCTTCAGGCTTTATGACTATGCGATCGACTACGACCTCAATGTCATGCGCCTTGTTTTTGTCGAGCTCTATCTCCTCCTCCAGCTCGTACTGCTCGCCATCGACGAGAACCCGCAGAAAGCCCGCTTTCCTCAGTTGTTCGAAGAGTGTCTTATAGTGGCCCTTCCTTCCCCTGACGACCGGCGATAAAATCTCAACCCTACTCCCCTCTTCCAGGGCCAAGAGCAGGTCGGTCATCTGGGTAACCGTCTGGCTGGAGATCTCTTTTTTGCAGCTTGTGCAATGGGGAATTCCCGCTCTCGCGTAGAGTACCCTCAGGTAATCGTATATCTCTGTCACGGTGCCGACGGTGGAGCGAGGATTTCTGCTCGTAGTCTTTTGTTCTATGGAGATAGCAGGGCTTAAGCCCTCTATTGAATCGACGTCGGGCTTGTCCATCTGTTCGAGGAATTGACGCGCGTAAGCGGAGAGGCTTTCGACATAACGCCGTTGGCCCTCCGCATAGAGCGTATCGAAGGCGAGGCTTGACTTGCCCGAGCCGGAGAGACCTGTAATTACCACGATCTCTTCGCGTGGGATACGGATATTGAGGTTCTTTAAGTTGTGCTCGCGTGCGCCGCGAATATCTATAAAATCATTAGCCATTAAATACCAGCCAGCTTCTTTCCCTCTTTAAGGAGTAGCTTTACCTCTTCGCCGGTACGCCCTTCAGCGTATAGGCGCAGCAGTGGCTCCGTACCTGAAACCCTGACCATAAGCCAGGAGTTGTCATCTCTGAAAATTTTAACGCCGTCCATCCTGTCGACGCGCGTCACCGGCAAGCCGCAAAGCTCTTCGGGGGGCTCAAGGTTTTCCACCCGGCGAGTAACGCTCTCCATTCGGGAGCGCTCGAAGCGTGTGTCCAAGCGGTCGAAGGTGAAATGGCCCACCCTTGAAAAGATATCCTCAATGGCAGCCCTTGGGCCCATTCCGTATTTGGATACTATCTCTGTAAGAAGGAGGGCGTTGAAGATGCCGTCTCTCTCCGGGAGGTGCGCGGTGACGCCAATTGCACCAGACTCTTCGCCAGCCATAAATATACCTGCGCCTTGAGTCATGTGCGGCGACATGTTTTTGAAACCTATAGGGGTAGTGATCACCTTGTAGCCACCCGCTTTAGCAAGAAGGTCGAGCATTATCGTGGCGGAGACCGCCTTTACAACCCCGCCCGGCATGCCTCGCTCCTCCTTTAGATATTTCGCGAAGAGCGCCAGTATCCGCTGAGGGGAGAAGAACTCTCCTCTTTCGTCAATTGCCGATAGCCTGTCACCATCGCCGTCACTCGCCAAGCCAAGTAAAAAGTCTCCCTCTCCGACGATAGCCATCAGCTCCATCAGGTTTGCGGGCTTTGGTTCAGGCGGGGTGCCCCCGAATAAGGGGTCCGCGGCAGAGTTGATCTCAGTTACCGAACATCCCCAGCTGCGTAAAATGTCGGCAGTCCATCCAGCTGAGCAGCCGTGCATGGAGTCTACCGCTATGCGCGGCGCGCGCTCCTTAATTGTTTCGATTTCAATTAAGTTCGACACCCACTTAAGGTATTCGGCACGGGGATTTAGCTCTACAATCAAACCGCGCTCCCGCGCTTCCTCCAACCCCAGGAGCTCTATTGAGCCACCCTCCGGATAACGTTTATTTAAAAGCTTTTCAATCGCTTTTACCCGCTCTGGATACTCAGGGCCACCGTGCGGCCCCTTTATCTTAAAGCCGTTCCACTCAGGCGGGTTGTGGGAAGCGGTTATCATAACCCCTGAAGCGAGACCGTACCGGCGTACCGACCAGGAGAGGACCGGTGTCGGAAGATAAGTGCTGGAAAGATGCACCCTGATCCCTCGCGCGGCAAATACCTGTGCGGATTCTCTGGCGAAATCCTCTGCGAGAAAGCGCCTGTCGAAACTTATGGCTACACCCTTTTGGGCGCTTCCCTCCTCTTTAAGGAAATCGGCAAGGGCCGCAGTTACCCTTCTTACACCCTCAAAGGTGAAATCGCGCGCCAACTCGCCTCGCCAGCCCTCGGTCCCGAACGCTATACTATTCACCGCTCTCTCTTCTTTCTCTCGTTAGCTATGCGGATGGCGTATTTGAGAGCCGCCACCATTGAGTCGGCGCGGGCTATACCCCTGCCTGCGATATCCGGTGCGGTGCCGTGGTCAGGGCTCGTTCTCACTATTGGAAGGCCCGCCGTAATATTTACCCCGTCGTGAAAGTGCAGCATCTTGAAGGGCGCCAGCCCCTGATCGTGGTACATGGCTATGACGCCGTCATAGACACCTTCGCGGGCGTAATGAAAGAGAGTATCGGCTGGTATAGGACCATCTACGTCAACTCCAGCTGCCCTGGCTTTAGAGGCCACGGGGATGATGACCTCCTGTTCTTCACAGCCCAGGAGTCCACCTTCTCCTCCGTGGGGGTTAAGGGCGCATAATCCGATACGCGGAGATTTGATGCCGAGGTCACCGGACAAAGCTTCGTTGAAACGTTCGATTGTACCTGCAAGGTTCTCCCGGGTAAGCTTTCCAGGCACCTCGGAGAGGGGGAGGTGAGTGGTAGCGAGCGCGACGATGAGGTTTCCCCCGGCAAAATACATAGTAGGGGCGCCGCCACATAAAGCGCCCAATAATTCAGTGTGGCCGGGGAACTTCCTCCCGGCGCTTGCCAGCCCGCTCTTTGTGAGCGGGGCCGTTACAATGGCGTCGACTTCGCCTTCGAGGGCCAGCTTTGCGCTTAGCTCAACCGCCTCCGCGGCTACCTTCGCGGTGCCGGGTGACTCTACTCCCCAGCTCCACTCAGGGGGTTTTGAAGGTGTCTCGATTATGCTTCGGTCTATTTGATCGTCGCCTGAGATTACCGCCTTTGCGCGAGCCCAAACCATGCGAGGGCCTACCAGTATAAATTCAGCGTCCTCGCTTTTTATGGTTTCGAGGGCTTTGAGAGCTACTTCGGCTCCAACGCCGCTCGGTTCGCCGCAGGTAAGGGCAATACGTACGCGCTCAGGCATATGACTCCTCAAAGAACTTAAGGCAACTTAGCGTAGCTCTATTGAAGCATCATCTTTGCGCGCTTCAAGCCACTCCTTTAGAACTTCCTGAACCCCGTCACGTTCGAAATCAAGCCTTACGGTGTCGGCGACCTCCTCGTAGGTCGTGCTGCCGCCGCCCTGCTCTATCACTTCGAAGAGGTGTATGGTCTCTCCCAAAGGCACGGGGGCACTTATTTCGCCGCTTGAAAGAGAACCAACCGCATCGGCAACCATCGGCGCCAAATCATCGAACATCATGTTGCCTGTATCCACGGGCGCCTCACCGATTACATCTAGCGCTGCCGAGGGGAAGCTCGCCCCCTTGGATATCAGCTCCATAATCTTTTCTGTGGCTGCGTCACGCTCGTTACCGGAGATTGTCAGGTGGTTCAACTTAACCCATTTACCTTTTGTGTACGCATCGCGGTGCCTTATGAAAAATTCGCGAACAGCGACCTCTGTCGAGGAGTATTCGCTCTTGAGCAGCGATTGAATGAGGTCTTGGAGGAGTATCTGGTAGCGAATCTCTTTGAGGTAGTCCTCCCAACGCTCACCTCTCTTTGTGAGCTCCTCCTTTAGCTGCTCAACAGTGAGAGAGAGGCGCTTGGTAACGGTTGCCACAGCCTCACCCACACGGGCATCGGATACGACTATGCCCCTCTTCTCCGCTTCCGCTTCGAGCAGGTATCTGTCTATGAGTGAATTTAGCGCCATCTGACGGTGTGCCGGAGAGTGGAGGTCTCCCTCTTTTGCCCTTACCAGCTTCTCTACCTCGGAGGAGGTGATTACGTGGCCGTCAACCGTCGCCGCTATTGCATCGACTATGTGGGAGGCAATAGCGGGGGTGGACAGAAGCGCCGCCAGCGTCACTGCAAAGAGTGCCGCCCGCTTGAAAAATCCTAGTTTCATATATGTTTTCCCGTTCTCATGTTTGTCGTGGCAGTGGGAAAGCTAACACATCATTCAAGTTGGCTCAACAACTCCCTCGCGCCGCCTAGAGCGTCGACCGGCCCCTCACCTCCAATGCCCCACCTAATGCGCTGGTCGGGGGTAAGGCGGCACCTGCCGGGATGCCCAGTTATGAGCGACATCACCTTATCCGGTTCAACTGCGGGGTCCTCGGAGAACGCGAGAAGAAGGTTCTCTCCCACAAGGTCGAGTGTCGTTGCTCTAAGGGCCACCATCCTGAACCTTATCTTCATCACCTCGATAAGGTTGATAACAGGTTCGGGCAAGGGGCCGAAACGGTCTATAAGCTCGTAACGCATATCGTCGGCCTCGTCGAGGGATGTAATGCGCGCAAAGCGTTCATAAAGTGCCAGGCGTTGGCGTGGGTCCGGCACATAGTCCTCCGGGAAATGCGCGGGCACCTTTAAGCGTATCTCCGGTTCCGGCGGGTGCCTGACCTCTGCGCCCTTTAGACGCGCGACCGCTTCTTCGAGTAACTCCGCATAGAGGTCAAACCCTATGGCGGCTATATGGCCGGATTGATTCTTGCCAAGAAGGTCACCTGCCCCACGAATCTCAAGGTCGTGCATAGCGACTTTGAAACCAGCGCCAAGGTCTGTAAACTGCTGGATCGCTTGCAGGCGTTTGTGTGCGTCGGCTGTCATCCCCTGCTCCTCCGGAGGGAGGAGGAGATAGCAGTAGGCTCGCACGTTCGAACGCCCTACGCGGCCCCTTAGCTGGTAGAGATCCGCGAGGCCGAACATATCTGCGCGGTTTATTATGATTGTATTTGCCCGGGGTATGTCGAGACCGGATTCGATGATGGCCGTACATACCAGAACTTCAACCTCGCCTGAGGAGAACTTCTCCATGACCTCCTGAAGCTTCTGCTCTTTCATCTGGCCGTGGGCTACAGCAAAGGAGGTGCCCGGCATCAATCCTTTCAATCTTTCAGTGACTTCATCTATGGATTGCACCCTGTTGTGGACAAAGTAGACCTGCCCACCACGCCCCAACTCTCTTTTCAAAGCCTCCTTCACCACTTCATCGTCGAAGCGCGCCACCCTTGTGCGAACCGAGAGCCTGTCAGCCGGCGGAGTCTCAATAACGGAGAGGTCGCGGATGCCGGTGAAGGACATTTGCAGGGTGCGCGGAATCGGTGTGGCGGTGAGTGTCAGCGTATCCACATCGGCGCGCAGCTTTTTCAGCTTCTCCTTTTGCGATACTCCGAAGCGGTGCTCTTCATCAAGGACCACGAGGCCCAGATTCTTAAAGCGTAGAGTCCCTTTGAGAAGGGCGTGGGTACCTACGACAATATCTGTTTTCCCCTCGGAGAGTTTCTTGGTCACAAGCTCCTGCTCGGTTTTCGAGACGAAGCGGGAGAGCATATTAACCTCGACGGGATAACCCTCGAAGCGCTTTTTGAATGATTGGAAGTGCTGTGCCGCGAGGACAGTCGTCGGCGTGAGTATAGCAACTTGCCGACCGTCATGCACCGCCTGAAAAGCGGCTCTGATTGCCACCTCGGTCTTCCCATAGCCGACATCGCCGCAAATAAGACGGTCCATAGGCTTGGCAGAGGCAAGGTCCTTTAATACGTCATCGATTGCGCCCCCCTGGTCCCTAGTCTCCTCATAGGGGAACGTTGCGGCAAACTCTCGGTAGGCGAGGTCGGGCAGAGAATAAGGATCTCTTTTAGCGAGGGCCCGTCTGGCATAAATATCCAACAGCTCGTGCGCCATCCTCTCGACGCCCTCGCGAGCCTTGGCGCGGGCGCGCTCCCAGCGTTTACCGCCAATTTTGTCGAGCTTTACCGATTCAGGGTCCGTGGGCGACAGGTACTTTCTAATTAGCGCAAGACGTGTCACCGGCAAAAAGAGCTTGTCTCCCCCGGCATACTCCAAGTGCAGGAAATCGCCCTCGTTATCCTCTACCTCGAAACGGGTCATCCCCATGTATCTGCCAATGCCGAAGTCGGCATGTACGACGAGGTCACCTTCCTGAAGTTCCCCGAGTGACGACCGGGTAAGGCCATCCTTGGGGGGTGGCCGCCGCCCCTTCATACCAAATATTTCAGCCTGGGTTATCAGAGTCAGCTTCTCTTCCGGGAAGCGGAAGCCTCGCGCCAGGGCTCCTAGGCAGATGGTAACCTTTGAGGAGAGGGCGGGCGTTGGTGCTACGAAATGCTCCATACCCCCCGCCTCTATCTCATACTCTCGGAGGAAATCCCTTAACTTCTCAGCCATCCCAGCCGTTCTGGCTATAATGCAAACCCAGTGGCCCTCTTCGCGTGCTTTTTGTATTTCACTGGCGAGGGGTGTGAGGAGGCGATCTTCTCCCCGGTGGCGTCTCAATGAGGCGACCAGATCGGTATTGTCGCGCGTCACGTAGGAGCGCACACCCTCCGTCTCCTCAAGTTCGAGCGCGGCGAGCTCCATCACGGGATGGTTCTCCAGCAGGGCCGACCATTGCGCTGAAGTGATGTAGGATTCAGCGGGCTCCGTGGTGACGCGGCCCGACCTAAGCGCCCTCTCGCTGCCCTCCAGCACCTCTGCGTCCAATTGTTCGGCACGCTCACGCACATCCAAGGGCTCATCGAGGGCAATTACGGTTCCCCCGGGCAGGTACTCCCAGAGGGTAGCGGTCTCCTCAACGTAGTAGGGAAGCAGTGACTCACGCTGGGGAGCGTAGGGGTTGTCCCTGAAAAGCTCAAGGGCTTCGGCGCTCTCCGAGCGGTTCATGCCCGCTTTGTGGCACCTCCTTCGTAGAGTGGAGAAAGCGGCCTTGGCGGCGGCTTCATCGGCAATGACCTCACGCGCGGGGAGGAGGAGTGCCTCATCTAACCGTTCTGTTGAGCGCTGAGTTGAACTATCAAAGGAGCGTATGGATTCGACCTCATCACCAAAGAACTCCAACCTTAGCGGAGAGGTGTAGTGTGGCGCGAAGATATCCATTATCCCGCCGCGGACGCTGACCTCGCCCCGCTCCTCAACCTGCTCGACGCGCTGGTACCCGTTGGAGAGGAGCCTTGCAATGAAGCTGTCGCGCCCGACCTCCTGGCCGACAGCGATTTTCATTACAGCTTCATTCAATATCTTAGGTGACGGGATCTTTTGAAGCGTGGCCTCCACCGGTGCGACGACTACAAACGGCCCCCCAGACTGGGTGCGGTGTAGCGCAGTTATTCTTTGAGCGGAAATCTCAGGGTGGGGCGGGATATTTTCAAATGTCAGAGTATCCCATGGGGGGAAGAAGAGGACTCGTGGTTCCCCTGGGATACCCCGCTCGGTGTCGGCAAGAAAGAACTCTAGCTCCGCAGCGAAAGCGCGGCCCTCCGGTATGCTTGAAGTGAGCACGAGCAGGGGTTTGCCGATTTTCTCCAAAAGCCGGGCGAGGTAGTATGCGCGGCTTGAACTCCTTAAACCTTGCGCACGTACATGGACGCCCTTGGCTTGGCCCTTTGCGAGCCGCCTCGCCAGTTCGCCTGAAAACATGCCCTAATCGCGGCCCGCCGCCATCATCTTCTCAAGGGCGCCTGCGGCGCGAACGCGGATGCCCTCCTCGACGGTGACTACATTCTCCATCCGCTCAAGCGCTTCGAGCACGTCCTCAAGGCTGGTTAGCTTCATGTTTGGGCATACCAGCCTGTTGGAGGGCGCCACGAAAACCTTGCCGGGGCTGTCTTTGCGTAGCTGGTGGTACATCCCGGTCTCCGTGCCGACGATGATCGTCTTTTCGGAGGACTCCTTGCAGTAGGCGATCATCCCCGAAGTTGAACGTACCTCGTCCGCAAGGTCGAGAACCTCGGGACGGCACTCCGGGTGGGCGATAAAGGGTGCTCCGGGGTTGGCCTCTTTAGCCGCAATAACATCCCCGGCGGTGAGGCGTTCATGAGTGGGGCAGTAACCGTCCCAGTAGAGAATCTCCTGTTCGGTATTCCGCGCGACCCACTGGGCGAGGTTTCTGTCAGGGGCGAGATAGGCAGTTGGCGCGCCCACCGACTTGGTCACCTTGACCGCGTTGGCGCTGGTGCAGCAGATGTCGCTCTCAGCTTTGACCGCGGCGGAGGAGTTGACATAAGTGACGATGGGGACGCCGGGGTGCTCCTCCTTGACCTTGATCAGATCGTCAGCGGTAATCATATCCGCCATAGGACAGCCAGCATCGATGCGTGGCAGAATAACTGTTTTCTCCGGGCTCAAAATCGCCGCCGATTCAGCCATGAAGTGTACGCCGCAAAAGACTATGGTCTTTGCCTCGGTTTTTGACGCTACGATGGAGAGCCCCAGGCTGTCGCCTGCGAAATCGGCTATGTCCTGAATCTCGCCGCGTTGGTAATTATGGGCAAGGAGGACCGCGTCGCGCTCCTTTAAAAGAGCCTTTATATCTCTGGAAATCTTATTTGTATCGTCCATGATGTTCTCTCGGTATTCGTGGAAAAGGTGAATCTACAGCGGCGGTGCATAATAGTCAAGAATACCCTTGACAACATGGGTACGGCAGAGCATAATCCCGCCTTCGTGTCGCGGGGTGGAGCAATTTGGTAGCTCGTCGGGCTCATAACCCGAAGGTTGCAGGTTCAAGTCCTGTCCCCGCTACCATAAAGAAAACAGCCACTTAGGAGAAATCCTGAGTGGCTTTTTCTTTGCCTGGATTTTGCTTTAGTCCCCTATTTATCCTGAAAGTCTATTAGGTTCTCAACTGCTCAAATAGCTGCTTTAGGCGAACCCTGTACTGTTGCAGCTGTGAGGGCTGGTACTGCTCCTCATCAGCCGGCATGATTCTGATTCTGGGATTGGTTTTGGCCTTCGGCCAAACTGTGATCAGGTTTTTTTTTGCTTTTCCGCCTTAGGAGCTGTTTGGGTACAAAAATCAAAGCATTGTCATGGCGTCTTCTGACCAAACACTCACAACCAAGCGCGTTCAGTATTTTTATAATTTCAGTAATACTTCTTTGTGTCGCAGGTGAAAAACACCTGATAAATTCACTTTCTATTAGGGCTACCGGCTCAATCCACTCTTCTCCTTTTTCACCAAGTTCCAACTTTGGATTTACTATTGAAGGAGGTTTTGTCCGCTTTTTTGTGAAGGTGGGAGAGGTGGCGCCGCAAGTTGGGGGGTATTCGGGCTCAACCAGGTATGGCCCAGACTCCTGGCCGATACCTTTAATTTGAG
The DNA here is from genome assembly GCA_002869005.1 of Deltaproteobacteria bacterium. Lineage (GTDB taxonomy): Bacteria > Desulfobacterota > Deferrisomatia > Deferrisomatales > BM512 > BM512. The sequence goes on from PKTU01000061.1 coordinate 26,258, forward strand.
AGCATTCAATCCCAATATCCTTCAGATGTTTAGCCCAGCCGGGAATCTTTGGCGCGGCCAATATCATCCTCAAGTTGGGTTCGTCCATTTCATCCTTTAACATGCAATAATATTCGAGAACTTGGCCTATGTGCTCTCTAGCCAAAGGGACTCTTTTCAACTCAATGATAAAGTAAATATCATCAACCAAGAAAAGCAGATCGATTCTTTTGCCGTTGATCGAATATTCTTTCGCCTTTTGTTTGGGCTCTTTGGTTTTAAAGATCACTTGGGGATTTTCAAAAAAGTATTCTTGAATGTCCCTCTCTAACATGATTCCCACCCCATGACTGGCTTTGTGGTTAGCCTGTATGTTGCTTGTCACAACTTTTAAACTCAAAACCACCCCCTCAAAGAGATCTGGGAGAGGCTGTCTTTTTAAGAGTCTTGCCCTCAGTTGTCGCCACACGTATTGGCTTAGAACTTACTTCAGCTTTTTTGCGATCTCGGTGGCGTGACGCGCTTGTATCCGTACCAGTTCGAGTTCGTTTTCAGAGGGTTGGCGTGAACCATCGGGGCCTGCTATTGTGCTTGCGCCGTAAGGTGAGCCACCGGTTATTTCGTCTGCTCTGCGTTGGCCAGGTGCGATTGAATACGGCAAGCCGACTATTACCATGCCGTGGTGGAGAAGGGTGCTGTGAAAGCTGGTAATCGTGGTTTCCTGCCCGCCGTGTTGGGTGCTGGAGGAAGTGAATACGCTGCCGACCTTTCCCGTCAAGGCACCTTCCATCCAGAGCGCACCAGTCTGGTCGAGGAAGTTTCTCATTTGACCCGTCATATTGCCGTAGCGGGTCGGTGTTCCGAAAATGATTGCGTCGGCGTCTGACAGTTGTTCTACACGCGCTACCGGAATGTGGGCGAAGGGGCGCTTCGCTTCCGCGGCGCCCATCTTTTCTAATAAGTCGGGCGGCATGAGCTCCGGCACTTGAAGGATTGTTACCTCCGCTCCCTCCACGGAACCAGCGCCCTCGGCTGCTGCCACCGCCATCTTGTAAATATGTCCGTAAGTTGAATAAAAAAGGATTAGTACCTTTACCTTTGCGTTCATTTTAACGCCTCCGTTAATAAGCAAATAAATCATGCCACACTTGAAATATACCCACCTACCATTACCTGTCCAATCGGCTCGGCTCTTGAAAGATTCTTACCCCGCATACATAATGTGCTACGGCGCTTGGCGTCGAAAGGCATTTGACCTTAGTTTTTAACTCTTGGGTATGCGGTGAACATTCTCCTTAGCAATGATGATGGTGTCTACGCGCCGGGGCTCTTGGCCCTCGCGGAGGCGCTCGCTCCCCTCGGCAGGGTCGTCGTGGTCGCGCCTGACCGCGAACGCAGCGCCGTCGCGCATTCTTTGACCCTTCATCGCCCCCTTAGGCTAAGGGAGCTTCGCGATGGCTGGTATTCGGCTGACGGAACCCCTACCGATTGCGTCCATCTTGGCGTACACGCCGTCCTTGAAAGCCCTCCCGATCTTCTTGTGGCGGGGATAAACGCCGGGGGGAACCTTGGCGATGACCTGACTTATTCAGGCACTGTCGGGGTTGCGCTTGAGGGTGCCCTGCTCGGCGTGCCCTCGGTCTCTGTTTCATTAGTCGCGCGCAAGAACTTCAATTTTGCCCCAGCCGCCAGAGTGGCCGCAGATATAGCAGGGCAAATCATAGAGCGCGGCCTTCCCGAGCGTGTGTTTCTTAATGTCAACGTGCCGAATCTTCCCGAGGGGGCGGCCTTGCCTGAAATCCGGGTTACGAAGCAAGGGCGGCGGATTTTCGGCAGCGGAATTGTGAAAAAAGAGGACCCCCGAGGTGGTGAGTATTATTGGATTGGAGGAAGTGAGCTCGGCTATGTGGACGGCGATGAGGATAGCGACGTTGCGGCCCTCGCCGCCGGCTGTATTTCGGTGACTCCTCTAAATACAGACCTTACATCCGGAGGCTTTCTTTCAGACCTTTCAAGTTGGGGTATAGGCCAAAAGGGCGGAGGTCAAAATTGATTCATCAGGCAAAGATGGCCCGCCTCGTCGAGGATATAGCGGCGCGTCTCGGAGTTGACGACCGCAGGGTTATTGAAGCGGTGGCCTCGGTCCCCAGACACTGGTTTGTGGATGAGGCGCTAAGGCTTCGAGCATATTCCGACGACGCCCTACCCATAGGTTACGGTCAGACCATATCGAAGGTGTCGACAGTCTTAAGGATGACGGCACTCCTTAACCCCCAGCGCGATGAGAAGGTGTTGGAGATAGGCACAGGCTCAGGTTTCCAGGCGGCGGTTCTGGCAAGGCTTGCCGATTCCGTATATTCGGTGGAGAGGGTGGGGGCGCTTGCGTTAAGGGCGAGAGAGATGCTCAACCGTTTGAGGGCTTACCGCGTCCATATCCGCACTGGCGACGGCTCAAAGGGTTGGGCGAAGCATGCCCCATATGACAAGATCATCGTCACTGCGGCGGCGGACCGAATGCCGCATGCGCTTCTCGAACAGCTGGCACACGGCGGCCTCCTCGTAACTCCGGTAGAGGGTAGCGGCGGTCAAGTGCTAAAGGAGGTGCGCCGTCTGGATGATGACAATTGGGAGGAGGTTGCTCTGGAGTCCTGCCGTTTCGTGCCGCTGGTAGAGGGGAGCACCGCGAGGTGATGCGGGCTATGCGCCGCCTTTATCGCTGGGTGCTCTCCTGGGCGGATCGTCCGGGCGGCGTTCATGCGCTCTTTTGGCTTGCTTTTGCGGAGTCCTCCTTTTTTCCCGTACCACCTGATGTGCTGCTCGTGGCGCTTGGAGTGGGCGCCCCGAAGCGAGCGTTGCGTTTTGCGACCATCGCAGGGGTCGGATCGGTCCTCGGAGGGGTCTTCGGATACCTTATAGGACTTCTCTTCATGGATTCGGTGGGAAATTGGCTGCTTGACCTTTACAGCGCACACGCAATGTACGATACGGTTAAGACCTGGTTCGATGCCTATGGCGTTTTGATCGTGGGAGTGGCGGGGTTCACTCCGATTCCATATAAGGTGTTTACGATTGCCGGTGGGGCGTTCGGCATAAACTTCCCACTATTTATAATAGCTAGCCTTGTCTCGCGCTTCGCCAGATTCTATCTGGTCGGCCTCCTTATCAAGTGGAAAGGCGCGGTTGCCAGGGAGTTCATCGACAGACACCTTGACTGGATTATTGTTGCCTTTACGGTGCTTTTAGTGGCTGGGTATTTTCTGCTAGTAAATTGGCGGAGTAGTTGAGCGGATGGATAAACCCGTACGGATTTCAGTAGTAGGCGCGGGGCGCGCGGACGCCTCTCTCTACGAGCTTGCCAAAGAGGTGGGCGAGAGGATCGCTTTAAGGGGAGGGGTGCTTATCTGCGGCGGCTTGGGGGGTGTGATGGAGGCTGCCTGCCGCGGAGCTTCCTCCGCTGGAGGATTGACTGTGGGAATACTCCCCGGCTCTGATGCCCTTGAAGCAAATTCCTGGGTAAAGGTTGCCCTGCCCACGGGCATAGGACACGCCAGGAATGTATTGGTTGTGCAGGCGGGCGACGCTGTGGTCGCGCTCCCCGGGGAGTGGGGCACGATGAGCGAGATCTCGATTGCGCTTAAAACCGGGAGACCGGTAATAGGAGTAGGCGCTTGGGGTGAGATAGAGGGCGTTGTGGTTGAGAGGGACGCCGAGAGCGCGGTTCGGAAGGCGTTTGAGTTGGCGGGAGGTGCTTAGTGAGGCTCAGGCTACTCTTTTCCCTGCTGCTTATGACCGCTTGCGCCGCTACATACGGGGAGCAATACATCGTATCGCCCGGAGAAAGCATCGAGTCGATTTCAAGAGCGCGCGGTGTATCTTCGAGTGTCGTAAGGGAGATGAACTATCTCCGCCCTGATGACAGGGTCGCCGCCGGCGATATAATATTCCTTCCCGCCTCGACGGGCCAAGTTGAGAGGGAGGCGCCTTCCGGCAAAAAAGCTACAAAAACCACCTACGTACCACCTAAAAAACGTCCTGCGCCCAAACCTGTTCAAAAAACAGCAAAAGTTGAGAAAGATCCCGCGAAAAAGGAGCCCCCGACATATAGAACCCCGAAAAAGACTAACTCAACACCAATGAAAGTCTCCAATAGCGGCTTTCAGTGGCCTTTGGCGGGGAGGGTTCTTTGCGAGTTCGGCGATGGCGGGGGCAAGGGCATAGAGATTGAGAGCACCTCAGGGGCATCGGTTATGAGCGCCGCAAAGGGTAAAGTGTCATACGCGGGGTTGCCCGCCCGCGCTTATGGGCACATGGTAATTGTGGACCATGGAGGCGATCGCTATACGGTTTACTCCAATCTCCAATCGATAGGGATAAAGGCCGGGGCGCTAGTCGACAGGGGAGAACTTCTCGGCACCGCAAGTGGTTTTCTTCACTTTGAAGTCCGGGACAAGGGGAGCGCCCGCGATCCCCTTTTGTACTTGCCGAGCCGCTGATACACCTATTACCATTAACCTTCGGGGAGAATGGGGAACTCTTTCCAGAGGGGATAAATGGGTCAGGGAACGGGTGGTCGGGGCTCAGGTGACAGAGCTCCCGAAGGCGGGGTGAAGAAAGCTGCTGGCAGCAGCGAGAAGAGGTCTGCGGGCAGCGCCATCACCCTCTATCTATCTGAGATCCGAGCAATAGAGCTGCTAACCGCAGAAGAGGAGTTGGCGTTGGCCGACTCGATGGCGGAGGGTGATTCCGCCGCGCGGGCAAAGCTTATAGAGGCAAATTTACGTCTCGTTGTGAGCATGGCCCGCCGCTATTCCAACCGAGGTCTGCCCCTGCTGGACCTTATCGAAGAGGGCAATATCGGCCTCATCCGCGCTGTTGAGAAGTTCCGCACCGATAAAGGCTGCAGATTTTCGACCTATGCGACATGGTGGGTTCGCCAGTCTCTGGAAAGAGCGCTTGTAAATCAGGCAAACACGGTCCGACTCCCGGTACACGTCTCTGAAGATTTGGACCGCTTAATGAGGACAGCCGAGTTCCTGCGCCGGGAAACAGGCAGAGAGCCCTCTGAGCAGGAGCTTGGAGAGGAGCTCGGGGTGTCGGTGGAGCGGGTGAGAAAGCTTGTGGTTCTTATTCGTAGAACTTTCAGCTTTGATCAGCCCCTGGGGGATGAGGGTGACTTCAGCCTGCACGATACCCTTGAAGATAAGGAGTCGCCTTCTCCGATGGATTGTCTTCATCAGGATGAGCTTGTAGCGCTGGTCGCCTCCTGGGTCGACTCTTTAAGACCCCGCGAGCAGGAGATCATCGGAATGCGTTATGGGCTTGGAGAGCAGGATCCGATGACCCTTGAAGAGCTCGGCAAGCTTAACGGGGTCACCCGCGAACGTATAAGGCAGATTGAAAAAGGCGCGATCCTCAAGCTTCGTAAGATGGCGGTGCAAAAGAGAATACAGTTGACAACCGTTCTTTGATGTATTCAATTTGAAGGTATAACCAATTCTAAAGGGAGTTGCCGTGGACCAGCTAAAAGACATGATCCGGGAGGTGAAGGATTTCCCCAAGCCGGGAATAGGCTTCAAGGACATAACAACCCTACTGCGCGATGCTTCAAGTTTTAACCGTGCCGTCGACCTCATGGCGCACCGCTACCTTGATGAGAAATTCGATGTTGTCCTTGGCGTTGAAGCGCGCGGATTCGTAATGGGCGCCGCGCTCGCCTACAAATTGAACAAGGGCGTCATTCTTGTTAGGAAGCCCGGCAAGCTCCCCTATAAAACCAACTCAATATCCTACGACCTCGAATATGGAACGGATACTCTTGAGATACATCAGGATGCAATAACTCCGGGGGAAAGGGTCCTCATCGTTGATGACCTTCTTGCCACCGGGGGCACGGTCAAGGCTGTAGCTGATTTGATAACCAATATGGGCGGTGAGATAGTGGAGTGCGCGTTTTTGGCGGAGCTCTCCTTTCTCAGCGGCCGCAAAAAATTGGAGGGGCTGCCGGTTTACAGCCTTCTTTCCTTTTGAAAAACAGACGTTTTTTCTTGCACGGGAGAGCTTTCCTGGTGCTTTCGGCAGCCCTCTTCTTTTTTATGGCGGGGTGCGGAGATACCAAGCTGGGTAACTGGTATATCGAAGACACCGAGGAAGAGATTATCGATGAGAGCGCGATTGAGGTTGTAGGAGAGGGTGTCCTCAATGATGCTTCCGGCGTGGCCGTGTATGGAAGCTTTATCTATGTTACTGACCCCAACAGAGATAGCCTCTTTAAATTGGACCAGGGATACGTTGGCACCGCCGATGAAAAAGTCTGGGAGGTGGGTACTCTCGGCGAAGGGGAGCTTGAGTTCAGCAACCCCGCGGATGTAGTCGTGGACATAGATGGAGACATCTACGTCGCAGATACCGGCAATTCAAGAATACAGAAAATTTCAAGAGATGGTGTTTTCCTAAAGGAGTGGGGAAGCGACATCCTTGAAGCTCCTGTGGGACTTTTCATAACCGTCAACGGCTATCTTTACGTCACTGACAAGAACCTTGGAAAGGTCTTTAAATACACCTCGGAAGGCATAAAAGAGCCTGAAGAGTTCGGCATGGACCCAAATACTGCCGCCAACGGCAGCTTGTCCACACCTACTGACATTGCGGTGGGAATCAATGGGGATATATACATCGTCAATAGCGGCAACGACCGGATAGAGGTTTTTGGCCCCGACGGCACTTACAAGTTCAATTTCAATGAGGATGCTCTTGGCGAGACAGCATTTCTCTCGCCTTACTCGATTGCCGTTGACACCAACGGAATCCTCTACGTATCCGACACTGACCACGAAGAGGTCATGCGTTTTGACTCCGATGGAAATTTAAAATCATCTATCGATGGTGCGGGGGATACGGGTTTTTTCAACACGCCTATGGGAATCGACACCTCCGGTAGCTGGCTATTTGTAGCTGAATCCGGCGCAAAGAGGGTCAGGAAGGTCCCTTTCAGCGAATTCTCCCTGTAAATTAGCTCGCAGTAAATCAGCAAAGCAAAGGAAATGCTGTAATGAAAAAGCAGATTGTAATCGATTTCGACCGTTGTGATGATTACCGCATGATCCCGATGACGGGGGCATGGGCAACACATACGCCGACAGGCGATATAGTAGCTGAAATATTTGTGGAGCGAAGGCTGCCCCCGAGGGAGGTAACCCTTGAGGTTGATGGCGCTCAGGCGCGTGAGGTTGACCAGCAGGCGGGGCGTCTGGTTCGCGAGGTTCAGGCAGGGTTGGTTATGCGCCCCGAGGTGGCCCTCGCCTTCGGACAGTGGCTAATAGCCAAAGCACAGCAAGCAGGGGTCAAACCACCCGTTCCGAGCGAAGAGACAAATTGAGCGAAGAGGAAGCAAGGCTTCCCCCGAAAGGACTCAAAGTCCATAGGTACGAATTGGATGGCGGTTGGGAGGTGTGGGCCGGCAAGAGCCAGGAGGATAATGACAGGTTATCCATCAAAGTTGCCTCACCAAACGATTGGTGGTTTCACGTAAGGGGTATGCCTGGAAGCCATGTGGTGCTTTTCGTCGGCGCAGGTCAGGACCCGCCGCGCGCGGTAGTTAAAGAAGCAGCCGCTATCGCCGCTTACCATTCAAAGGCTCGCGAGGGCGGGCTGGTTCCGGTCGCGGCCTGCCGTGCCCGATACGTAACCAAGCCGCCGAAAGCCAAACCCGGCACCGTCTCCATCCGCAAGGAGGAGATAATCAAGGTGCGGCCGAAGGTGCCGGTAGTTGGTTAATCCTCGCCCTCTATTACAAGTCTCTGAGACTGAAGGCGCTTGTAGTAGAAGTTCTGCCCATAGAGTACGCTGACCGGGTTGTGCCCCGTGACCCTATCTTTAACCACAAGGGTGGTGACAGGAGCGTCGGAGTATTTATTAAAGAGCATGTCGTGGCCCACGCAAAGCCCCACAATTATGTTCATATCAGTACCCGCCTGATTCAGGAGCTTTGCTTGTGCTACGGGGTTGCAAGCAGGCTCAAAACCGCCTGGAATGACTTTGTCGGCTTCCTCCAAGCCAAGTTCCATTTTGTCTATTGAGCCCGCTTTGCAGCATACGCTCAGGGGGTCGAATCCCTGCGCCCTCAGTATCTCGGAAAGCTTTTTAGTCTCTTCAAGGAGCCCGAGGCAAGTTGCTATGCCGATACGCTCATAGCCCATCAACCTGGCAAGGGCGATTGTATCCTCCACTCTAGTCCAGCGCGCGTTTACGGCAGTTGAGCCTGGTATAGGCTGGTAACACATCCCCTCTACCCGTGCCGCCACGAAGGCTAGCTTAGCGTCTGCTTCGTCGCCTTTATATAGCTCGAAGCATTCATTTATCAGGTCTTCGTTGCCGTTAGATGGACAATTTTTAGGCTTGGGCGGGGCTTTTTCCGGGTCGCCGGCCCAGCAGTTGGTGGTACCTTTTTTTTTCCAAACCGCAATGCAGTCTGCGCAGGAGTAGGCTTTTTCTTTGGACATAGTTACCTCCATGAAAATATTTTTTCAATTTTTGGCACATGGGGAGGATCTTGTCCAATAAAAAGGAGGGCTTTTCAGGGAGGGGAGCGGCTGTTTGTCGTAGCAGACTCCCCTTTTTTGTGAAGCACAGGTTACCGGTAGATGGTTTTTATAGCCTCTTCAAGCTCGCTTGAGATATTGATCAACTCTATGGCGAATCCGGGCCTCGCCGAGCTGACCATGCCCACGTTTCCCCTCTTGTGTCTGCATACGATACCCTCTGCCGCTATGCCCTCCTGAGCGCCTCTTGGGTATACCAGAAGCTCCAGATGGGTGCCTATCGGGAAAGCTTTTGAGGATATGAGAAACATGCCGTTCTCGCTGACATCCTGCGTGGGGCAGAGGAGCTTGCTTGGCATGACGCGAACGCTCCAGCGGACCTTTTTCCTTACCGCAGCTCTCTTCTCCGCCATTTGTTCCCTCCTCTTAACGGCAGAATGAATCGGTATTCCTTCACCATTCTAATCAAAAAATCCTCAGAAGCTAAATTTTTCCCTTTTAAAATGACAGTTAGCCGGGCTTCGATTGTTGGTTTGTGGCTTATTGTACCTTAAAGAATAATCTCTGCGCGTAAATGGTATGGAACCTTAAACAGGTAATCAATGGAGGTGGCTTTCATTATTGTTATCGCGGCATGGATGAGCGGCGATAGGCCCCTTCTCTGTGTGAGGTATCTAACCTGATCGGCTGAACGAATGGGGTGGAAGTATATTTTGTAACTGAGCTGTAAATTACTGCAGAGTGCCTTTAGCGCCTTATCCGTGAAGAGGTTGATGTGGCCGGGGAAGGTTGGAGGCTTTTCTTCGCCGCGAATAAAATCCTGTAGCTTATAGCGGGCTTTTAGGAGGTGTTCATTAGGAACCTCCAATATTATTTTTGAGCCCGATGGTGAAAGCTCCTTTAGCTGCTTTAGCAATTTGGCCGGATAGGCGATGTGCTCTAAGACGTTGTCCAAAAAGAATAATATCCCTTTTCCGCGGCCTGATATGTCTTTGATGAGAGTCGTCAATAGCTCGTCAGCCGCCCCCTCATATACCCTTAGGCCTCTCTTTCTCATGATGGAGGCAAAGATGCTGTTGGGCTCAATTATATGGTAGTTTAGCTCTGGCTTAAGCTCGGCAATCAAAGATGCAACAAGCCCAAGTCCTGCGCCGAGCTCAATTATTTCCATATCCTCTTCATGGTTTTGCATAAGCCAACTTGCTTTTTCCCTGGCAACCGGCAAAAAGAGGTCAATGTTATCTTCATAGTTGAGGTAGGTGCTATTTGTAGCTCCTCCCCCTCCGTCGACCTCCGGCGTATAAGGAATTAGCGCTCCACCTCCGCATGCTGGGCATTTAAACCATTCCAGATCCTTCCATTTTATATACGGTTTTAACGGTTTGCGGCTTTTGCAAATCGGGCAGGTTTCAGGTGAATATTTCATCGCCGAGGCCTTGGCACTCCGAAGGAGTGCACTGCAAGTTTATATGAGTTGACGAATGGTTTAATGCAAAGAGTTCTTTTATACTCCAATTTCGAGGACGAGCTTATTATTGCCTATTAACTTGAGTAGGTGTTAGTATAACTTTACTTTAAAAATAGTAAATTACGCCATCCTGACAAGTTGCCATGCCCAAAAGCCTTTTATCTACTATGGCGGTATTAAAGTTTCTTCGCCCCCATCACTGGGTCAAGAACTTTTTGATTGCGTTGCCTTTGTTGACCTCCCATAGCTTTAATCTAAAATCAACTGAAGCTGTTTTATTTGCGTTTGTTGCTTTTTCCTTGGCGGCCTCGGCAGGTTACATAGTAAATGACATCGCAGACGCAAACGCCGATCGTATTCATGTTGAAAAACGTAAAAGGCTCTTGTCCGCTGGAGGTATATCTGTAGCTGGCGCACTGTTGTTGGCCTTGTTTTTGTGGATTCTTTCTTTTGCGCTTTCTATATGGTTGGTAAACTGGTCCTGCGCAGGAGTTGTGCTGCTTTATTCTGTCCTTACAATGCTTTACTCTTTGTGGCTTAAACAGCTTCTATTGTTAGATATATTTGCGCTTGCAGCCCTTTATTGTATAAGGATTGTTGCCGGTGGACTTGCTATAAATGTTGAATTGTCAAACTGGCTATTGGCATTTGCATTGTTCTTTTTCAGTAGTTTAGTTTTTTTAAAGCGCTATGTAGAGGTAAGGCAAGCCGTTTCCACTTCAAGCGACTCTCTTGTAAGTAACCGGCGAGCTTACGAAGTTGCAGATATTAGCGTTTTGCTGTCAGCCGGGCTATCGTCAGGTTATCTGTCGGTGCTCGTTGTTTGCCTGTATATAAATTCAGAGAGGGTTAACAGCCTTTACGCCAACCCTGAAGCTATCTGGCTCATTGGTATTATAATCTTCTATTGGGTAACCAGAGTATGGTTTTTGGCTGCAAGAGATAAGGTGGAGCAAGACCCTGTGTTATTTACCCTCAAAGATCCGGCAAGTTGGATAATCCTTACCCTGGTGGCTGTACTTTTCACGGCGGGAATATGGCATTAGCCAAAAAGTCCACTCCGCTGGTGCTGCCGATATCGAAATTGGTCAACCTGCTTAAAAGATTTGACCAGCTTATCGGACCGTCTTTAAGCAGTTTGATGAAACGCAATCCCTCCTCCACGCTGCTGAGTTTGGATGAGGTTGAGTCCATACTTGTGATACGCCCCGGTGGCATAGGGGATGCGGTGCTTACCCTGCCGATGATGAATTCGTTGAGGAGATCTTTTCCCAGAGCCCGGATTGATGTGTTGGCAGAGCGGAGAAACGCTGGTGTATACAGGGTCTGCGAACCCGAGCCGATGCTTTACCTGTATGACGTGAACCCGCTTGAAACTTTCAAAACTCTAAAAGCAAAACATTACGACCTCATAATCGACACCGAGCAGTTTCACTACCTCTCCGGCATTTACGCAAACTTGT
>PKTU01000157.1 GCA_002869005.1 Deltaproteobacteria bacterium
GCACCACCCGCTCTTTCTTTGAGGATATACCGAACCCTTTAAGCTTCTTCAGCTGCCCCGAGGAAACAGCGACAAGCGCGTTTTGTGAGCCAAGGAAGCGACGCTCGAGCCATTCATATAGGGCTACCTTCCTGTTTTCGGCGGTATAGCCCCGGGAGAAAGCGATAGTCGGTATCTTGAGGGAAGCGGCCGCAAAGTGCCCCATGACGTTGGCCTTATATCCATGCATGCAGAGGAGGGTGACCTCCTCCTCCCGTAACGCTCCGAGGAGTCTGAAGTAAGCGCCGACATCGAAGAGCCCCTTCATCTCCACTCCACGTGTCGGAATACCTTCCATTGCCGCCCGGGTAAGGATCTCGTTCTCCGCGCCAGCCTCGATAAATGACCCCACCACAGGCTCGAAGCTCTCTCTGTCGATCCTTTTCAGGTGCTCGACAATCTGTTTCTCGGGGCCTCCATAGAAGTTAGTGGCGATGAGGTGCATAACCCTCGCGCGATGTTCAAGCTGGTACATCATCTTCTGGGGGTTTTCTCCCAGTGCTCGGGGGCGCCCTTCACGAGCCCTTTTATGGCTACGCCTACAAGGCTTAACACAACTGCGGGGGTACCCAGCAAGAGATGAAAACGTCGCGGAGAGAGGCCCACCGTGATGAGACCTAAAGAGAGGTAAAAAAGTAGGAGCAGAGTGAAGATGCACGCGGCGTCGAAGAGAAACCAATTCCCCCCCGATAGAGCCGCCATCCAGCCGGTGACTATTGAAGCCAAAGCAAGCAGGAGTGCTAGCGGGCGACTCAAAAGCAACATGGTGGCCCCAGCGTCCAGAAGCTCCGGACGGCGCTTTTTCAACCCCTCGAACACAAGTTTGAAAGCCATTCGCTTGCCCAGACCTATGTTGCCACCGGCCCAACGCTCGCGCTGGGTCCTCAGTTGATCGAGATCAACGGGGAAGGGAGATGAAACAGAAGCTTCATTAGTGAAACGGATAGCTTCACCTCCCGATATAAGGCCAACGCTGTACTCTACATCCTCGGCTACTGAGTGGGCGTTCCAAGGGTGTCTCTCCAGAACATCCCGGTGAATCACCATACCGGTGCCCCGCAAAAAGGCGTTCAGACCGAGGCGCGCCTTTGGCGCGTAGAAAAGATCATTTTCAATTGCGTTTCCGACGGCGACGGCGAAGCTCGCGGGGCTATCGTCCGGGTTGGCGGCCCTGTTATCCAGCTGCAAAACATGGCATCCGCCATGAAAGGCTGCGTCGGCAACCCGCAATGCCCCGACGGACGGGGTGCAATCAGCATCAAGCACAAGCACCGCGTCCACGTCGGCGTTCAGCACGCGGGGGATCGCCCAACTCAGGGCGTATCCTTTTCCGCGATGCTCGTCATCCGTCCTCTCAAGAACCTCCGCGCCACCAAGGCGCGCTAGCCGCGCGGTATCATCGGAGCAGTTGTCGGCGATGACGTAAAGTGAATATAGCGCTTCGGGATAATCGAGTTCCGTGAGGGAGGCAAGTACGGGGGAGATCGTCTCCTCCTCGTCGTGGGCGGGTATGATGATAGCGAACTTGGTGGATGGGTTCAACTCACCCGGAATAATCCGGCGGTTCGGTAGGAGGTACGCTACGATTGAGAAAAAAAGGTAGTAGAATGTCGCGGCCCCCAAAGAGATGGTCAAAATTCCGCCGACGAGGTAGAGGAGTAAAGTCAACATCCGGCCCTACCCCTCAGAAAGGTTGAGCACCCGCTCGAAGGGGGCGAAAGAGAATCGTAGAAGTAGGCTGTCCAACTTCTGCTCTGTGGTCCTTAGGTTTATATAATGCCTGATTCGCGAGCGAATAGGGGCATTGATCCTCGGCTGCTCTGGATCGAGCTCCCACGGATGGAAATACAGTACCACGGGGCGCTTCTCCTCCTCGTTTACCGACCGCAGCGCCCTCTCTATCCAGCGAACCGGTAAGAGCCTGAGGTATCCGCCTCCGGCAACCGGTAGAGTGAGTTGCCGCCACCCGAGCTTTACTTTCGCCGTCGTAATGGGGAACTCCCCTATCTCGCCTGCTGGGGTGTCGATGGTGTGCGGGAAGCGCTCGTAGCCGGGTATCCCATAGAGGTCGTGATGGATGGGGAAGATCGAAGAATCGTACTTGAAGCCTTCCTCAACCAACACTTCGAGCGCCCATAAGGTCTCCTTGGTAATGGAGTAAGTAGGCGCACGGTACCCCTTAACCGCTTCGCCGGTTATATCTTCCAGCACAGCCTTTGAACGCTTAACGTCCTCGCGAAACGCATCCTTAGAGTCGCGCATAATCCTCTGGTGCCCATAGCCATGGGAGGCGACTTCGTGGCCCTCAGCCACTATCTGCCTAACTAAATCCGGGAGCCGCTCGGCGACCCATCCGAGTATGAAGAAGGTCCCCTTAACGTCATGGCGCGCAAAGAGCTCCAGCACCCTGCGGGTATTGTCACCAACTCTGAGAGGGTAAGTGTCCCAATCGTGAGGATCTATGACCTTTTCAAAGGCGGCGACCTGAAAATAGTCCTCCACGTCGACCGTTAGCGCGTTGAGCATCTCTACGTATCCTAATCCGCTGATACCTTATCGTCCCGGCCCGCCTCTTCCTCTGCCGCTGTCTCCGCTTCCTCCGCCATCTCCCGACTGTCCTCCAGATGGCCTACCCTGGTGTCAAAGTGATGGTAGAGTTTCTTGAAGGCCTGTTCCAGACGGTCCAGCTTTTCGCCAATTTTGAGGAGAGTCTCCCTCCTGCTCTCCATGTTTTCTAGAATACCGTTGTAGGCTTTATTTCCACTGGGTCCACCTTCGCTGCGAGGCGTCTCCTCAGCTATGCCTATATCGGCTATGACCTCCTTGACGAGGGTGGGGGTTAAGACCCTGCTCCCATCCACGTATGCAGCTAAGAGGGAGAAGTCGCAGCAAACATTGATAAGTCTAGGGGTTCCGCCGCTGAAGCCGTGGATCACCTCGAAGGTGCCATCCTCGAAGGTTACCGCGTCACGGTTCCCAGCTTTTTCCAACCTGAAGAGTATGTACTGCTTGACCTCATCAAGCTCAAGTTTTCTAAGATGGCAGTTGATCGATATTCTCTGGCGCAGCTGGAGCATTTCGGGGCGGGTGACCTTCTCCCTTAGCTCAGGCTGCCCCACGAGGATCGTCTGGAGCAGGCGCGTGTCCGTCCCCTCGAGGTTGGAGAGAAGGCGTACCTCTTCAAGCGCCGCCGGAGTGAGGTTCTGCGCCTCATCTATGATTATTACCGGGCGCTTCCCCTCCGCGCACCTCTCTATGAAGAAGTCATGGAGCATCCTCAGGAGTTCGACCTTACCTCTCCCCCCGCTATCTATTCCGAAGTCCTCACTTATAAGGGAGAGGAGTTGTTCGGGATCGACCATCGTATTGAAGACAACCGAGGGGACGAACTCCTCTTTTAGGCTACCGAGCATCTCCTTGATGATTGTTGTCTTTCCGGAGCCTACCTCCCCCGTGAAGAGGATAAAACCGGTACCCTCCTGGATCCCATACCTCAGATAGTTCAACGCTTTTTTGTGCGCCGCGCTAAGGTACAAGAACTCCGGATTGGGGAGGAGCTCGAAGGGCTTTCTCTCTAGGCCAAAAAATTCGCGATACATGCTGTCCCGTCAGAGGCTCGCTGTGACCTCGATGAAGTAGACGTTGCTCTCAACATCCATGCCGGGGATATCGGAGTCCTCGAAGCTATAGCGGTAGGAGGCGCTTACCCCGAACTTCCGCATCCGGTAGCCCACTATGATCGCAGCGTTGTAGAAGTCGCGATCCTCATCTTCGGGCTCGAACGAGCACTCGGAATATCCTAAGCTGAGCCCCGCCTGTAGCGGTCGTTCGGGGTCGAGCTCGGCGCTGAAGGCTACACCGCGCCGTTCATCCTTGCGGACCCCGTCAGTGAAGTCTAGTGTTTTCTTGAAGATACTCGCCTCTCCAATGACCTTTCCCGAGAGTGCGGTAGTAAGCGACCATTCGTCGACCTCGTAGGCCCCATCACTCTCGCTGTGCCCGAGACTCCTCGAACCCTCCAAACTCGTCTTGATGCGCTGGGAATGCGGTAGCACGAAGGCGCCCCTCCAGATCGAAATCTCGGAGGACTGTCCACCATCGTAATCATATTCGCCCACCCCCCCCTCAAGCTCAACTAAAACGCCTCCCGGCGATTTGAAGTTCCCCCCGAGTACGCCTTGGTAATACTTATAGTCGTCGCTAAGTTCTGCTTTTGTCTCCCTGAAGCTCCCCCTCAGGTAGAGCTTCAGTGCAGGGCTCATCTCTTCCGTAAGCTTCAGCGTTGTTTCTGATTCGGTACGATCATCAGCAATATCTGCTGTGTGGGTGATGTCTTTGTATGAGTAGTCTAGGGATATCTCCATCCGCTTCCCCAGAGAGCCCTTGTACGAGGGGTTTAGGACAAGGGTATTCCTGTTGGATTTGTTAACGACCTCGTTATCCTCGCTCACCAGCGCCCGTTCATCGACGCTTACGAGTTCAATAGCATCTCTTGCGGTGAAGGCGAGCCCCCTATACTCTCCCAACTCGAGTAACGCCTCGAGGCGCTGGATATCCTTGATCTCGCTCCTGTCGAACTCTGTGTTGTCCCTGTAAAAAGCGTATCTAAGGTAGTAATCGGCGCTGAAGCTCATGCTAGGGCGCGCGAGTGTTAATCCGAGGTGAGGTATAATGTTGGTTATTAAGTCCTCTTCTGGGTCCCCGTTCTCCCCACTGAGTGATATGTTGTCGTCATAGGTTAGGCGTATGGTGGCGTCCGCCTCGAAAGCACTCCGGGCTTCGGCTGCGGGACCGCACAAGATAACAGCAGGCATGAGCATGGCTAGGGACCACGCCCTAATACGAGTAACCATAGCTATCTTCTTTATTAATGTAGCTGGTGCTCGCGCCATTGAAAATCACACCGCGGTAGTGCGCCTCATCGAGGGCGTCTAACGCCTGCGTAAGGTGTTTCCTTGAAGGGAAGCCCTCTCGTACGACTAGGATGACCCCGCCTACCTCGGGTAATAGTGAGTGCACATCTGCGAAGGGGAGTATAGGCGGGGCATCGAAGAGCATGAAGAGCCCTGGGTCCGCCATCTGTATCTGGGAGAATATCTCTTTGGGTTTAGACGAGGAGAGTAGCTCCACGGGGTCGGAGACCGTCCCCCCTGCAGGAAGAAACTTAAGCCGGGAGATCCCAGTTTCTACTATAGCGTCGCGTACGTTGAGGTTGTCCCTGAAGCACTGAATCAGTCCCGGCCCCTCATCAAGTCCGAGGTATTTGTGGAGGGAGGGGTTTCTTAAATCAGTATCGAGCATGAGGACGTTTTGCTCGTAGCTGCGAGCGAGGGATATCGCAAGGTTGAGGGTTGTAAGGCTCTTGCCCTCGCCTTTGAGCGCGCTAGTGATCAAGAGTCTCTTAATCGCGGAGTCACGTTCAGCGATCCTCATCAGCCGCGACTTGATCTTACCGTACTCTTCAGCAGCTTTTGGGTTGTCCTCCCGGTACCGCACTACCAGTTCGTTAATCCGTTCCCGCAAAGGGGGTAAACTAGGCTCGGTTTGACCTGAGAGCAGTGCGGCATCACCCTCACCTGGAGTTTCTACGGGAGGACTGTTAAGCGGCGTACCCTCCTCATCCTCCGTCGAAGCGACGGATACGCCACCCTTGCGCTTTAGCGCTTCCTCTACTGCCTTCTCAAGTCTGCTCATCACTGTTCCTCCGCTTTACAGCCAAAGGGAGTTAAGCTACTGCTCCCAGCGGAAGTAGGTCTCATAGATGAAGAGTCCCACCACGCAGAGGTAGTAGATTGACATTATCGAAATTACCGTTGCCCTCGAGATGTTCTTCTTTACCCGCTCCTTCTTTGTATCGAGGTAAGGGATACTGCCCAGGATCTCCACATCAAAGTCCTCGATTTCATTTACACTCCTGATCGAGGAGCTGCCGAGCCCATCAAGGAGTAAGGCCACACCGAAGGCGCCCGCAAGCCCACCCAAAACCGCCACGAGCATGAACAACTGGAGGTTAGGCGAGACAGGGTGCTTCGGGGTGATTGCCGGGTCTACGAGCCTGAAGTTGAGGGTCTTGTCCCCTATCTCCATTTGCTTGGAGACTTCCGCTTGCCCCTGCCGCTTGAGGAGCTCCTCATATATCTTTCTTGCAGAATCACGCTCTTGTTCGAGGACATTGAGTTGTTTCTGGTTCTCGGGAATTTCCTGGAGTAGCTGCTCCTTCTGCTTGATGAGCCCCTCAAGCCTTGCCTTCATAGATTCCTTGGAGGAAAGTTCGGCTTCAAGCTCTAGTAGGCGCTGCCTTGTATCCACGTAGACAGGGTTGAAGGTCATCAACCCTTCCTCGCCTGTCTCTTCGTTTTCTAGCTCCTCATCGCCAAGCTCAAGAAGGCGGGCCCTCTCTTCCTCAATCTCGGCGCGTACCCTAATCACCTCGGGGTAGTTATCAGTATACATTGATGCAAGGCGATCCAGGCGACTCTCTAGGGCGGCGAGACGCTCACGCCCACGCGACTGGGGTTTATCCAAGTCGATCATCTGGTCTATGGACTCAAGCTGTTTGGCAATAGCTTCTTGCTTGGCCTTTATAGTCGCCTTCTCTACCTCAACCCCCTCCAATTCCGACGAAAGCCGCCTGAGGTCTTGGAGGATTGTGGTCTCGTTGAGGGAGAGGTAGGTCTTTTGCTTCTTCCTAAACTCGATAATCGCGTCTTCGGCGCCATCAAGCTTCTGTTTAAAAATCTCAAGTTGCTCGTCGAAGAACCTGTTTGCACCATAGGTCGCCTCACGCTGGACGAACATGTTCTCCTCCACATACCCCCTGACGAGGCCGTTGATGAAGGCCTCCGCGAATAGC
>PKTU01000170.1 GCA_002869005.1 Deltaproteobacteria bacterium
CTACGTCGGCGGCTAACTGCTCATGAACCTCGCCATCTTCTTCGTCATCTACAACATCTCCACCGATAGCGAGAACGTAAGCGTTGATGACCTAAAGGGGCTTCACTCCCGCTCACCGCTCCTGGCCTTCACCCTCGCGGTGGGCGCCTTCGGCCTCGCGGGAATCCCCCCGACCGCAGGGTTTGCTGGCAAGCTATTCGTCCTGACAAGCGCTTTTAAATCGCAACACATGTGGCTTGTTATAATAGGCGCGGCGAACACAGCCATCTCCATCTACTACTACCTTAAGATGGTTCGCGCGGCGTATGCGCCTGACGAAGCAGCCGAAGCAGGGCCGAAGGTGGACGTATCGCTCCTCGGCAAAGCCCTCGGCGTGGCCTTCATCCTCGCCATACTGGTCGTCGGCTCCCTACCCGGCTACTTCATGGACCTCTTCAAACACGCCCTGTAGTGAAACAGTTATTTGAGATTAAAAAAGCCCTGTCTAAATGACAGGGCTTTTTTTGGTTCAGCACTTATAACTCTACGCAGACCTCTTTAGCAGGAGGGTGCAGGAATTTAATCTTAGTCGTCGGAGCTGCCCCCTAGCATCCCTGAGCGCAGCATGAAGTAGAGCAGCTGAAGGATAGAGGAGATGGCGGCGGCTACGTAGGTGAGCGCCGCGGCGGTGAGAACGCTCCTCACTCCACCCATTTCGTCGCGGGAGAGGATGCCGGTGTTGCCGAGCAGCGCCATCGCGCGGCTGGAGGCGTTGAACTCCACCGGCAGCGTCACTAACTGAAAGAGCACGACTCCGCCGAAGAGGAGGACGCCAAGCTTCATCAGCCCGGCGGCTTTGATTATCATCCCGAACAAGAGGAGAGGAAAAGCAAGTTGGGAGCCGATATTTACAATGGGCACTAGCCCAGCACGCCAACGCATCGGGGCGTAGCCGACTTGGTCCTGAAGTGCGTGGCCCGCCTCATGCGCCGCGACGCCGACGGATGCGAGCGAGCGTCCACGGTAGACTTCATCGGAGAGCCTGAGCACTTTGCCGCGCGGGTCGTAATGGTCGCCAAGGGCTCCCCTCGCGCCCTCTATGGTGACGCTCTGAAGGCCGTTGGCGTCTAGAATTCGGCGCGCCGCTTCTGCGCCGGTCATATTTCTTCTGTTGGGCACCTTCGCATATCTGGCAAAGGCTGATTTGACCATGAACTGCGCCCCCAGCGCGAGCACGAGGCCGGGGAGCCAGAACAGCATGTAGAGTGGGTCGAATATCGGATACACGTTTATCTCCGTCTTGGGTTGTTTTTAGGCGTACCTAAAGCCCTTTGGCTAAAGCTAACCACTGGTAAGACGCGGTGCAAGGAGGGCTGGGTTACTACTCGCTCCAGGTGGAGTTGTAGAGGAAGCCCGAGGGGGAGGTTTTACCGTTTCTGAAGTATCGGCAGTCCATCGTTTCAAAAGCAGCGCGGCCGCTGCCCTCGTCGCCGGCGTCCAGGTATACCCATAGGCGGTGTGAGGAGAAGTTTGATTTTAGCGTGCCTTCACCCGCGAGGAAGCCGTAAATGAGCAGATCGGAGACGTCGCGCTCTTCGGGCCACTCCGTCTTCACGATTATATCCAGGCGGCCCTGTTTGGAGCGGTCCGAGTCGAGCGCGGGGACAAGCTCCACCTCTTTAGCCGGTAGCCCCGCCTCCTTTGCCGCTGCAAGAAAGGTGTCGGGGAAGCTCTGTCTCGTCCAATCTTCGCCGTCTATTCGGGCCAAAACCCCCTCAAGGGAAGCTGTTGTCCCGGTATCCATCGGCAGCACTCTGTTTATGCCGTCGGCGTAGCGCTTGGCAATTTCGCTCTCAGTTGAGCGCCCGGCCTCCATGGTCTTAAGCGCGGATGAGGGCATAACCGCCATTATGAGTACCAGATGGACGGCGAGGCTGACCATTACGGCGAAAAAGAACTTCATCCATTCCGAGCGGCTAAGGCCTGTTCTTGCTACTTCCACTTTTCAACCCTGCGAGTAAAGATGGCAGCGGACCATACGGCCCCCGGCCAGTGTCAACGGCTCAGGTCTTACATGGTAACACGTATCGAACGCTTTTGGACATCTGGGATGAAAAAAGCATCCTTTCGGCCGTGTGAGCGGACTTGGCGCTTCGCCCTTTACTCCGCCGTCGCCTCTCGGCTCTCCGGGGTCCGGCTTGGCGGAAGAGGCGATTAGCGCGCGGGTATAGGGGTGAAGGGGTTCGTCAAAGAGCTCCGCGCCCGAAGCTTCTTCAACCAACTCGCCAAGGTACATAACCGCCACTTCATCGGCCAGATATTCGACCACCCTAAGGTCGTGGCTTATGAAAAGGTATGTAAGCCCCCGCTCCTCCTGAAGCTTTTTCAGCAGTGTAATTATCTGCGCCTGAACGGAGACATCCAGGGCCGATAGCGGCTCGTCGGCTATTATCACCTCCGGCTCGACGGCCAGGGCGCGCGCTATGGAGATGCGCTGGCGTTGTCCTCCAGAGAACTCCCGCGGGTAACGCCTTGCCGCGTCCTCCGGCAAGCCAACCAGCGTTAAGAGCTCTTCTATCCTCTCGCTCCGCGCTCTACCCGAAGCGAGCTTGTGAATGTCCAGCGGTTCCCCGATGATCTCCCCCACCCTCATACGTGGGTTTAGGGATGAATAGGGGTCCTGAAAGATCATCTGAACTGCGCGCCTGAATCGGGACAGCTCGCCACGAGGGAGCTTGCCGAGGTCCCGCCCCTCAAAGAGGATCTTTCCGCCGGTGGGGCGCTCCAGAAGTGAGAAGAGGCGGGCAAGGGTGGATTTACCGCACCCCGACTCGCCCACCAGCGCGAGAGTTTTGCCTCGCTTTAAGGTCATATTTATGGAATCGAGCGCCCAAAGGTCTGCCTTGCCTACCTTGTAACGCTTCTCAAGCGCGACCGCCTCAACCATCCTCGCCTACCCTCACGCAACGCACTTTGCGATTCTCTGACCTCAAACTAAGGTCAGGCACGCCTTGGGCGCAACGGGATACCTCCCTTGGGCACCGCTCCCTGAATGGGCATCCCTCGGGAAAATTTCCCAACGAGGGAACATTGCCTGGAATAGGCTCAAGCGTCCTCCCCCGTTTTGGAAGCGACGCCAGGAGGCCCTCTGTATAAGGATGGAGGGGTGAGTTGAAAATCTCCGCTACGGGCGCTTCCTCCACTACCATGCCTCCGTACATCACTACTACCCGTTCGGCGTACTGGGCCACGACCCCGAGGTCGTGGGTAATTAGCATCAGCGCCATCCCTCGCTCACGGCGAATTTTTTCAAGGAGCTCCATAATCTGCGCCTCTACGGTTACGTCAAGGGCGGTGGTGGGTTCATCCGCGATGAGGAGCGATGGCTCGCCGGCAAGGGCCGCGGCTATCATCACTCTTTGCCTTAATCCACCTGATAGTTGGTGCGGGTATACTTTAAGGCGCCGTTCAGGGTCAGGAACACCAACCTCCCTGAGTAGCTCAATCGCGCGCTCATCGCGAACCTTTCTCGGAACCCTTCCCTCAGGGTCCACCGCCTCGCCAAGCTGATATCCGACGGAAAAGACAGGGTTGAGGCTTGTCATCGGCTCCTGGAATACCATCGCCACTTCGCGGCCGCGAAAGCGCCTAAGCTCTCTTCCCGGTAGCTCCGACACTGCCCGGCCATTGTAAAAGACCTCGCCTGAGACGATACGCCCCGGCTTGGGAATCAGGGCCAGCGGCGCTAAAGCGGTGAGGGTTTTACCACACCCGGACTCCCCTACCACGGCCACCGCCTCCCCTCTTTGAACTTCCAGGTTAAGCGCACTTACGCCTAAGGCTTCACCGCCTATTGCAGGGAAGGCTATGGAGAGGTCTCTTATCTCAAGGAGCGTTTCCGACACTTCGCCTCCGGGTTGGAGGGGTTTTGGGGGAGTCAGGGGCTGTCTTAAGGGTCTTACTTATTAACCGAGCTTTTTCTTTCTCAGCTCGGTGGTTATGTCGGCCTTTGTTATTACACCCTTCTTCATAAGTATTTTAACCAAAAGCCTTAGCACTTCATCCGCCTTGAGGTTGTCAAAGGGGATAGAGCTGTCGTAAACGGCATCCTCACGCTCGATTATCACCATCTCATCTTCTTTGGTGACCTCGGAGAGCTTTACAGAGGTTGGACGAACGTTGCCGGAGCCCTGCTTGTTGTTGTGGTAGTAATAATCGACGGCGTGGGTTATGGCCGATTCGGTGGATACCGCCGGATAGACCGAATATCCTGTCTGGAACTCTATCTCCCCTATGACCTCGATGTTCGTGGGGTCGCTCATGACAAGCACGAGCTGTTTCTTGCCGTGCGCTTCGCGGATCGCAACGGGAAAGACGTTGAATTTCTCGGCTAGCCTCACGGGGAGGGCGCGTACGGTTTTGGGGGAGATTTTAACAGTGGAGAAATCTACAGCGGGAAAGCCCATCTGCTTTGAGAGAATCGAGAGTAGTTCATCCTCTCTGGCGAAACCCATTCGGACCAGGGTGGACGCCAGCTTGCCTCCCCAGGTCTTTTGGCTCTGAAGCGCAACGGAGAGCTGCATGTCGTTGATGATGCCGGCCTCGACCAGCACCTCGCCGAGCTTTTTTTTGGTCGCCATACTTTTCTCCACGTGCGTCACAACGACTCTCTTTCATTGAATTTACTATACCAAAGCAGCGGGGTTTTGAATAGTTTTTGAGATTTATATTATGGCCTTTGTTTCGCCAAAAAGCTCTTTACGATGCCCGCTGTCTCCTTCGCGTGGCCCGCGAAGAAGTGGTCGCAGTTTGGTATCGAGCTCCATTCGGCGCTCTTTGGAAGCACCTCCCGCCACCTTTCAATCCCCTCGGGAGAGGAAAAATCATCGTTTTGTCCGTGAACGATTAGGAGCGGAATTTCCCCAACCCCCTCCACCGGGTCAAAGATTGCGAAGGGCGGCGCTATGTAGGCGAAGGATGTTACGCGCTCATCACCCACGGCAGCCTTGAGCCCCATCCAACCACCGAAGCTGTAGCCGACTATGGATACTCCGCCTGAGTCGGGATAGCGCTCCGTCAATAGGTCGATGGCGCTTAACACCTCCTCAAACTCCAGCGCTCCGTCATATACCCCATCGCTCCTGCCTGTACCGCGGAAGTTGAAGCGCATCAAAGGGCGGTCCAGGGCGGAGAGTTCGCCCGCCACCACCATCAAGAGAGGGTTATGCATGTCGCCGCCGCGCTGCGGATGGGGGTGCAGCAGCAGTATTGGCGGTCCCTTAGCTTCCCCATCTGGGAGAGAAAGCTGCCCCTCTATGAGGAGGTCTCCCGTGTGAAAGTCAGCACTAATCCAGTTTGTAATTTTCATTACTCAACCTTTTTTCATATGCTTTAGGTGCTCTCAAACCCCTCCTGACATCTTAACGTTAAAAATAGTAGCAAAATCAAGGATGAAAACCCACAAGAAGCATTGACTTGACGCTCCGCCGCCCCCTATAATCCGCCTTGTTTCCGTTTCCCTATATTCCATGTAACAATGGGGTGGAGGTTAAAAAAGTGACCGAATTTTACAGCAAATTCCAGGAATCGCTCCTCGACAAAGACACCTTCAGCATAACCTGGGAGCTGGTCCCGGGCCGCGGCTCTTTCGAAGTCGCCCAGGAGGTAGTCTTCTCATCAGCCGAGGAGGCGGCGAAGGGCGGCAAGGTACACGCGCTCACCATCACCGACAACCCCGGCGGCAACCCTGCTATCTCCTCCGAGATGCTCGGCGCGGAGATCATCAAGATGGGGATCGAGCCTCTTGTCCACTTCACCTGCAAAGACAAGAACCGAAACCAGCTTGAGGGCCTGCTCTACGGCATGGAGCGCGAGAACGTACACAACCTACTCGTGATGACCGGCGACTACACCTACTCCGGCTTTCGCGGCCGTTCAAAGCCCGTCTTCGACCTCGACCCGGCCCAGCTGCTCTCCCTCATCACCGAGATGAATCAGGGCCTCGTGATACCCACCTTCAAAGGCACCGCGACCCTTAAGCCCACCCACTTCTTCGCGGGCGCGGCGGTAAGCCCCTTCAAGGCTGTCGAAGCCGAGCAGATGGGCCAGTACTACAAGCTCAAGAAGAAGCTCGACGCAGGCGCCCAGTTCATCGTCACCCAGCTCGGGTACGACTTCCGTAAGATTCAGGAAGCGAAGATGATGATGGATACCCTCGGCTACGGTAATGTGCCGATCATAGGCAATATATACCTACTCCCCCTCGGCGCCGCCCGCCTTATGAACCGCAACGGCCTCCCCGGCTGCGTCGTAACCAACGAGCTTGTCGACGTAATCGCGAAGGAAGCGGAGGCTGAGGACAAGGGTAAAGGCAAGCGCCTTGAGCGCGCCGCTAAGATGTACGCTTTCATGAAGACCCAGGGCTTCGCCGGCGTCCACATCGGCGGCCACGGCATGAAGTACGACGACGTAGAGGTCATCATCCAGATGGGCGAGGAGCTGTTGCCCAAGGTTGACGAGTTTGTAAAGGAGTTTGACTTCTCGCAGCCCGACGGGTGGTACTACTTTGAGAAAGATGAGGCCACCGGCTTAAACACCTCTACCCCCACGGACCGCTCCGACAAGCCCTCCGCGAGCCTTGGCTACAAGACCTTCAAGGTGCTCCACCACTCGATGTTCGAGAAGAAGGGCTTCCTCTTCGGCCCCATGCGCGCGATATCCCGCGCCATCGACGGCTCCGGCATGGAGCACTTCTTCACTCGCGTCGAGCATTTCATGAAGGTCATGACCAACGAA
>PKTU01000144.1 GCA_002869005.1 Deltaproteobacteria bacterium
CAAGGCGGGAGTCTCTGAAAAGCTCGAAGAGGAGGACTTCTCAACCCACTACGACCTAGGCGTGGCTTACAAAGAGATGGGTTTACTGGAGGAGGCCCTCGCGGAATTTCAGATAGCAGCAAAGAGTCCTAAAAAAGCCAGAGATTCCTATGCTTCGATGGCGATGATTTTTCAGTCCACCGGGCAGCTCAAGGAGGCCCGGGCGGCCCTATTGAAGTCCCTTGACTCCCTAGGAGAAGTTGGCGGCGAGGATCGCGCAGCGGTACTCTTCGAGCTTGGTATCCTATGTGAAAATATGGGAGAGCTAGAAAGGGCGCGGGCTTATTATACGGAGACAAATGAAATAAGCCCGGACATGCGGGATGTCGCCGCCCGCTTAGAGGCCATTTCAGCTCTGCTTGGCACCAATTAACCCCTCACAACGACTTGCAAATAGCCCCTTAGAAACTTACATTTCCCTGACGATGTAATTATAAGGATGCTGGCGTGAGGCGCCCACCCCTTTTGGGGCGTGGCGCCTGACGTTAAACCGGGTATGGCGCGGCTGTTCCCATTTTGACTGGCTCTTTTTCCGGTGTTAACATCGGAAATTCACAGCATTTTTTAACCCCGCCCCAAAAAATCGAGCATGCCTGGAAAGGCCGCTCGGGAGCTTTAGATGATTAACTCCATAATGAAAAAAGTCTTCGGCACCCGTAATGATCGGGAGCTAAAGAGGATTAACTTAATAGTTGAGCAGATAAATGCTTTGGAAGAGCAAATCTCCTCCCTCTCCGACGAAGACTTGAAGGGAAAAACCGAGGAGTTCAAGGCGCGCCTAAAAGAGGGAGAGGCGCTTGACGACCTTTTGCCTGAAGCCTTTGCCGTAGTCAGAGAGGCCGCCGTTCGTACCCTCCAGATGCGTCACTTTGACTGCCAGTTAATCGGCGGCGTCGTTTTGCATGAAGGCAAGATAGCGGAGATGAAGACAGGTGAAGGTAAGACTTTGGTGGCTACTTTACCCGTCTACCTGAACGCGCTCACCGGGGATGGAGTGCATGTAGTCACCGTCAACGACTATCTGGCGCGGCGCGATGCCGAATGGATGGGAGAGGTTTACGCATTTCTTGGGATCAGTACCGGCGTTGTAGTTCCCGGCTTGTCCGATTCCGAACGTCGCACCGCTTATGCGAGTGACGTAGTTTACGGGACGAACAATGAGTTCGGATTTGACCATCTGCGCGACAATATGAAGTACCGTCTGGAGGACTACGTACAACGTGGTTACTGCTTTGCCATCGTCGATGAGGTCGACTCCATTCTGGTGGACGAGGCAAGGACACCGCTGATCATCTCCGGCCCCTCTGAGGACTCTACCGATAAATATTACATTATCAACAAGGTGATCCCATATCTTAAGCGCTCCGAAACCGAAGAGGGAGGAGACGGGGATTTCAATGTCGACGAAAAGGACAAAGCGGTTACCTTGACCGAGCAAGGCGTTGAGAAGGTCGAGCGCCTCTTGAAGATACAGAACCTCTACGATCCGAAGAACATAGAGGTTCTTCACCACGTAAATCAGGCGCTGAAAGCACATAACCTTTTCAAGCGTGACGTTGATTACGTGGTCAAAGACGGCGAGGTGATGATAGTCGATGAGTTCACAGGAAGGCTTATGGCTGGCCGCCGATGGAGTGACGGTCTTCACCAAGCGGTTGAGGCTAAGGAGGGTGTGAATATAGCCAGCGAGAACCAGACGCTGGCCTCGGTAACCTTCCAGAACTATTTTCGCATGTACAAAAAGCTCTCCGGCATGACAGGCACCGCGGATACGGAGGCTACGGAGTTCCAGGAGACTTACGGGCTTGAGGTGGTGGTGATTCCAACCAACAAACCGATGGCGAGGAAAGACTACCCGGATGTCGTATACAGGAGTAAGCGGGAGAAGTACAACGCCGTCATCGAAGAGATAAAGGAGCTCCATGAGAAGGGACAGCCGGTACTTGTCGGCACTATCTCCATCGAGGACTCTGAGCGCATATCACATATGCTCAAGAAGCAGAAGGTGAAGCATCACGTTTTAAACGCCAA
Organism: Deltaproteobacteria bacterium; assembly: GCA_002869005.1. GTDB lineage: Bacteria > Desulfobacterota > Deferrisomatia > Deferrisomatales > BM512 > BM512. The sequence continues at coordinate 2,071 of PKTU01000144.1, forward strand.
ATACCATGAGCAGGAAGCTGAGATCGTCGCCCAGGCAGGCCGAAAGGGCTCGATAACGATCTCCACCAACATGGCAGGCCGCGGCACCGACATCATGCTCGGCGGCAACCCCGTTTTCATGGCTAAAAGCGAAGTCGATCCAGCGGCTGAACCGGAAAAATACAAAGAAGGCCTTGAGAAATACAGAAAGCAGTGCGCGCTGGAACATGAAGAAGTTCTTGCCGCGGGAGGGCTACATATCCTGGGTACGGAGCGACATGAATCGAGGCGGATAGATAATCAGCTCAGGGGGCGTTCCGGCAGGCAGGGAGATCCCGGCTCAAGCCGTTTCTACCTCAGCCTCGAAGATGACCTCATGCGCATCTTCGGCTCGGAGCGTATCGGCGGCCTGCTAACAAAGCTCGGCCTACAAGAGGGTGAGGATATACAACATCCCTGGATATCCAAAGCCATCGAAAACGCCCAGAAAAAGGTGGAAGGACACAACTACGATATACGTAAACACCTCCTTGAATATGACGATGTGATGAACCGCCAAAGAGAGGCCATCTATACCTGGCGTAGAGAGGTCCTTGGCTCCGATGACCTTGCGCCCCACGTAAGGGAGTTGGCGGAAGCGGTTGCCGGAGACATCTTCGATGCGCGTTGTCCAAAGGGAGAGGAGTCGAAGTGGGATATACCGGGTCTCAAAGAAGCCATATACAATCAGTTCTTCTTCACCATTGAAGAGGACGATTCGGAACTCCTGGCTTTAAAAGAGACTCTGGACAGTGAAATAATAAAGCGCGTGCTGGACCGCTATGAAGAGAAGCTTGCCGAATTCGGGCCTCATGCGAATCAGCTTCACCGCTATGTGCTGATCAATAACATAGATTCAAGCTGGAAAGATCACCTCCTGGGGATGGACCACCTCAAATCCGGTATAGGGCTAAGGGGTTACGCACAGGAGAACCCCCTCACCGTGTATAAGCGCGAGGGGTACGATATGTTTATCGACATGCGCCAGCGCGTTGAAGAGACCGCTTTAAGCCAGATCTTCCGCATTCAGATTGAGGAAGAGAGCGCCGTCGCGGAAGAGATTAAACAGGAGGCGGCGGATATTCCGAGTTCTGAGCCCTCCACCCCTGTAGGACCAAGGGCTTCAGCGGTAAGGGGTATTCCGAAAGCTCCGGGCGGCATCCAAAAAGCGCCCCCGGTAAAGGGTTCCGCTCCAAAGGTCGGGCGTAATGACCCCTGCCCCTGTGGCAGCGGGAAAAAATACAAGAAATGTTGCGGCAGGAATAAAGGGGTGTAGATGATTCCCAAGGGTTTCAGGTTCGCCGCCGTGGAAGCGGGGATAAAATATTCGGGTCGATTGGATCTTGGGCTAATTCTTTGTGAGCGCGAGGCAACGGTAGCGGCAACCTTTACGAAGAACACCATCGTCGCAGCGCCGGTTACCCTATCAAAAGAACGGGTCAAGAACGGCTACACCAGAGGGGTTTTAGTAAACGCGGGAAATGCCAATGCCTGTAATGGCGAAGAGGGCATGGAGGCTGCGAAAAAGACTAGCGCCATGGTCGCGGATGCGCTTGGCATAGCGAGTGAAAACTTGCTTGTGTGCTCAACCGGGGTCATTGGCCTTCCCCTCCCTGCCGACAAATTCAAAGCCGCTACGCCAGCGCTTATCGGCTCCCTTGGAGATGATGTTGACTCCTTCGCCAGGTCGATAATGACTACCGACCTTGTGCCGAAGGTGGCTTCACGCACCTTCGAGAGCGGCGGTAAAACTATTACGGTTACCGGCGTCGCGAAGGGTTCGGGAATGATAAAGCCGAATATGGCTACGATGCTTGCTTTCATCGTTACCGACGCCGCGATTGAGCCTGAAATCCTTAAGTCCTCCCTTGGCGGCGCCGTCGAACTCTCCTTCAACCGGATAACAGTCGACGGAGATACCTCTACCAACGATACGGCCATACTGATGGCGAGCGGTGCCGGAGGAAAATTGGAGGATATGCGGCCCTTTGATGAAGCCTTAAAAGCAGTTTTAAAAGAGCTTGCGAGGATGATAGTCAAAGATGGCGAGGGCGCTACCAAGGTCGTCGATATAACCGTTTCCGGGGCCAAAGATGAAGAGACCGCGAAACGCGCTGCCTTCACCATCGCGGAATCACCGTTGGTCAAAACCGCCTTATACGGTGAGGACCCCAACTGGGGGAGGATCGCCGGCGCTTTAGGCAGGAGCGGCGCTCATGACGGAGGCCCCTTCTCCATAAAAGTTGATGATGTGGAGATTGTCATAGGGGGTGTAGGAGTAGGCGCTGAGGCTGAACGAAGGGCGCACGAGATAATGACGGGGGATGAATTTTCGATAACGGTCAATGTCGGCGAGGGCCCGGGTGAGGCAACGGTAACCACCTGCGACTTTTCCGAAAAATACATAACGATAAATGCTGATTACCGTTCCTGAGGGGACGCGGGAGATAAGAGATGAACAAGGACGTATTTAATTTTTTTAAAAAATTCGCCGACAGCCCAAGCCCTTCCGGTTTTGAGCAGCCTGCCCAGCGATTGTGGCGCGAATATGTAGGGAAATTTGCCGACTCGATTGAGAGCGATGTAATGGGCAACACTTGGGGCGTTCTGAATGGCGCCGCCAAAGGACCCAAAGTCATGCTGGCGGGCCACGCCGACGAAGTTGGCCTCATGGTCAAATACATAGATGACGACGGCTTTATCTTCTTCGCCCCCATTGGCGGCGTAGACAGCCACTTGATGCCGGGCAAGCGCGTACTTATTCATGGCGCAGGCGGCCCCGTTGCAGGAGTCATTGGGAGAAAGCCGATACACCTCCTGGAGGTTGAGGAGCGCTCCAAGGTCTCAAAAGTCAAGGACATGGCAATCGATATAGGAGCAGAGAACCGTGCGGCGGCGGAAGCGGTTATATCCATCGGCGACCCCGTCACCTTCTATGGAGAGGTCGAGCCCCTTTTAGGCGACCTTGTCATGGGACGCGGCTTTGATGACAAAGTAGGTTCGCTCATAGTGGCTGAGGTGCTGCGCCTTTCAGCAAAAAAGAAAAAGAGCCTTAATTGCTCGGTCTACGGCGTCTCCACGGTTCAGGAAGAACTAGGACTAAGGGGTGCGCACACCAGCACTTTTGGTATCGACCCGCAGATAGGTATTTGCGTCGAAGTTACCTTCGCTACCGACCATCCCGGGACCGATAAAAGATCAACCGGCGACGTCAAGGTTGGAAAGGGCCCTGTAATTTCAAGGGGCGCTAATATAAACCACCGCCTCTTCGACCTTTTCTGTGAAGTCGCGAAAAAGGGCAAGATTCCCCACCAGATTGACGCTGCGCCACGCGCCACAGGCACAGACGCCAACGTCATACAGCTGACGCGCGCAGGCGTAGCCACATCTCTTATATCGATACCGCTTCGCTACATGCACACTTCGGGCGAAGTCCTAAGCCTCTCCGATGTGGAGAACGCGGCCAAGCTTATTTCAGGCGTAATAGCAAAAATCGATGGAGATATCAGCTGGATTCCGGAGTAGCCATCAATGATTGAGGAATCGGCGCTGGTTGTGGAGACGGCAGAGGGTAAGGCGCTTGTCTCGACTATGCGCAACGGCGCATGCGGCAGTTGCCAAGCGCAATCAGGTTGCAAAGCGCTCGGCGGCGGTCGCGAGGCCAGGGTTTGGGTAGAGGACCCCATAGGGGTAAAGAATGGGGATTCTGTAGTCGTAGCAATTTCAGAGACTGCCTTCGTCAAAGCAGGGGTCGCGGTATATCTCGTCCCGGTAGCCGCTCTTTTGGCGGGCGCGATTATAGGAAACAAATTGGGTCCGGCACTGGGCCTGAACGCGGACCTGGCTGCATTCATTTTGGGCACTGCCGCCCTTGGAATGGCGCTTTTTGTAGCTCGTATCTGGGGTAACCGGAACGCCAAGGGACCGATAATTGTAAGAAAAGAGGTTGTGCAAGATGGCTAAGGCCGGTCCCGATAAGGGGATCAAGACCGCCTGCACGAACAAGAAGGCTCGCCGTGACTATCAGATTGAGGAGGTCATTGAGGCCGGGCTCGTTCTGTGGGGAAATGAAGTAAAAAGTTTGCGGGACGGCCGCGCCAACCTCACCGATGCCTACGCCAAGTTCAGCGGCGGTGAGGTGTGGCTCACCGGGCTGCACATAACCCCCTACTCCCATACCAGGATTGAGGAGCAGGACCCGACAAGGGAGCGCAAGCTCCTCCTCCATGCCCGCGAGATAAGAAAGCTGGGCCAGAAGGTTAAGGAACGGGGCTATACTCTCGTGCCCTTAAAGATTTATTTCAAGCGAGGCATAGCCAAGGTGGAGCTTGGGCTCGGCAAGGGCAAGAAGTTCTACGACAAGCGAGAGGATATGAAAACGCGCGACGCCAAGCGCGAGATGGATCGGCAGGCAGCGTCGCGCGGTTGACCTATTTGTCTTTACCGTGGTCGAGCGTCCTGTAGCCGACTGGTAGGTCCAGCTCTTCTCCATCGCGGATGATTTTAAGGATGCCATCGCCGCCGGCCTCTTTTTTGGAAAGCTCAAAGGTAAGGTCGAAGACCTCCTTAAGGGGAACCCCATCCAGCGAGGTCAAAACGTCACCCTCCTGTAGCCCCGCTTTAGCTGCTGCGGAGTCGTCAACGACGCCTAGTACAGCGACCCCTGCCGGGTCTTCCGAGTCCGCTATTTGGATTCCAAGCAGGATCCGCCCCTCCTCAAGGTCCTCGTAACCTACACCCCAGGCGAAATCAGCGACGCGAAGCGGCAGCTCCGGTACGTCAACATCCATTAGTTGCGCTTTTTTCTCCTCGGGGTATTCGACAACCCAGGGTGAGACGATTGCGTATGGCGCTGGGTGCCTCCTAAAGAGGCGGCGGGGAATTCCGAACGAGTAGCGCACGTGGTTGCCGCCCGCGAGGACAATTAGCTTCTTATCGGGGTGCTCGTCCAGATACTTTGCACCCATCTCTGCCATCGTCTCATCCCATAACATCTGGCTCTTTATGAACATGCGCGCGATTTCCGGCTTCCCATCCCCGTGGCCTTTGAAAAACGCGCCGATGTACTCCTCGTAGTAGGGGTCGTCCTCACTTAGCTCGGGTTCATATGGTTTTGGAGGTTCCTTCATTTTCTCGACGGCCTCCGCCATCTCCGCCGGAATTTTCATCTCCGACTCGCCCTCCTTCGCCTCTTCCACCATCTTTTTCATTTTGCCATGGCCCATCTGGCTCTTGGCCCTGTTCATGGCAAGGAGGGGTATTTTATTGTCACGCGCGTAGGCGAGGATATCTTTGTAATATTCGTATCGGCCCCATGATTTGGAAAAGGTCCGCACAAACTCCTTTTCATCCATTTCGCCTGCCACCCAGCTGTCCGCATCCTCCTGAAAGGGGCGGCGCAGCATCTCCATTCCGACGGCTATTTTTCCAGGGAAGCGCTCATTTAAGGCGGCGATGATCTTCAGCTGGACCTCATGGTCATTGACGGAATCATGAGACTCGCCTACGTAGATGACTTGCTGGGTTCCGAGGTAAGCATAGAGCTCCTGCTCTGTAAAATCCCTGCCGGTGGGGAGATGGAGTATTTTACCGACTTCCAGCTCCTCGGAGAGGTGTGTGTAGGGTGCGGAAACTTGCCCGGAGGTTAGCTGCGGGCCAGCGCAGCCTCCTAAGATGGCGAGGGATATAAAAAGCAGTATCGGTAAAAACCTTTTCATAAAACTACTCCGAGTTGGCATGTACGGATTTGTTGGCAAATAGAATTAGCAGCGCCGCGCCGGCGAAGAAGAGGGGGATCGATATGAGTTGGCTTGTAGATAGCCCCCAGATCGCTCCTCTTTCGTCTCCCCGATAGAACTCAAGCACAAAGCGAAAGAGCGGATAGAGGAGAAGATACCCGGCAAAGACTGCACCATCAAGGTGCTTGCGCCTCTTCTGCCAATCAAAGACGAAGAGGAAGAGAAGAAAGTTTACGGCCGCTTCGTAAAGCTGTACGGGGTTAAGCGGCACTCCCAGGCGCGCCTGGGAGGAGAGGTCGGTAAAGGTCACGGCCCAAGGCAAAGAGCATTCACTCCCGTAGCAGCAGCCTGCGGCAAAGCAGCCCAGCCGCCCAACCGCATGGGCTATCGCAATGGACGGGGCGGTTATGTCAAGTATGGTGAGCGCTTCGGCGCGCGGCAAGTTTTTTAAGTAGATAAAACCAGCCGCCATGGCGCCAAGCAGCCCCCCGTAATAGACCATCCCGCCCTGCCATATCTCAAAGATCAATGCGGGATCGTCAAGAAAAGTATCCCATTCGAGCAGGACGTAAAAGAGCCTGGCGCCCAGGATGGCGCTGATTATGGTTAATAGCGCGAAGGCCTTGAAGGCGGATTGGTTTATTCCGGAGCGCTTTACGAGGTGAAGCCCGATGAACCATCCCGACAAAATCGCCGCGAGGATCAGCGTTCCGTAAGTGTAGATGACCAGCGGGCCGTACTCGAAAAGCGTAGGCAGCATTGTATCAGGCAGATTTTTTGCCGTGGTTAAGCTCCTTTATAAGGAGCAACCCGACCCCGACGCAGATGGCGGCGTCCGCTATATTGAAGGCGGGCCAGTGGTAACCGCTCCAATGCAGATCTATGAAGTCAACCACTGCCCCATAGCGGATGCGGTCCACCAGGTTTCCAACCGCGCCGCCGAAAATCAACCCCAACGAAACAATGCCGGTTCTACTGCCGCCGTGCCGCTTTAGGAACCAGAGGATAAAGCCCATCGCCACGACCGTTATGCTGATAAAGAACGGCACCCGCATTGAGCCGCTTGTTGAGAGGAAGCCGAAGGCCGCGCCCTTGTTCTTTAAATAGGTTAGGTTAAATAACCCCTCTATAACCGGCGAGGATTGGTATAGTGTAAAGGAGGCCTCGACGAGGGCTTTTGTTCCCAGGTCGAGGCCAGCCGTTACAATTGCCGTCAAGACGAAGAGGAGATAACGTCCCATCTCTCCTACAGGTGCCCCACGCAACGGGCGCAAGCTTCCGGGTGGTCGCTCGATTCACCAACGGAAGTTGAATAGTTCCAGCAACGCTGGCACTTCTCGCCATCAGCGCGCGCCACTTCAACGCCTATGCCGGGCAGGCCGTCGTCCTTGAAGTCGCCACCGTCACTCTCAACAAGTTCAACTTGGCTCACGATGAAGAGAAAGGGCAGCTCTTCATTGTAAGGTGACAGGAAGTCCTCCCAGCGATTATCGACATGGAGGATTATCTTTGCATCCAGGGAGTGGCCGATAACCTTCGCGGCGCGCTGTTCCTCCGCTGCCTTGGAGACGAGTTTCCGAAGTTCGCGCAGCTTCTCCCACCTGGAGGAGAGCTCGTCGTTTAGGCGCGCATCTTCAACCTCCGGGAACTTGGTTAGGTGCACAGAGCCAGCTTTTGCCGGTATATGCCCCCATACCTCTTCGGAGGTGAAGGCGAGTATTGGCGCCATTATACGGGTGAGTTTGTCCACTATCTCGTAAAGGACGGTTTGCGCCGCGCGCCTGCCCTGGCTATCCGCAGGGAATGTGTAAAGGCGGTCCTTTAGAATGTCGAGATAAAACGCCGACAGGTCTACCGAGCAGTAGTTGTGGAGCCTGTGGAAGATAGTGTGGAACTGATAATTGTCATAGGCGGCAAGCGCTTTGCCTATTGTCCTGTTCAACGTGTCCAGGGCGTATCGGTCTATCTCCCAAAGCTCCTCAAAGGGTACTGCGTCCTTATCGGGGTCGAAGTCGCTCACGGTGCCGAGGAGGAAACGGCAGGTGTTTCTGATGCGCCTGTAAGCCTCCTCAAGTCTTTTAAGTATCTCCTCGCTGACCCTTATGTCGTCGCGATAATCTTCCGCGGCAACCCAGAGGCGCAAAACCTCCGCGCCGCGCTGCTTTACTATCTTTTCAGGCGCCAGGGCGTTGCCGGACGACTTTGACATCTTTCTGCCATTTTTATCCACCACGAAGCCATGGGTAAGTACTGTGCGGTATGGCGCCGCGCCGCGCGTGCCGACGGATGCCAGGAGGCTTGAATGGAACCAACCCCTGTGTTGGTCCGAGCCCTCGAGGTAGAGGTCCGCGGGTGAGGAGAGCAGGGGGTTGTTCTCCATAACCGCCGCAAAGGAGACCCCGGAGTCGAACCAGACGTCGAGAATATCTTCCTCCTTTATAAAGGTCTCATTGCCGCACTTATCGCAGGCAGTCCCTTCGGGAAGGAAGTCTTCCACGGGGCGCTCGAACCATGCGTCTGCGCCCTCCTTCTCAAAATAGGAAGCGGCGCGCTCGGCGATATCCATGCCCATCTTGGTCTCCCCGCACCTTTCGCAGTCCACGGCTACAATGGGTACTCCCCAGCTGCGCTGGCGGGAGATGCACCAGTCGGGTCTGGCAGCTATCATTCCGTAGATTCTCTCGCGACCCCAATGAGGTATCCACTTAACCTTGTCAATCTCTTTTAAGGCTTTCTCCCTTAACCCGGTCTTCTCCATAGAGACGAACCACTGGGTGGTTGAGCGGAAAATGACCGGTTTTTTACAACGCCAACAGTGGGGGTAGGAGTGCTTCACCTTTGCGGAGGAGAGTAAATATCCGTTCTCGTCCAGCCGCTCCACAACCAGATTATTGGCGGTGAAGACGTCGACCCCCTCTAGGTCGGCAACGTCAACGGTGAACTTGCCCTCGTCATTTACGGGGGCGTATATTTCAAGGCCGTATTTAAGCCCGATCTCATAGTCCTCCTGACCGTGGCCGGGTGCCGTGTGTACGCAGCCGGTGCCCGCGTCAAGGGTGACGTGGTCGCCCAGGATAATGAGGCTGGGGCGATCATATAGTGGATGCCTGGCTTCTATACGCTCAAGCGAGGCCGGGTCTATCTCGGCCAGTTCCTTGTAACCTTCCGTGCCCATCTCCTCGAAAACTATTGGCGCGAGGCGTTTGGCCAGGATGTACGCCTTGCCGGGGCGCTCCTTAAGCTCATAGGCCGCGTACTCAATTTCGGGGCCAAGCGCTACTGCCAGGTTTGACGGGATCGTCCAGGGTGTCGTTGTCCAGATAACGACGTGGCTCTCCATACCTTTTAACGCCGGGGCGATATCGCCAAGGTCGCGGGGGATCGGGAAGGCCACCGTTATAGCCAGATCTTTCCTATCTGCATACTCAACCTCAGCTTCAGCGAGCGCGGTGCCGCAGTCGATGCACCAGTAGACAGGTTTTTTGCCCTGGTAGACCGCGCCGGACTCCATTAATTTACCTAGCTCTCTTACCGTTTGGGCTTCATAGTCGAAGCTCATGGTGAGGTAGGGCGTATCCCAGTACCCGAAGATCCCAAGGCGTTTGAACTCGTCGCGCTGTATCGATACGAACTTGTCCGCGTATTTGCGGCAGTAGCGGCGAAAGTCCGCCTTGGACATGCCCGCCTTCTCTTTTCCGAGTTCCTTATCAACCTGATGCTCGATGGGCAGTCCATGACAATCCCACCCCGGTATGTAAGGTGAATGAAACCCCTGCATGGAGCGCATCTTTACGATAATGTCTTTTAGCACCTTGTTTATGGTGTGCCCCATGTGAATGTGACCATTGGCGTATGGAGGGCCATCGTGGAGGATAAAGGTCTCTTTGCCTTCACCTGCCGCCATAAGGGCTTCGTAGGTTTTATCCGCCTCCCAGCGCTCAATCATTTCAGGCTCGCGCTTGGGCAGGTTTCCCCTCATTGGGAACTCGGTTTTGGGAAGGTTTAGTGTGTCTTTGTAATCCATAAGGGAACTTCTCCCGAAGTTTGGCAAATATATATTTAAGTTGAAGAAATACTCTTAATTAAATTGAGTTGAAGGCGTCTTTCAAGGAGCTAATAGCCTGCGCATAGGACGACGCGCCGAAAACGTAGCTCCCTGCTACCAGCGCATCGGCCCCGGCGCTTACCACCTCCTTGGCCGTGGAATCATTGATGCCCCCATCCACCTGAATCGTAAGGGCGAGGTCGCGAGAGGTTGCAAGCTCCCTAAGGCTCCTTATCTTCTCCGTCGCGGAGGGGATGAAGGATTGGCCTCCGAAGCCGGGGTTCACGCTCATAATAAGCACCATGTCCAGCTCTTCCAAAACGTATTTAAGAACATCAAGCGGTGTGGAAGGGTTCAGCGCGACCCCTGCCTTTGCGCCTGCCTGCTTAATCTGCTGAACAGTACGGTGAAGGTGCGGACATGTTTCGGCGTGCACTGTTATGTAGTCGGCACCTGCTTTTGCGAACTCATCTATATACCGCTCAGGTTCAACGATCATCAGGTGGACGTCCATTGTAAGGTCGGTTATGGTCCTTACCGCCTTTGCAACCAGAGGCCCGATGGTGATGTTCGGGACAAAGCGTCCGTCCATAACATCGACATGTACCCAGTCGGCGCCGGCGGCGGCTATCGCCCTCACCTCATCCCCAAGGTTGGCGAAATCCGCGGAGAGTATAGAGGTAGCTATTATCGACATTTAAAGGCGTTCCTTCCCAACTAAAATTTTAGAAGTTTAGAGGTCAAAGATTATAGGGTTAAATGGTGCTTGTGGGAACCACAAATTCCCTTTCGGGGCGGGTTATTTCTCTTTCCCGTCCACGAATACGCGTATGCGCTCTCCAGGTCTTAGCTCAACGAGTTCGCGGAGTGCTCCCCCTGAAGGGATCATCTCCCTTAATATAACACGCCGTCCCGAAACTGATTGGGCTACAACCTCGACTTCGCGGGTGGTGAATCCAGCTGGGATGAGCTGCTCCACCAATACCATCCTCCCAGGTGAGGAGGATATGTTCCGTTCCGCCACCGAGAGAGAGACTCTCGTCCCCTGTGGAATGGGACTGCCCGGCATCGGCTCCTGGCTTAGAATTCTACCGGCCCTTGAAGGGTCCCCGATCCGGACCTCTTCCACGCGCTCGACTCCCACCCCCAGGGATTCGAGTTGCGCTTCGGCTTTGTGGAGCTCTAAACCCTGAAGGTTTGGCATCCTCATGAGCTTGGGCTCCGGGGCGGTGGAGGCAATGAGTGGTATCGCTATTCCACTTTCAAGAGGAGCGCCGGGCTCAAACGCCTGGGCCAGTACCAGCCCCTCCTCTTTGCCCGGTATCCTTATGGCAACTTCAGGCGCGAGTCCTGCCTGTGTGAGCAGGATCGTTGCGTCTTCAAGAGTTCTGCCTACCACATTCGGCATGGAGTGGCGCTCGGGCCCACGCGATAGAATTACTCCTATTCCTCTCCCTGCCTTGACTATTACCCCAGCCGCCGGACGTTGTCTGACAACCCTGTTTTTGGCAACCTCGTCGGAGAAGGAAAAGCCTCTGACCTCAAGGTCGAGCTCATTTTCGGTCAATACCTCTAGGGCGGCAGTCAGCTCTAGCCCCTCTATGGCGGGCACGGAGACCTCCGGGGCGTTTTCTACCATAAAGGCTACGACCAGATATCCGCCGAGCCCAGCTATTGCAAGCGCCAAGAGAGCGTAGAAGATGAAAAAAGGAAGCTTTCTCATCTAGCCTCTCCTCCGTAACCTTGCGCCAAAGAATCCATCCAAATGTCCACCATTATCGACGGCGGGCTCCATCGGAAAAGTTTTGAAAAAGCCCTCTTTGTTTATTAAAGAGGGAGCGACGAAGGTTTCAGGGTGTTCAAGCGTCCAGCTTTTATTCTCAGATAGGAATCGCTTAATGACTCCCTCATTCTCCGCTCTTGCCGTGGTGCATGTAGAGTAAACTATTACTCCGCCCACCCTTACCAGCTTCGCCGCGTTTTCGATTATCGCATACTGTAGGGGCGGGAAGGTAGAAAGCTCTTTAGGCGACAGCCTCCATTTTCTCTCAGGATTGTGCGCCAATACTCCCAGCCCGGAGCACGGGACATCGAGCAGGGCCGCGTCAAAGGGCCGCGCTTCTTTATAGATCCTTGCGTCACCCTTGACGGCCTTTATCGATAAATATCCCAAAGATTGGGCGAGCGCTTCAACCGCCCGTACTCTTTTTTCGTGTATATCGAGGGCTACTATCTCTCCGGAATCTCCCATAAGCTCCGCGATATGGGTGGTCTTTAGCCCCGGCGCCGCGCAGCAGTCAAGGACTCTGGCCCCCGGTTCAGGCGAAAGCAAAAGCGGCACCAGTTGTGATGCTTGCCCCTGAATAATTGCCTTGCCTGAGGTAACCAATTCACTTTCAGATAGCTCTCCGCCTCCCACGCACCAGAAACTGCCGGGTGCGTAGAGGCCCTTCCCCTTTGCCCTCGGCGTGTCAAGGCATTGAAGCAGCGCCTCCACCCCTCCTTCGCCGGTAGCCCTGAAGAATGCCGGGGGGGTCGCGGAGAGCGCACGCGCGATAAGGGTCGCGCCTGCAAGACCTTCTTCTTCGCGCCAAAGTTCGATAAGCCACCTTGGCATCCCTGTTTCCAGAGATAGGTTCTCTAGCTCATCCTCGGCTCCGGGAAGCTCGCCCCCATTTCTTGAGGCAGACCTAAGCACAGCATTTACAAAGCCCGCTCCCTTTGAATAGCCAAGCGTCTTGACAGCTTCGACGGTCTCCGAGACGGCTGCGGCGGCATGGACCCTGTCTAGAAATATTAGTTGGTAAACCCCTACTCTGAGTGGATTTAAGAGCGCACGCTGGATTTTCGAGATGGGCCGCCCGGCGCAGTGTGCGATTATGGCATCCAGACGGTTTCGCCACCTTAGCACCCCATACACGAGCATTGTGGCTAGGGCTTTATCTCGCGGATCGCCGAAGGGTACCTCTGTCCATTTTTTCTTAAGATAAATGTCCGCGTAGGCTTTTCTCCGCTCAATATCATTTAGTGCGCTTATAGCGGCGCAGCGCGGCTCGCCATTTTTTATTGGCGCACCCTTTGACCTCTTTTTATTAACGGCGCTCCTCATCCGATGCTAATTCTTTGCGGTGCCGGGCTGGATTTGAATATCGTGAATGAAGTCCATCTTGCGAAGGTCGCGTAGTATCCTGTCAAGCGCGCGGGAGGTGCCGGGGCTGAATTCGAGTCTAAGAATATCATCCTCGTCGGGAAGGGTGATGGAGCTGAGGTCTATGTCAAGGCTCCTGAAGGGCGCGACGACGTGGTATAGAAGGCCAGGAACGTTTGTGGTCCAAATATTGAGTTTTATAGGGCCCGGGTCGCGAAGCTCTATCTTTTTTTGTTTGTCCCACTGGAGGGGAACCTTCGTCTCCGCGGTGTCAAGCACGCACCCCTTTCTGTGGACGAGTAGCCGCCTGCCGTCCGGCACCCCCTCTATATCATCCCCAGACACGGGGACGCAGCGCTGGCAGAACTTCCTCGTCTTGGATTCGAAGTCATAACGTCTAACTTTGCGAACCGGTATGGGTTTGCCCGGGATGACCTTTTGTAGAAGGGCGCTCACGGGGTTCCTTCCAGGCTTTGCGAGGGGCCCAAGCACTCGCTCTAAAGGCAGATTTCCCAGATATACATCCTGGTATATTTTCTCGATTTTTTCACCGCTCTGGGCGGCGATGGTGTTGGCGCGCGTTTCGACCTCCCACGCGTCCATATTGGCGGCGCTCCCTACGCCGAGGAGCAGTTTTTTACCCTCCGCCGCCGCCTTGTGGTACTCCTCCTGGCGAAGGTGCTTTTTTATCGCTGTTACAGCTCGCCTGGTATGAGCCCAGTCGAGAAAATTATCAGTGCAGACATTTCTCGTTGAGGGGATTATCTCAACCCTGTCATTCATGTTGAGAGGGGTTGAGAGGTGAACTGTCTTGTCGTTTACTTTGGTGCCCGCGGCTCTTAAGCCAAGCTCCTTGTGGACGGCAAAAGCAAAATCAAGCGCGGTTGCGCCCTCTTCCAGGTTTATTATTAGCCCTTTAGGCGTTATTACCTGAATCCCATCGGGCTGGTTGAAACGCAGATAGTCTTGAATGCTGGTCTGCTCATCGGCCTCAAGAAACTCCCGGAGGTCCTTAAGGTATCTAGAGTTGAATTGAGCTGATTCTATATCCATTGAGAGCAGGCCAAGCCGGTTGAAGCGGTCGTCGTCGCGGCTTGAAATTGTAAAGCGTACGATCATTCCCTTGTATGTTACTTGTGTTTCAAGGGCTCTAAAGCCATTTTCCCTGGGATTTGAAATGTTGTCTCGAAAGCTGCCCGGCACCGACGGGAAAGTTAAGTGGACTCTTCCTAGTGCTTGGTACGCAGCTTCGCGGCTCTCCGTTATGATCCTTACAGAGAAGAGGTTTTCACGTTTAATAGGTAGGTCGGGGTCAAAACGCGCCCAGTTCACCTCAATGCGTACTGTTAGATTGCCGGGGAAAGCCTCCGCAAGCCGGGTTCGAAGGTTACCGATGGGTTTTTCCAGCTCAACTTTCGCTTTTGCTTGGACATCCTGAAATTCGTGGAATTTTTCAGGAGATAGATACTCCCCCAATTGCTCTCTTAAGCGACTTGCCAAGTCCATCATGCACAGACGTTCACAGATGTTGGCGTACATCGAGGCCGATTCACCGGCGATTCTAATCTGTTTTTCGCGGTTGAATATGTGGAGGGTGTCCAGGTTGTCAACCCTGTCGGCAATCTTGACGAGGAGCACCCTGATATCCTTTAAGGCATGCTCAAATAGGCGCCGGTAGGTGAGTCCTTTGTCTTCCTTAATTTTGGTCAGCGCCTCAACAAGGTCCGCGCACTCGGGGAAATCTCTCCGGAGCTCCTCCTGGGTATAATCTGTGTCTTCAACCGTATCGTGGAGTATGGCGGCTTCAATGGAGGGCCAGTCGACTATCCTGCCGAAGCGGCTAACCTCCTGCGCGGTCCTTAGCGGATGGTAGATATAGGGCTCGCCAGTCTTTCTTGTCACACCTGTATGAAGGCGCTCAGCGGTGTCAACCGCGCGCTCCAGTCTGTCTGAGAGCTCCTGTACTTCATTATCGTCCACCGAGTGGTGGAGGATGTACCAGGAGAGAATGCTGTCTTTTTCTTCTGCGAAGGTGCTCGTTGCCATTGCCTCTTCCTCTTATGTGAGGATCATTTATGGATTATTGCAGAATGGAGCCGTAAACGGAACATTAATGGTAAAAATATTCTTGGGTTAGACGGCAAAGCAAGTTGCCGGAATTAATCGTTGCGGTAGATTTTAAATTAACAAGGTTTGTTTGCAGTAAAACTTACCGAGAGTACAGCTCAAATTAGCTTTAGCCACTATTTTGAGAGCAGACTTCCTGGAGCTTTTATTTGAAAAACTTATTGAGGGAATCAGGTGAAAAGTATATAAAATTTAGTTTAGCTAAAATGGCTTAGATTTGGTCAAAAGATATGGCAGAACAATGTTTTAATTGTAAAAATCTTAATTATTTACGTCTGAGGTCTAACGACAGTGCATTGGTGGGGTTACGCGGCAATCAGTAATTGTAGGTGCCTTTAACTCCAACAAATTTCAAAGCAGGAGGAATTATGAGCAAGGATGAGAGTGTCTGGACAGAGGCTTCTCTGGAAGAATATTTAGAGAGCAGGGGAGTAAGTCGCCGGGGATTCCTCGGATTTATGACCACTGTGGCTGCAACTTTAGCACTTCCCGTTTCATTCGCTGAAAAAGCTGCGGCAGCCGTAACCGCTGACAATCGCCCCCCGGTGGTTTGGATGGAGTATCAGGACTGCGCGGGCGATTCCGAGTCGCTCTTACGGGCCTCCCGCCCCTCGGTTGGAGACCTGATCCTCAATTACCTCTCAGTTGACTACCATGAGACCATCATGGCGGCCGCAGGCCATCAGGCCGAAGAGGCCCTTGAAAATACGCTGACGAAATACAAGGGTAAATACATAGCAGTCGTTGAAGGGTCCATCCCTGTGAACAAAGACGGCATCTACTGTATGGTCGGCGGGCGTACCGCGCTCTCTTCAGCGAAAGAGGTTTGTGGGAACGCTGCTGCGGTGATTGCAGTGGGTACATGCGCTGCATTTGGCGGTATCGCCGCTGGAGAGCCCAACCCCACAGGGGCTAAGGGTGTCATGGATGTAATTAAGGGTGTGCCGATTATAAATCTCCCCGGTTGCCCGATGAACGTAGTGAATCTTACCGCGACCATAGTGCACTTCCTCACCTTTGGGACACTCCCCCCCACCGACAGATATAAGCGCCCCCTCTTCGCCTACGGCAAGCGAATTCATGACAACTGCGAGCGCCGCGCCCACTTCGATCAGGGCCAATATGTCGAGGCATGGGGAGACAGTGGGCACCGTCAGGGTTGGTGCCTCTATAAAATGGGTTGCAAGGGCCCGAGCACATTCCACAACTGTCCGACAGTGCGTTGGAACGACGGGATCTCCTGGCCCGTCCAGGCCGGGCATGGCTGCGTCGGCTGCTCGGAGCCGGGCTTCTGGGATACGATGGGCCCCTTCTATGACCGCTTGCCCGACGTTCCCGGCTTCGGCGCCGATGTGACGGCGACAAAAGTAGGCCTTGGCCTCACCGCCGCCGCCGCCGTAGGTGTAGCGGTGCATGGGGTCGCCAAGACAATGCAACTCAAAGCCTCCGGTGGCGATAAAGAATAATAGACGCTGCGATGCAGCTTCATATAAGGAGTAATATCTGATGGCTAAAAAGATTGTTGTCGATCCGTTGACCCGCATCGAAGGCCACCTCCGCATAGAGGCGGTGGTTGAAAACGGCGTGATAAAAGACGCCTGGAGCTCTTCGACCATGTGGCGCGGTATTGAGCAGATACTTCAGGGCCGTGATCCGCGTGAGCTCTGGTACTGGACGCAGCGTTTTTGTGGTGTGTGCACCACGGTCCACTCCATTGCCTCCGTGCGCGCGGTTGAGGATGCACTTGACATCGTCCCTCCGCTTAATGCCGAGCTTATCCGGAATATCATAATCGGCATACAGGCGGTACAGGACCACGTGATCCATTTTTATCACCTCCATGCCCTGGACTGGGTGGATATCACCTCCGCCCTTGAGGCGGACCCCGCCAAGACGGCCGCCCTTGCGCAAGGCGTAGCCAAGAAGTATGCGGTTGATGTTTTGGGCAACCGCCCTTACGCGAAGAACTCCGCGCAGTATTTCGAAACGATTAAGCAGAGAGTTGCCGCATTCGTCGGCACCAAACGGCTTGGACCCTTTGCAAACGCATACTGGGGACATAAAGCGTACAAGCTCCCAGCCGAGGCGAACCTCATGGCCGTCGCCCACTACCTTGAAGCCCTAGACTGGCAGCGTGAGGTGATAAAGATTCACGCCCTGCTCGGCTCCAAGAACCCCCACCCGCAGACCTTCCTCGTCGGCGGCATGGCGATACCAATCGATACAAACAGCCAGAACGCGATAAACGCGGATATGTTGGCGCACATAAAAGAGCTTCTGGTCTCAGCGAAGAACTTTGTTGAACAGGTTTATATTCCGGACCTCCTCGCAGTTGCATCCTTCTACAAGGAGTGGGGCAGCTATGGCGGCGGCGGCGGAGAGTTCGATTTTATCTCCTTTGGTGATTTCCCCACGACCACCGGCCCACGCTTCCACGACAGGGGACTGTGGTTAAAACCCGGCCGCGTCACCGTTGCCGACTTCCCGACGTTGCATGAGGTTAAAGCCGAGGATATCACTGAATACGTGACGCATTCCTGGTACTCCTACAAAGAGGGCGACGATAAGGGGTTAAACCCTCTCTCCGGTGAAACAACCCAAAACTACACAGGGCCATCGCCGGGGGACGGGAAGTATGAATACCTTGATACCGATGGCAAATACTCCTGGGTAAAGGCGCCGCGTTACATGGACCGCCCCGCAGAGGTCGGCCCCCTTGCCAGGTGCCTTGTCGCTTACGCAAACGGACAGCCTGAATATAAGAAGGTCGTTGATCTAGTGCTCGGCGACCTCAATATTCCCGCCACGGCGCTCTTTTCGACTCTCGGGCGCACTGCGGCCCGCGGCATCGAGACGCTTATATATGCCGCCAAGAACCTTGATTGGCTTGATATGCTTATCGCAAACATCAAGACGGGAGATATCCGCATACATACAGGCGACAAGTGGAATCCATCGACCTGGCCCAAAGAGGCGCGCGGCGTGGGCTTTCACGAAGCGCCACGCGGGATGCTCAGCCACTGGGTAAACATTCGTGATGCCAAGATCGCCAACTTCCAGGCGGTTGTTCCCTCAACGTGGAATGCTTCCCCACGGGATGCGAAAAAGCAGCGCGGCCCCTACGAATCAGCCCTCATCGGGACACCTGTAGCGGATCCCGAGAAGCCCATCGAGATCTTGAGGACTATCCACTCCTACGACCCTTGCCTTGCCTGCGCGGTGCATCTCTTGGACGAGGATGGTAATGAAGTTTCACGGGTGAAGGTGCTTTAACCTAGGGAGACGACCATGCAGAAAATTAAAGCGATAAAGGTTTGGGAGTTTCCGATAAGGGTGATTCACTGGACCAACTTTGTGTCGGTGGTGGGCCTCTCTATCACCGGGGCATACATACATTTCCCCTTTCTATCGACCGCAAATAATCCCGACGCATTTGTTATGGGTTACGCTAGGGCGATCCATCTTTCATTGGGATGGCTGCTAATGCTTGGAGTTATCGGCAGGGTGTTATGGGGCGTAATAGGTAACCGTTTTGCGCGTTTAAGAAACTTTCTGCCCTTTACCTATCCCGAGGGCAGGGAGAACCTGGTGGATGTGGTAAAATACTATACCTTTGCTTCTCCACGGCCTAAAGCAACCCTGGGTCACAACGCCATGGCTAGCCTGGCCTATCTATCGATTGGCCTTATAATGGTCTTTCAAGTGGTCTCAGGCTTCGCCCTCTATTCGCAGGCGGACCCGGCGGGAACGGCCTACTCGCTATTCGGGTGGGTATTCGGTTTCATGAACAACGGTTATCTGAGGCTCGCGCACTACTTTTCAATGTTTATTTTCGCAAGCTTTTTCATCACACACATCTATGCGATGTGGATGTCCGATGTAGCGGAGCGTAACGGCAGCGGCGGTTCTATGTTCAATGGATATAAGTACGGTGACCCAGACTCAAAAATCTAACCGTACCCTCATCCTTGGCCTTGGCAACCGGGTTATGTCCGATGATTCGGCAGGCCCGGTTGCCCTTGACCTCCTCCTCGAAAGATATGAACTTCCTCCCACGGTAGATACACTCGATGGCGGAACCCTGGGCCTTGAACTCCTCACCTATATGGAGGGGTATGGCGCTATAATCCTACTCGATTGTGTGATGAGGGGCGGCATCCCCGGCGATTTGGTCGAGGTTGACGAGGAGGAGATAGAGACCGTCTTCGAAAGAGCTCTTTCTCCTCACCAGATGGGTATAAAGGACCTTGTTGCCGTGCTTCGCCTACAGGGGAGGACCCCCGAAAAGATGGTGGTCGTGGGTGTCGAGGGGGAGAGCGTATTGCCCGGTATCGAGTTAAGCGCTCCGGTGAAAGCGTCAATGGATGTTTTGGTGGAGAGGGTCGTATCTGTGCTCAAACGTTGGGGTAACAGCGGCGTGACCTTAAAGGGTGCCTGAGGCAAACGCTATTTCTCTGCCGGCCTAATCCTGTAAAGGTAATTTACTATCTTCTCTGCCTCTTGATCTGAGATCCTGGCGCCCCTCGACCTCATTGCTTTTACCGTGCGCCTCCACCCTTCAAGGGTCTTTCTCTTTGAAAGAGGAGTGTCGGTCGAGTGGCAAACGCCGCACCCTACCTCCAACAGATGCTCCTCCCCAGAACGGTCCTCGGACGTACAAGAAAGGTCCAGTAGAGTGAAAGCTGCGACAAGGAGCAGCGCAACTATCTGCGGTAATCGTTTTCTCCACGCCATTTAGTTACCTCTTCGGGGGTCAGCGCCCAGAATTGCTCCAAACGTTTGTGAAAGTATTCAGCCGAAGCCAAAAGCGCCGACACATCGCATGCCTTGTCAGCTATTATTTTCCCTGTTTTTTCACCCCATTCATGTAAAAGCGCCAGCGAGGTGGCGATGAGGTCGATTTCCTCATGTGACGGTTCCAGGGTATTTATTGGGTACCAGTTGCCTATGTAGGTTTTAACGTGCATTGCGGAGCTTTCCTTCGCGGGAGTCTCCATTATGTCTACCAGGAAGTCACGCAGGTATCTATCGGCGGCGTGGGCCAGCGGGCTTGCTGTTTCAGGAGATAAACCCTTCCCCGGGTCGCTCTGTAGCCATTCATAGTATTCGACCAAAAGGGCGCCGGCCTCCTTGTCCATTTTGGCGAATCGCTGAAAAAGAGGTTCTCTCTCCATTTCATCGGTCTCCACAGGAGGGGAAGTCAAATACAAGCTCAAGAAACTGGTTCATAATGGCCCCGGTTAGACCCCAGATTTCATGGTGGCCCCATGTAAACCTATGTATTGCAATACCAGAGTAAGTGGAGGTGTCCAGCCTGTAGTTATTGGCATTTGACAAGTGTGACAGGGGCACCCGGATTATCTCTTCGACCTCGCGGGGTTCTGGCTTGAAAGGGTAGTTCTCTCGCTCAAGGTAGACTACAACCGGAGTGACGAGGTACCCGCTTATGGAGATGCGGTCGTCCATATAGCCAAGAATTTCAAGTTCATGGGGCTCAATGCCTACCTCCTCCCATGTCTCACGCAGCGCTGCGTCGGTGAGTGAGGCGTCACCTGATTCTACCCTGCCCCCAGGGAATGATATCTCGCCTTTGTGATGCTCCACATCATCGGTACGCTTTGTAAAGAGCACCTCTATGCCATTTTGTGAATTCAGGAGCGTCAAGGCTACCGCTGCCGGGTCATGCGACCCGGGCGGCTCCACATGCCTTGGAAAGGCTTTTAGCTTTTGGCGGATACCTTCAAGGATTGAGCTTTCTTGCATCTGCTCTTTCTTGGAGTGTGTAGAAGGCCCCTCCCTGCTTTACCTCGCGGAGAGGGGTTCGTTCATCAGTGACAGCTGGTGCAGAGGTCATCCTCAGGGGCGGCGAATAGAGCGCCCTCGTCCGCCGAGTGGGGGGCGTGACAACCTGTGCATGCCAGCTCTCCGCCTGATACGGGGAAGGGTGTAGCCCCGCCCCACTCGGACGCGTAGGAGCCGTCAAGAGTGTGCGCGTCATGGTCCTCATGACACTCTTTACAAAGCTCGTTTACGGGTGAAGTGAGGAGGTTTGCGTTTGAAGACGCGTGGGGGAGATGACAAGTGGTGCATCCCTCGTCCAAAGCATCGTGTGTTATCGGCTTGTCGTCGGTAATATCGTCGTGGCAGTCCGTGCATATTTCGTCAGGAGAAGCTGAGAGCATGTTCTCATTTGCCGAGCCGTGTGGGTTGTGGCATGCAGTGCAGCCCTCCTCAAGGGCGGAGTGGGCTTCGCCTTCTTCGGCCGGGTTGTCATGACACTCAAAGCACATGTCGTTGTCCGGGCTGATAAGGAGGTTGGCGTTATCGGAAGAGTGTGGGTTGTGGCATGCGGTGCAGCCCTCTTCAAGCCCGCTGTGCAGGACGGCATACTCATCTTCGGGGTTGTCATGACACTCAATGCAAAGCTCATCGCCTTTCACATTAAGGAGCTTTTCATTCTCGGAAGAGTGCGGATTATGGCAAGCGGTGCAGCCATCATCCAGAGCAGGGTGTACATGTTCCTTTTCAGTCGGGTCGTCATGGCACTCGCTGCATACGGCGGTCATCTCATCGACGAGCAATCCGCTGCCGACTCCGGCGTGGGGGTTATGGCAAGTAGCGCAACCCTCATCAAGCGCGTCGTGGGTTACCGGCTTGTCATCGACCGGGTCATCATGGCACTCAAGGCAGAGTCTGGAACCTTCTGCTATCAGCATCTTGCTTTTTTGCCCGCCGTGAGGCTTGTGGCAGTCGGTGCAGGTCTCCGCAGCCGGGTGCAGCGTTTTACCGTCGCCCCCCTCGGGTATATCGTCGTGACACTGCCTGCAAACGCCTGGTTCTTTTAACTCCAGGTAAGCCCTGTTGGGAGACATGTGTGGGTTGTGACATACCTGGCAGCCATCATCTACTACCGGAGAGTGAGGCTCGGTGCCCGTGGTCTCAAGGTCACGTAGAATGGAATGGCATGTTCCGCACTTTGTTGAGGTGTCGTCGATCTTCCTTGAGGTGGCGCTGCCGGCTCCGTGACAAGAGTCGCATTTTCCCTGAGTGAGAGGGAAGTGTGTCTTGGCCCGCACCAGAATATTCTCATCGGAATTATGAGCAGGGTGGCACATGAGGCAATCGTCAAGGCCCAGGGGCAGGTTGCCGTGGATTGCGGCGATTTCAAGATCCTGCTGGAAATTATGGCACTCAAGGCACATCTCTCTCGCCCGTGAGAGATTAGTGTCGCTGTGTGGGCTATGGCAGAGTTGGCAACCCTCCTCAACGGGTGGATGCACAGTGGCGCCGTCAGTCATGCCGTCGTGGCATTCAGCGCAGCCTGCGGGAAATTCCCCATTAAGCAGTCCAGTGCCAACTGCTCTGTGAGGGTCATGGCAGAGGGTGCATTCCTCAAGCTCGTCGCCGTGACCGGCGCTAAGAACTTGTTGGTGGCAGGTTGTACAGAGTGACATGGTAGAGTTGGCAATTAACTTGTCGCTTTCAGAGTGCGGGTCGTGGCATGTTACGCACCACGTTTTATCAAGCGCGGCACCGGGGGGATGAAATTGAGCTTCATCTACATCGTCGCCCTGTGAGTGACATTGGTGGCAGAGCTCCGGCATATACGAATAGAGGCCCTTCGGGAAGCCGGAATAGTGTGCATCGTGGCACGCCATGCACCCCCCCTCATCAAAAGCCGCGTGATTGTCCCATCCCACGTACTTTTGAGAGTGGCATTTTTTGCAGGGGCCCTCTTCGCTGCTCTCCTTGAGCATCTTTTTGCTGTCGCTTATATGTGAATCATGGCAGCTTCCGCACTTGGAGATGACGGAGCTGAAGTGCGAATCTTCCATTGGATCTGTGCTGTTTGCCGGATTTTGAGAGAAGACTACATGGCATGCCAGGCAAACATAGGGATATCCTCCGTCAGCCAACGCCCCGCCGGCTTCATGGCAATCCTGGCATTGGGATATATCCCCCGCGTGGTGTCTTTTTGGAAAGAACCCCATAGGCAGAGGGGTAGAGCCGTCATCGAAAAAGAGCTCCAGATACTGACCAGAGATATTGAGCCTGTTTATGCCTGGGTCGAGTTCAGTTGTAAGGTTGAAAAAGCCGTCGCCGCCAACGGTTGCCTCGGCCTGGTCCACGCTTGTCGCCCGTATGTGTTGCCAGAGGATTGCTTCCCCGGGATTACCCTTGCCGATCACAGTTATAAATTCGGAGTCGAAGGCGCTCCTCGGCTTGGGAAGTAATATTTCAGCGCCAAACGTAAATGGCGCAATGAAAAAAACAGATAGGGCAAGGCATAGGATTAACGCTGATGTCGCCCGGGGATTCAGCATGACGAAGCTCTTTTACCTTAAATATTAAAATGATTTAAACCGCCACCAAGTATAAGATTTCTCTTATACCTTATTCCGCGCCAACACTGCAAGAATTGCGGCTGTTATTTAAGGGCGGGCCAAGAATGAAGATTTTGGTTCTGATTTGGAAAGGATACGGTCCATCAGCCAAGGCGCAGGCACCTATTTTTAACGGCCTGGGAGATTGAGTTTTATTGCACAAAACCAACTTGCGTGTTTGTAAGCAAGCTCGTTTTTATGCTATTAAATAACGGTTGAGGTTTGGGGAGTTCAACCGAGTTGTGGGTATTTTCCACCGGCTTGAAACTTTAAAAAGGGTAAAGTGATGAGAACAAGAAGTCTTGTAGTCGCCTTTGCCATAGGCGTCTTAACCCTTACTGTCTGCACTGATTCCGGCTTTGCAGCTATGCAGATTCGTAAAAAGTCGACAAAGCCGGCTGCTCCACAGGCTGCGCCTGCACCGGCACCAGCGGCGCCTGCGCCAGCTGCGGCCCCTGCTCCTGCCCCGGCTCCTGCGCCGGCGCCTGTTGCCAAACCGGCAGCAGCCCCCACAAAAGCCGCTACTCAAAAGCCAAAACCCGTCGTAATCAGCGAGGACAGCTTTGTCGGCACAGTCATGTATGTGCGGGGTAATCAGCTGTTGGTGGAACTTCAGGCCGGCGCTGTGAAGGGTGCGCGCTATGTGGTTTATAACAAGAGGCTAAAGAGGGTAGGGCGCGCGGTGGTTTTGCGAGAGGTATCCGAAGGCATGTATATGTTAAGCGTCACAGCTGGTTCAGGCGCTACCGGCGACAGGCTTGCCAAAGAAACCGAGCGTGAAGCGTATTCAAGGGTTAGAAGAATGAACTCCCTTGCTGCCTATAGGGATTTTTTACAGTCTTTTCCAAACTCCAAATATGCGGCGAGCGCTGCAAAACGTATGTTTCGGCTGAATATTCGTGAAAACTATCCCGCCTCCCCCGGAACGACAATCACCGGCAGATTAACTCTAAATGAAAAAGTGAGTCAGGATATTCCACTTGGCCGGGCTCTCATCAAACTCGATCGCTTTGTCATAGCAATGACAGATGATGTCGGCAATTTTACCATTGAGGGCTTGCCCGCACTTGAATTGCCTGTGAAGGTTAAAATGCAGGTGCGTGACGAGAAATTCCAAATGGCTGAAGATACATATTTGGAGATACCTGCAAACGAGTCCTCCAAGTTGGAGCAGGCGCTTAAGGTTAACCTGACCCCCACTGTCCTTACTGGTGAGATTGTTGACAAAAACGGCGATCCGGTTAGGGAGGCTGAGGTCTGGACAAGCCCCTATACTATGGAAGTGCTAACAGACGAAAACGGCAAGTACCAGATTTCACGCCGTAAGCGGATTGACGCTTCCGGTGGAATACTTGAGGGTGATGAACCGCTCCTGGGTAGGGACTATACGGTTTATGCCTATAGAAAAGGTTTCGGTGCTGAGCGAGCAGCCCTTGAAGCGAAAAATTTTCAGGTAAATGAAGCCAAGGCGATAAAGCTTGAGCGGCAAGACCCTTTCGAGGAGGGTGTGCCGGACCTCACAGTTGACCTAAGCGCCAACCTCGACCTTATGCAGTTTGTCGTACCCGCAGGCAGCGGACCAAAGTTCAACCGCTAAAGGGCCATGACAATGCCATTTAAGTTCAAGTCTATTTTAATAGAGGGAGCTATGCGTAAATCGCTCATTCCGGCAGCTTTTAAAAAGCATGTTGCTTTATGCGCCGCACTGGCGCTCTTAGCTTTCGTCCTTGTTGCGGCTGGCAGCGTGGATGCCAATGCCTCCGAAAATTCGATTCTGGGTGACGACATGGTGGTTGCCGCCTTGAAACTTACCGGCTTCAAGAAAAAAGCTGATACACCCGCTCCGGCGCCCGCGCCAGCTGTTGAAGAGGCCGCTGCTACGGCGCCGCCTCCAGCCGCTGTAGAGGACGCGGCAGAAGAGGAGGAGCCCGCTTCGGCAGTTGTTGAGGAGCCGCCAGTTGAGGAAACGGCTGCCGAGGTAGTCGAGGAGGCCCCTGCCGAGGAGCCCGTCGCCGATGTCGCCGAGGAAGCCCCTGTTGAGGAACCCGCCGTCGAGGCAGTTGAGGAGGCCGCCCCTGTAGCGGAGACACCTGCTCCGGTTCCAGTAGATAATGAGCTGGAGGAGATAGAGGAAGAGGATCTCCCGATGCCGGTGGCTGGCGGAGAACTCTTAATCGAATCAAAGCCCTCTGGAATTAAGGTTTTCGTCGACGGAGAGGAGCTGGGTGTTACGCCTCTTGCGGTGGAGGGGCTTGCCGATACCTCTCACGAAGTAATCCTCTACCACCCTGAAAAGGGCGCCTTCAGTCAGATGTCGGAATCAGGTGTGGGCAAGATATTTGTCGACCTGACCGAGGAGGGCGGTCTCGGCGTCGGCGTTCTTAAAATTGAAAGTGATCCGGACAACGTAAGGGTGGATATAGATGGTAAGCGCGCTGGGTTAACCCCATTGACTCAGCCTGTTGTTGCCGGACTACATAAAATATTGCTTTCGAAAGATGGCTTCGTGGAAAAGGAGATATCAGTAGAGATCTCGGCGGGCGAGACCGCGACAGTCTCTGAAAAACTCGATGAGAGAGCCGGTTCGATGCTTGTAATCGTCCAGCCTTCCGGCGCCGAAGTCATCCTTGACGGGCACTCTTTGGGCGTTGCTCAGGGGCCGCTTAAAATCGCGGACGTACCCCCCGGAATCCACGAGCTAACGGCCGTTAAGGATGGCTATGTTTCTTGGAGCAGAAGCAATGTAAAGGTACAGAGGGAGCGTACCGAGACAGTCCTCATCTCTCTCCAGCCCCAAACCAGCGAGACAAACGTAAGAATCTATACTGACCCGGAAGGTGCAAGGGTATGGCTCGACGGTAAAGAGATCGGCGTCGCCGGCCCCGACGGTATCGGCTTCAACACAGAGAAGGGAACTCACATCCTCAGGATGGAGGTAAACCCGGCTGTAACCCCCGGCTACAGGCCTTTGCAGGTTTCGATATCTTTTAACGAGGATGTGGTCAACTACAAAGACCAGCCTATAAAGCTGCCAATAATTGATGAGGCTTTTATAAACGCCACAAGGCTCTATGAGCGTGGTGAGAATGAGGAGGCGCTTGCTTTCCTCGACCGTGTCGACCCCGGGCGTGTCAGTTACCCGGAGTCCAGAATTATGGTGGTAAATATACTTAATGAGCTTCGCCGGACAACGGAGATTCCAGCCGAATTCGAGAAGCTTTTTGCCCAGCCCATTTACAGAAAAAATCCCGTCCTGAACCTTGCAATGGGTTACTGGACCATTCAGGCAGCACGACAAGCCGGAAATGCAGAGGCGGTTGACCTCCTGGTAAAGGGTCTGGAGGCGCTGGATCGTTGCGTTGAGTCGATGGATTATTTCCCGGCCGACGAGCGTCAGGTGCTGGCGCTAAAGGCGCACTACTACTCCGGCATAGCATCGGAACTTCTCTTCGGTTTATCTGCGGAGAAAAAACACGTCAAAAAAGGTGTCCAGGCTTGGGAGATGTTTTTCGCAAGGTTGAACACCAGTGAGGAGACCCTTGGCAGCGATTGGGTCAACAAGGCGAAAAAACACCAGAAAAACCTGGTTTACCTTGAAAAGAAGCTGGGTCGCTAGCTTTCTGGTTATAGCTTTACTGCTTTCGCTCGTTGGCTGTAATAAGTCCGCGAGCAAAGCGGAGGCAACGGCTACGTCCGCCGAACAGGCGGATCCGTCTTTACAGCGCCTATCCACCAGCTGGATTGGGCTTTATGCCAACCGTGACGAGAAGATAGCAAAGCTCCTGACAGAGGATGAGGGGTGGCTTCACTTCAGGGAGATGGACCTCTTTGAGGCGATCAGATTTTTCTCGTCAGGAAACAGTTATGGAGATTTCGCAGGGCTTACCCGCGCATATCTGGAGATGGCGGAGACCTTCAGCGCGATTGATGCCCTTTTTCTAAATATCGAGGCCGCTTATCTTCAGTGCCCCGATTGTGAAGACACCCCGGACCTCTTGGCGAGAAAGGGCTTGATTCTCCTTAGAAGGGGTGAGCTGGATAAGGCCAAAGAGATTTTTTCTCAAAAGGTCCCGATGGAGTATGAAGGGTTATGGTTGCTGGGTAATGCAGGCATAGAGCTACTTGGGGGTGATGAGGATTTTGGCAGGGAGCTTCTGGAGAAGAGTTTTAAAGCGGGCTCCTCAGAGGTGCGGCAATTGGTAGAGGTAGCCGCATTTTCATGGGATTCCCCCCTCTCCGGCATCGCAGAGGGTTACTACAGCGACGCGCTTTCCTCGTACCGCGAAGGTGCTTTTGCGGAGGGGCTTTTCGCTTTGCAGATGCTTGATTTTGCAGGCGCCGGACAAAAGGCGGAGCCTGGAATATTCGTCTACCGGATACTTAGCCGGTTTTTTGCAAGCCTTGCCAGAGCGTCAGCAGCTTCACTTCCCGCTGGAGAGAAGAATTATTTCAGCGGAATGGCTTGCAGGTACGAAGGCGATTTTCTTGACAGCGAAGGGTTCTTCTCAAAGCTGGAGAGCGAATCTTTTGAGCCAGGCACCGAGGCGCTTATCTTTGGTCCGCTCATAGATTCCAGCGACATGCTTGAGTTGTCGACTGTTTACAGGGGCGAATCACTGATTTCCAGAGGCATGATGGCCGAAGGATATGAGGTCTGGCGTAAATTGGCCGATAGTAAGCCAACCCTTGTTCCGCTCTCTGAGCTGGCAAAACTCCAAGCCTTGAATAATGTGTCCGGGCCCCTTTCGGACCCTTACACCTATGTTGAGACGGCGCTCTCCGATTCCAGGGTTTTCAGGATAAAAGCCCTAGAGGGTGAGAGCGGGGAGATGGCTTCAGCCCTCCTCGCTTCAATGCAGGCGGACCTTAGCAGAAAAGCTGCCTCAGTCTCGATGCTGAGAGGCGCTTATGTAGACGCGCTGGATAAACTTGATGGCGCGCACCAAAAGAGAAATGGTTACAACCCGGATTTCATAAATCCCCCCTCATTTTTTGTAGAGCTTGGGGGGGCTTATTTAAGCACGGGGCAGTATGCGCCTGCGGTTGAAATTCTCTTTGAGTTGAGTCGACAGTTCCCCTCGGCGCGTCTTTGTTATGAGAGCCTAAAAAGGCTCTACGCGTCTAGGACCGGCGGGGAAGCCCCGCCAAGGTGATAGAGATTAATTTATTTGCCGATAAATTTTGCGGCATTTGATTTTACAATGCTGGAGGTATTTAAATGAGACTACGGTTCTGCCTGTTGGTCACGCTTTTGGTGGGTATTACACCCGCCTTTGCGGGGTTGCGGTACGCGGAATCTACCGCGCCGACAAGCTTGAATCCGATGCTGGTTGCGGATATGCCAAGCCTGCGTGCCACCGAGCTCATGTTCGAGGGGTTAGTAACCCCCCCTATTGCCGGTGAAGTCGGCCCTGCATTGGCTGAATCCTGGGAGGTCTCCCCGGATGAATCCATGGTCAAATTCAAGCTTCGCCGGGGTATGAAATGGCATGACGGCAAACCCGTTACCGCCAGAGACGTTGTCTTTACCATAGAAGCTGGCAGGGATCCGAGAACGGCAACAGCTCTTGGTGCCCAGTTTGAGGCTTTCGACTCCGTTGAGGCTCCCGACGATAATACTGTCATTGTCTTTTTTAAGCGGAAGGTTTTAAATCCGCTGCTTTACTTCGATTTTAAGATACTTCCTGCGCATCGTTTTCCAGATGGCTATGTCGCCGCTGAGTCTGCTATAGAATCGCCGGTAGGGAGCGGGCCCTTCGCTTTCAGCGAATGGACTCACGCGGGAGAGATCAGATTCAAAAGAAATGAATATTATCCGAGCTCAAAAGAAGGCGCTATCTCCTCGGTGGAGGTTTCGCCGGTACCCGATGACAATATAAGAAACGAGCTTCTTAGATATGGCGCGGTTGACCTCCTACCGCAGGTGCGCCCCAAGGATATCCCGGCTCTCGAAGAACTCTCCAGCGTGCGGCTTTACCCATATTCGACGCTTTCATACAGCTACCTGGGCCTAAATTTCCGCTCAAGCCTCATGCGCCATAAAGGCTTCAGACAGGCGCTGATTTCAGGGCTTAACCGTGAGGAGATGCTAAAGGCGCACTATGGCAACAGGGGCACCATAATTTCAGGTCCTTTCCCACCGGCATCCTGGGCTTACAATTTCGACGTTAAGCCCTGGGAATATAATGCTGAAAGGGCTTCAGCCCTGTTGGATGAAGCCGGTATTTCTGACAGTGACGGTGATTCGATACGAGAGTGGGAGGGTGAACCTGTAACTCTCCGTATTATATCCCTTGCCCAGTCAGAAGTTCAAAAGGCCGTGGTTCTTGACCTCCAGCAGCAGATAAAGAATCTGGGCCTCAATGTGGACGTGCGCTTCCTTGAGCCTATGGCATGGAAGAAAGCTGTTTTTGAAGATTACGATTTTGACATGGTTCTTGCGGAGTGGACCTTTGACAACTCCGTTAATATCTACACCCTCTTTCACTCCACTCAGACCGGGCCAAACCAGAACAACTTCGGGGCATACGCCAACCCCAGCGTTGACAGACTCCTCGATGAGAGCCGAGAGGCGGAGAACTCCGAGATGTTGCGAGCAACGTATGGTGAGCTCCACAAAGTCCTCCACGACGATTTGCCCTACGTCTTTCTATGGAGCTTGAACAGGTACGCAGCTATCAATAGCCGTATTGAAAATGTGCGGCTCCACCCATTCTACTTCTTCTCCTACATTGCGGACTGGAAGGAGAAGTGATACCGGGAGGCTGCTTTTCGGGCTCCTTATCTTCGCCGGCAAGGAGCTCGTCGCCGCCCTCCTGGTTTTGGTGGGCGCAAGCCTCCTGCTCTTCGCCGTTCTCAAGGCGGCTCCCGCCGACTCGGTAAAAACGCTCAGACTTCAGAGTGAGGTCACCGTAGCGCATGGAGCCGAGGAGGGTGGCTCGGGTTTTATTATTGAATCCAGCAAAGAATATCTGCACTGGCTTGGTGGTGCTTCCACCGGTCGATTCGGAATAAGTGAAAGTCTCCAAAAGGGACGTCATGCCAGCGAATTGATATGGCCCGCTGTCGCCCGCTCATTCTCTCTTTTGATAATGGGCCTTCTGATATCTGTGCTGCTTGCGCTTGGCGCCGCCATTGCTAGAAATATCTACGGGCACTCCTACTTTGTGCGCGTTCTCTCCTCAACCATCGGAATATTCTCCGCGATTCCTGTTTTTCTCTATGTCTATGGCGCCGTCGCCGGTGGAAATAGATTAATCGCGGCAGGTGCCCAAGCAGGGTGGTGGACGCCGCCTCACTGGTTTCCCCTCCCAGTTGAGCCTGCTTTCGCGCCATGGATTGTTGCCGCTCTAATCCTGGCCGTGGGGGATGGTGGGCTAGTAGACCTTTTTCAGCGTTTTTCAGGTGAGTTAAGGACTGCCTTGAAGGGAGAGCACCTGACCGGCGTCAGAATGCTGGGCCTTAGCCTTCCAGAGGTCGTTGCACGTGATTTTATCCCGGGGACTTTGTCACATATATCCAGGCGAATATCATTTTTCCTGGGTTCACTCGTCGTCGTCGAGTCGGCGCTGGGATGGCCCGGGGTTGGTTACCTAGCGTGGCGCGCCGCGGCTGAACGTGACATGGCGGTGCTTCTTGGCGCGGCGTTCATAATGTCCGTGCTACTTAAAGTCGTGGGGATGGGGTGTGATTTCGCCGGTTACATGGCGGACCCGCGAAGACGGGTAGGTGGGTGATGGGAAAGATCAGCCGTTACCCAAGTGACGAGTCGAAGAAGAGATTTTTAATCCTTTTTATCGGTATACTCTGCCTGTTACCCGCCACAACCGGTCTCCTGGCGGCAACCTTCGGCTGGATGCCCTTTGACCCCTTTACCTTCGTGGGCGCACCCAATCAGCTGCCGAATTCAACAACTTGGCTTGGGTGTGATGCCCTTGGCAGGGACCTCTTTTCAAGGCTTGGTTCAGCTGCCGCTTACTTTACGCCGCCTGGCGCGGTGGCGGTAGCCGTGGCTCTAGTAATTGGCTCCCTGCTTGGTGTCGCGGAGTCTCTGGGCGGAAGATTGTGGGGTGCCGTATCCTCCTGGTTTTTACAGGTTCTCGACTCCTTGCCCAAATTTGTATTTGTGCTGCTGGTGGCGTCCATCGCCCGTTCCAATCTATTTTGGATAATGAGCGCGGTTGGATTGACTTTTGCTCCTCAGATTGCAGCAGCTATTAAATCCAGCGTGATAAAACTTCGCAAAGCAGCCTTTATTGAGGCTGAGCGCTCACTCGGAGTGAGCATTACGCGCATAGTGTTTGTCCATATTCTCTGGGGCCATGCGAGAAGGGTGATCTTGGCGCAGCTCATGAGTTTGATGGCTTACGCGCTGCTCGTGGAAACCAGCCTCTCATACCTTGGCGGAGAGCTCGGCCTACAGGAGCCCCTCCCGAGTTGGGGCAATATGCTTGCGTTAGCCAAGGACGGCGTCTTCACGGGGCAGCTCATGCCGGCGATTTTACCTGCGGTTATGATTTCCCTGACGCTCCTCGGGTTTACACTTGTAGGCCAGGGTTT
Source organism: Deltaproteobacteria bacterium (assembly GCA_002869005.1). Classification (GTDB taxonomy): domain Bacteria; phylum Desulfobacterota; class Deferrisomatia; order Deferrisomatales; family BM512; genus BM512. Next base: position 34,090 of record PKTU01000144.1, read on the forward strand.
CCTTGCCGTGGTAGAGGAGCGTATGTGATGGAAAACGCTTTATCTACCGAGGGGCTAACCGTTTACCTCCAGGGAAGAAACGATCTCAGGAAGATTCTCTCAGATGTTTCCATAAAGGTGATTTCCGGTAGAACCTTTGCGCTCCTTGGCGAGTCCGGTTCCGGTAAAACCTGCCTGGTTCAGTCTGTGCTCGGCATACATCCGGGTCTTCCCGGCGTGGTGGAAGGCAGCGCAAGAGTGCTGGGCAGGGAGGTCTTCGATGAGCTCAAGCAGTACGTAGAAGTAATCTATGAGCCTACAACGGTGATAAAGAAAAACATTCCCGGCTGGAAGGGCGCAATGAAAAGGGCCTGGGGGGACTATCTTGGCAGGGAGGTTTCCCTAATACCACAGGACGCTACAACCGCCCTTTCTCCCTTTCATACCATCGGCCAGATGCTTCAGGTATCCCTCAGGCGGGGAAATCCCAACATCGATAAGGAGGAGGCTGTTAAACAGAGCCTCGAGTGGCTTCGTAAAGTTGAAATGTACGATGTCGACAAAATATCGGAGCTATACATCCATGAGCTTTCGGGGGGCATGGCGCAGAGGGTTGCCATAGCATTGGCGCTGGCGCCGGGCCCAAAGCTTTTAATAGCTGATGAACCAACCACGGGCCTCGATGCGACGCTGAAGCTTTCAATTATCTCGCTTCTTTCATCGATCGTAAAAGAGGAGGGCGCCACTCTGCTCCTCGTAACCCACGACCTCTCCGCTACTCGCATGCTTGCATACGATGTTGCTGTTTTGTATGCCGGAAATATCGTTGAAAGCGGTGACGTAAGAGCCGTCTTGGACAAGAGCCATAAGCCGAAGCACCCCTATACGTGGTTTTTGCTCGAATCGGAGGCGAGGCTGCTGGCGGGGGAATCTCCTAGGTTGGGGAGGAAGGACAACGTGGTGTCAGCCGGCTGTTCTTATGCAGTGCATTGCCCAAAGGCGACCTCACGGTGTCTCCTTGAGCAGCCCGAACTTCTGGAAGTTTCTGACGGGCATAAAATAGCTTGTTTTGAGGTGAGGCAATGACGGCGGGCCGAGTTTTCGTAGAGGGGCTCTACAAGTCCTTTGGAAGCTCTGGGCTTCTCGCAAAGTGGGAGAAGCGAGTGCTCGTTTTGAAAGGGATTAACTTCGAGCTGGCGCCCGGTGAACTTGCCGCCCTCGTAGGAGAGTCCGGATCGGGCAAAACCACCATCGGCAGGTGTTTGATGGGACTGTTGCCTATAGATAAGGGGACTGTCCGGGTAAACGGATACAACGTAGATGAGCTAAGGGGCAGGGAGGACAAAGCTTTTCGCCTCTCAGCGCAGATGGTTTTTCAAAACCCCTACGCTAGTTTAAACCCTGCCTTCAGGGGGCGGGATGCGCTCCTTGAGGCTGTTCGTATACATGACCGCTCAATTTCACGCCACGTTGCAAGGAAAGAGGTAGAGAAGCTTGCCAAGATAGTCCAGCTCCCCCTCCAACGGCTGGACGAATTTCCCACAAGCCTATCCGGCGGTGAAAAACGGCGGGTAATCTTTGCCCGCGCCTTGGCTACGAATCCCTCTTTCATAGTGACGGATGAGCCCGTAAGCGGTCTTGATCAGCCCATACAGACACAACTTCTCGACTTGCTGCGTCAAATACATGAAAAGCAGAGGACCACAATGGTCTTCATCTCGCACGATTTGAGGCTTGTAAGATATATCTCAACTCGTGTTCTCGTGCTCCTTCATGGGAGGATAGTCGAGGATGCCCCAGCAGAGCTTTTTTTCGGGGCCGAAGGCCCATCGCACCCCTATTCACAGGAGCTATTGGCAAGTGCCTTCAATCCATATCCTATGCTAAAAGATTCCAGGGTAAGAAAGCCGCCCGCCGGCGGGGAGAGAGGTTGCTCATTTAGACACAGGTGTAAATTTGCGCAAAGGGGCTCTGAGGGTAAGTGTGATAATATTATCCCCGAGCTAAAAGCGGTCAGTGAAAAACACAAGGTGGCATGTCATTGCATTTGATTAAGAGACCAGCGTTAATAGCTTTCTTCCTTCTTGTAGCGCTTGCGGTTGCTCATGCTGCTTCTGCGGCGGAGTTTGACAATCTCGTGGAGCGGGGGGAGTTTTTTAACGAGAAGGGTCTCGCGTACGCATCCGATGCCGTGCGCGTGCTTGAGAAGGCCAAGGCGGCTGATCCCGCACGGGCGGAAGTTGATCTGCGTTTCGGCAACGCCATCTCCGACGCTTATATAAAAACTTACCGCTATACGGAGGCGTTTTCGTACCTGCACGCCCTTATGGAGGGAGGCCGTGGCGACAGCCGCACATCAAGCCTCCTGGATTATCTTCTAAATGAGACGGGTCTTGGTAGATTGCGCCTTGAGAGCGCCGCGCCTGTCGAGGGTTTGACCGGGGAGATTTATTTAAAGGAGGGCTTCCGGCTGGACAGTGCGGCCAAAAAAGCATTGGACAAGCTGGAGAAGTTTCTCTCCTTGCCCCATTCATTCGGTAAAGAGGGGTTGACCCTGCTGATACCCGAAGGGGTATTCAAGGTCTCCTTTTCATTGCCGCTTGATGCCAAGGGCAATCTCAGCACAGAAGTTGAAATCTGGGCTGGCGATGAGCTCGTCCAAAAGCTGGTAGGATATTATCCGCCCGTCGAAGGCTGGGTAGTGGAGCCTGGGAATCGTCGAGTATCGCTAAGCTGGTCAATGATAGATGGCGCAGCGGCTTTTGAGCTATATCGTTCTTTAGATTTGGTCAGCTATGAGCTTTTATATGGAGGCAGCGAGACCTCCTTTACCGATTCGAACGCTCCTTTGGGAGTGCCTATTTATTATAAACTTTTCTCCTTTGGCCCTCAGGGTGAAGCCTTGGCCGTATCGGAGGTTCAAGCGTGGGCCGAGTATCCCGTTGCGGCGGCTAAGATTGAGTCATTCCTAAATGGAGATCTAACCATATCAGTGCCCTGGGTAGTAGGGGAGGGCTCGCTGGACTCGATAGTCATCTGGAAAGTGGCGAATGGTATGGAAGAGGTTGCGATGAACCTATCGGGCGACAATTTATTTAGGTACGGTGAGCTTAAGGATGGCCCGATAAAGCTTACCACCAGCAACCAGCCTGTTGCTTACAGGTTGGAGG
>PKTU01000106.1 GCA_002869005.1 Deltaproteobacteria bacterium
AGAATCTTTTCAAGTTTTTCAGGGGGGAAGGCTACAGGGAGGTCAAATGTTTCGTCATATTCCGTCATGCAGAGATAGGAAGAAAGCTTTGGGCGGCCTGCCACGCAAAATGCGTCAAACTTCTTTTCGGTGAAAGCGCGAGTTATCTCGCGGGCACGGTCTGCCCGGAAGTTAAAGAAAATAACACCGTCACCATCCTCCACGCGGCCTATGGGCAAACCATCTTCACCAACGACAACACGAGGGGGGATAAATTCATCTGTCTCGCCGGTCCGGTAAGCCTCTTCAACGGATTTGACAGGCGAGGTTACGCGCTCTCCCTCTCCCTTTGTAATAGCGTTAAAGGCTCGCTCGACACGCTCCCACCTATTATCGCGATCCATTCCCCAGAATCGTCCGGCAACAGATGCTATGCGCCCAAAGCCCTTTTCGGCGAGGACAACTTCAAGACGACGCAGGAATCCTGCCCCGGAGGTAGGAGGAGTGTCCCGCCCATCCAGCAGCGGGTGGACGAAAAGTTCCTTTACGCCCTCACGTTTTGCAAATTCGACGAGCTTAAAGAGATGCTCCTGATGGCTATGGACCCCGCCATCCGAGAGAAGCCCAATCAAGTGCAGCGCCCCGCCACTCTCCTTGACCTTGGCGGCGCAATCGAGAAGCGCCTCGTTGGCAAATATATCGCCCGATTCAACGGCGAGATTTATGCGGGTCAACTCCTGATAAACGATTCGGCCGGCGCCAAGATTAAGGTGCCCGACCTCTGAGTTGCCCATCTGACCATCCGGCAAGCCGACAGATAAGCCTGAAGCTCCGAGCGTCGAGGAGGGGTAGCGCGCCGCCAGGGCGTCAAGGTTAGGCGTACCCCCCTGGACAACTGCATTATTGGCGGGGTCGGTCCGGTAACCCCAACCATCTAATATGATGAGCGCCGCACGTTTCATATATTTTCTTCTTGTCTACTCGTACGATAGAAGCTCTGGTGTGAAATCCAGACAGTCGGCGCTTTTGCACGCATTGCAATCTGTAGCGTAATTAGGACTCTTTGCGCCACACGCAGAACAGGTGAATGGGAGCAGCGGGAGTTCTCCGCCGCCAAGGCCCGAGCGATAGGCGCGCGCGGCCTTTTCATACTCGCCCTGGGCGAAATTGGCCTCACCGAGTAGCCACTTGCCATAGGGAGTATTCAAAGCGCCGGAGGAGGCTAGCAGGTATTCAATCGCCTCTTTATTGCGCCCCAGAGATACCAGCAGCCGGGCTCTAAGTAAGAGAGCCCCCTGGCTCCTCTTTCCAAACTTTTTATAGATGGGGAGCATCTGGTCGGCTTTATTGCGGGAGCGCATGGAATTTTCGGCGTAAAGCAGCAGCGAGAGCTTGTCGGTTGATTTGTAGCCTTTTACCCAAAGCTTCTCCGCCTGCTCAAAATCTCCACGCGCCGCGTAGATGCGGCCGAGCCTTGCGTAGGCCGGCGCGTACCCGCCGTCATTGGCAAGGGCGAGCAGGATGCTCTCGGCAGCCGCTCCCTCAAGGGTCGCGGCGTGAGACATTTTAAGCTCGTTTAGGCGCTGACGTTCAGCGGAAAGTTCGCTGGGCTTTAGCCCCGTAGAAGCGATGATCTTCTCCTGAACTCTGGCTGCTTCGCTATAGCTTCCGGCGGATACGTAAAGGTCGCGTAGCGCGGTAAGAGAGCGCAGGTGTTTGGGGTCCAGCTCCAGCCATCTCTTGAGGGCGGCAATCTGACCTTCAAAATCCCCCTTGGCGCGTGACACCTCAAGGTTAAGAGAGATCACTTCGGGGTTCGTTGGGTGCGTCTCAAGGAGCGCGCGCATCCGCCGCTCCGCTTTATCGAATTTGCCCTCCGCGATCTCGGCGCGGGCCAACTCCATAGCTATGGTTGCGCGTTCAGGGGAGATCCGCCGCGCTCTGTCCAAAAGTTTTCTCGCGGTGGAGGCGTCACCGTGCGCCATGCTGCCCTTGGATTTTTCCAGAAGATTCTCGGCGACCCCCTTCCTTTCATCGGCTCTCTTATGCCTCCAAAAGACAAATGAGGACCAAGCCTCCCTGAATGCGGATATAAGGAGCGCGAGTGCAAAGCCGGTCAGGAAAAACAAAAAGAGTATGAGCGCATGGCTCGTTTTGACGTTACCACCGGGGTAGAGGACGAAATCGACCTGCCCCGGATTCAGCCAGAATAAGTAGCCGAAGGCGGTCAATGCCGCAATCAGGCTCGCTACTGCTATTTTCTTTGACAAACCACACCTCCACGCGGAGACGATTTCAAGGCCGCTCCCTAGAGTGTAAAGTTACCTTCGCCAAGGAGCAACTAAAAGGACCACGGCAGGTAAATTCATCGCGCTATGCGCTCTTGGTGGGTGTATATGTTAAATTTTTTCCCGCGCGCATAGCCTACGATGGTCACCCCGACCTCATTTGCTATTTTCAGTGCAAGGCTGGTAGGCGCCGAGCGTGATACCAGCATCGCCACCCCCATCTTTGCACACTTCAATAAGATCTCCGAGCTCACCCTGCCTGAGGTGAACAGCGCGACGCCATCAAGGGAGGCGTCATCCATGAAAGCCCTGCCGCCCAGCATATCCACTGCGTTATGTCTGCCTATATCGGAGCGGAAGATAAGCGTCTCCTCCTCCGTCGCGAGGCTACAGTTATGGGTGCCGCCGGTACGTTTATACAGCTCCGACTTCCCCTCCAGTTCAGCCATCCTGGCTAGTATGCCTTCAGGTGAGAAGGTTACCTTTGCAGTAACCTCTTTGACTCTTAGGCCATCAAGGGGGTGATAAAATGAGGTCCCCTTGCCGCACCCGGTCGTGACGGTGCGCTTCTCCATCAGCTTTTCAACCAATGCGGTGTCGCGGGAGGTAGTTACTCGTGCGATGCCATCCTTAACCTCTACAGCGGTCAACTCCTCTTTGGAGGAGAAAAAGCCCTCGGAGCGGAGAAAGCCCACGGCAAGCTCTTCCATGTATTCGCCGAGCGATAAAAGCGTAACCACCTCTCGGTCATTTACATAAATCGTAAGCGGGACCTCTTCTACTACCTCCTCCTCGATGCTCTCGAAGAGACCATCTTTCCACCTTTCGATAAGCATAGGCTTGCTTCTCGCCATCACTACCTCTTTCCCCGCACCCCGGCGACGCGTACATCACCTTTGCGCGTGGTTATTCTGTTGGTATCGAGATATTCCAAGAGGGGAATCGTATATTTGCGGGTCAACCCCGTCAGCTCCTTGATATCGGCTACGCTGACCTCTCCGCGTTCTGCCAGGAGGTCTATTACCTTGGAGATGAAACCATCCATAACCGTTTTATCGAAGAAGAATCCCTCCTTGGTCCTTACAAAGAGTCCCTCTCCTACAAGATACTCCAAAACCGGCTTTAATGCCGCCGCATCCTCACCCAGCGCCTCCGCTATATTTTCCAGTGTTGGCGCTTCATAGCCCCTATCCGAGATGTAAGAACTAATCTTCTCGCGCAACTCGTCATCCTCAAGGGATAGCGTCGCTGAAAAATCGCTCAACCTTACGAACTCGCCTTCGACTGCCACCTTACCCTCCGCCTGCAATTTATCGAGGGTGAAGACGATTAGCTTTGCGCCCAGGTAGCGGGGGTATTTACTTCTCAGCTCCTCTATCCCTAGCCCCCGCTTAAGAGGGTTCTCATCGTGAAAAGCGGCAAGGAGCCCCAGCGCATCGCCTGCAAGCTCTTCGATGAAGCCGGCATCGACGTGGTGCTGCGTCTTTCTGTCTACCACAAGCGCCTTCCCCCCGTTGACGGCTCGCTGAAGGAGCGCGCGCGCCTCCTCTATAGTTACATTTAGAGCTGACTGGGCTTCCGGCGGCGTAAGCCCCTTTTGGCGCCGCAGCATGAGGAACACTTCCAGCCTGTTAAGCGCCTCTCCCTTGTCGAGAACCTCTAGCGCCTCCACCGTTTCAGCCTTACGCCCCTTATGTCTCGACGGCGCGTGGTCAATTACCTTTCCGCCGCCAACTGTTTTTGCCGGGGAGTAGGCCCTGAGGACGAAGTGGTCTCCTGGGCAGGCTATGAATTTTTCCTTGGAGCGCAGCTGAACATAACCGCCGCTCCCCGCCTCCATGAGGTCGCCGTCAAGGAGGGCAACCGTTACCGGCACCTCCTGTGTGGCTATGTGAAGCCTGAACTTTTGCCTATCTTCCAAAGGCTTGCCGACCGTTGGGAGGAGGCGAAAGGCTGCGTCAACCATATAGGTCGGCCCCATGGTGCCGGGATGAACGACGGTGTTACCCCTGTGAATCTCATCCACACCCACCCCTGAGAAGTTAAGGGCGGTCCTGTTACCAGCCCACGCCTTGTTGACCGGCTCTCCATGGACCTCTACGCCGCGCACCTTAGCGCGTACGCCTGAGGGGAGAATCTCCACCTCCTCCTCTTTCTTGACCGCTCCGGAGAGTAGGGTGCCGGTAACGACGGTGCCAAATCCCTTGATGGTAAAAACCCTGTCCACAGGAAGGCGAAAAAGCCCCTTTGCATCTCTTGATTCTATCTTTTCAGCAAGCTCGGCAAGGGCCTCCTTCAAAGCGTCGACACCCTCACCCGTGATAGCACTTACCGGCACCATCGGAGCACCTTCAAGGAAGGTCCCCTCCACCAGATCTGTCACCTCTTCCCGCACGAGCTCGATGAACTCTTCATCGACCATATCAACCTTGGTGAGCGCTACTATGCCACTCCTGACACCTAGAAGTGAGCAAATTTCCAGGTGCTCAAGGGTCTGCGGCATCACACCCTCGTCAGCGGCGACAATGAAGAGAACCGTGTCGATTCCCGCGGCCCCCGCTACCATGTTCCTTACGAATTTCTCATGGCCCGGAACATCCACTATGGAGAAACGCTGCCCACCGGGAAGGTCAAGTGTAGCGAAGCCTAGCTCGATGGTTATACCGCGCTTTTGCTCCTCTTTGAGCCTGTCCGTATCTGTGCCGGTGAGGGCCCTGACCAGCGCCGTCTTTCCGTGGTCGATATGCCCGGCAGTCCCTAAAACTATCCTTTTTGGTTGAGACATTTATATCCTGACGCTCATGTTTGGAAGTAAGTGTGTCGAAATGCTAACAAAGCAGCAGGTAACGGGCAAGTGGCGCTCTCTCTTTGGCTAAGTGATGCCACGATGTAGTACCATTACAACGAATATCACGGGTCAGGAGGGAATGGAATGCCGCAATTCCTCGTTTCAAAGGAAGATATAGACAAGGACTCTGCCAGCGCGATCATCAGTGGAGACGAGGCTAAACACCTGACAAGCTCACTTCGAGCACGCGTTGGGGAATCTGTACTCATCTTTGATGGTGAAGGACAGCGTTGGGCAGGTGTAATTGAAGGGATCTCACAGGGGGCCGTCGCAATCAGGGCCCTTAAAGAGCTGCCAAGTTCAGAGCCACTACGGCAAGTGGTACTTGTTCAATCGCTGATAAAGGGTGATAGATGGGAGTGGCTCCTTGAGAAGGCCACCGAGCTTGGCGTTACTAAGATTGTGCCCCTCAAGGCCAAACATTCGGTAGTAGAGATAGCCAACGCCAAAGTAGAAAAAAAAATTTCGAGGTGGAGGAAGATCCTCCTGGCGGCATCAAAACAATGTGAACGGGGTAAGATTCCACAAATAACGGAGCCCGTTGGCCCGGATGAATTTTTTAAAGCTCTAGGGCCGCCAACTTTGGGAGAAACGCGCTTCGTTCTCGCTGAACGCCACGCTGATGAAGCTGCTTACGATAGCGGGCGCGGAGATATCATTATAGCAATCGGGCCAGAAGGCGGCTGGAGCGAAGAGGAGCTTGTGGCGTTCACCGCCTCGAAATTTATTAAGCTCTCTTTGGGGAGTCGAATTTTACGTAGCGAGACAGCCGCCCTTGCGGCGCTGGCAAAACTCACAAACTGACGAAGGTCTTGTGAAAACAAAGGGTTCATGATATTTTTTTTGGATAACTGAAGACTTTCATGGGCGCTAAAAGGCCCAGAGAAAGGCGAGAAGATGAAGTGCCCCAAATGTGGTTACACAAGCTATGACTATCTTGATGAATGTAAAAAGTGCGGCGCTGACATCTCCGATACAAGGGCGATGCTTGGGGTTATTGCAGTCTCGCCGGAGGATCGAGCCCAATCTGCCCCCACCTCTTCGGGTGTCGAAGCGGCAAGTGGAGCAATAGACTTCAACGCGGAAGATATACTTGGCAGTGACGATGGCGCCCTATTCGTCGATGAGCCGGACCTAGGCACCATTGACGATGACGCTGAAACAAACGACGACCTCTTCGTCGAGCCCACAAGCTTCGGCGAAAAGGATTCGGCTGAAACAGGCGCCGATGACAAGGTGCCCGGCCTTGACAACTTCTCTTTTGGGGACGCCCCTGCAGAGAAGCAGGAGAAGAAGTCTAAAATTGATGAGGATGAGGAAGAATTCCTCAACATGGACTTCAGCGATGTGTTCAGTGACGATGAATAGAGTTTTTTCCAAAGAGCCGGATATTCCCCGCTTGACATCTAACGCTTAGCTGGGGTAAAAAACGGCTTCCAATTCAGTGGGTTAAAGAGGTTTAGTGTGGGCAGGTAGCTCAGTCGGTAGAGCAGGGGACTGAAAATCCCCGTGTCGGCGGTTCAATTCCGTCTCTGCCCACCAAAAATATAAGGGTTAGGCTTAACAGCCTAACCCTTTTTTATTCCAACCGTCACCTCTTCGCTGA
>PKTU01000108.1 GCA_002869005.1 Deltaproteobacteria bacterium
AGGAGCATCCTAATGAAAGTACGATGGACATTACTGCTTATAACCATTGCGGCCGTGTTGGCTTTGAGCACCGGTCTCTCATTTGGAGAGGATAAGATGGAAAGCGGCAAGGTAAAGCTCTTCTCGGTGAAGACTGGCGAATTTTACGAAGCCGAAAAGATAAATCTCCCAGATGATGAGTGGCGTAAGAGGCTATCTCCCGAAGCGTTTCACATAACGCGGGAGGCCGGCACCGACAGGCCTTTCACGGGAGACCTTTGGGATAACAAGGAGGATGGTATCTACAAGTGCGTGGCGTGCGACACCGACCTCTTCGACTCAAAGACAAAATACAAATCAGGTACCGGATGGCCCAGCTTCTGGGACCCTGTAGCGCATGAAAATATCACGCTTAAGGATGACCGCTCGTGGTTCATGGTGCGAACGGAGGTGCTTTGCGCGCGCTGCGGAGCACATCAGGGGCACGTTTTCAAAGATGGCCCGCAGCCGACGGGACTCAGGTACTGCATAAACACAGCTTCGTTAAAGTTCGTCAAGCGTGGTGAGCTGTGAGACTTATGGCATTGACGGGAGCGATACTTATGGCCGCGGGCACCGCAGCCGCCGCTGCGGGAACTACATTTTCAGCGGCGGGTGCTTTTTGTAACGGTTTGCCGCGTCAGTGGACGGCGGGGTCGGTTACCCTATCGGATGTAGTCAGCCGCGCTGAAAGCACAGCGGCATTCGACTCTAAAACCACAGCCCCAATCGACAAGGGCTGGGGGGAGAAGCTGGAGGTGGCCGCCTTCGGCCTTGGGTGATTCTGGGGCTTTGACTCCCGGTTCGGGAGTATAGATGGCGTAGTCGCGACCCTGGTCGGATACATAGGCGGAGCATCGGAGAACCCCACCTACCGCTCAATCGGCGACCACACCGAGACGGTCATGGTTGTCTTCAACCCCGAGGAGATAAGCTACCGCGACCTGTTGAAGCTCTTTTGGAGGAGCCATGACGCCTTCTCCAACCCGGGCTTTACTCAGTATCGCAATGTCGTCTTCACTATTGGAGATGAGCAGGCGAAGGCGGCGGCGGAGTCCGTGGCGGAGATAGAGCGCTCCACCAAGCGTGCGGTGGCGACGGATGTCGAACCTATTACAAACTTCTTCCCGGCGGAGGATTACCACCAGAAGTACTACCTTCGAGGGATCTCCTTTCTGATGGATGACATAGGGGAGCGGTACCGCTCCGAGGCCGATTTCGTCTCCTCTCTTGCCTCAGCCAGGCTTAACGGCTACCTGGGCGGCTACGGGACCATGGCCAAGTTCAAAGAGGAATTGCCCTCCTTTGGCCTATCCGGGGAGACGGAAATCAAGCTGACGGCGCTCGTTGGAAGCCGTTTGAAAAAGTGAGATTTGCTAAAATATAAAAGCCCCCGCGATGCGGGGGCTTTTTTTATTCAAGAGTTGAAACGTAGTTGTACATAACCCAAAAGTGGCTGAGGCTGCCGAGTACAACGAAGATGTGGAAGAGCTCGTGAAAGCCCAATACGTTTGGTATCAGGTTCGGCCGCTTTAGTGCGTAAATGACAGCGCCTATCGAGTATAACAACCCGCCGATAAAGAGCCAGACCAGTGCCCCGGTCTGTATCGCGGTTGAAAGAGGATAGATAGCCACTATAACCACCCACCCCATCAGGAGATATATAGAGGTCGAAAGAAGCCTCGGCGTTGATGTGAAGGCAAGCTTGATTGTGGTGCCAATTAGCGCGAGCCCCCATACTACCCCGAAGATTGACCACCCCCAACCTCCCCTGAGCGGTATGAGGCAAATCGGGGTGTAGGTCGCCGCGATGAGAAAGAATATCATCGAGTGGTCGAGCTTTCTCAGCCGCCGTATGCCGTCGGCGCCGAGGGGCAGCCAGTGGTAGAGGGTTGAGGCCAGGTAGAGGAGTATCAGGCCTGCTCCGAAGATTGAGAAGGTGACTATATGCCAAACTTTGACGGGGTCCACCGATTTTAGGATTAGGAATACGAGCCCGGCTATGGAGAGCGCCACCCCGATTGCGTGGGTGAGGCCGTTCACAGGTTCGCGCAGTCTGATAACCATCTTGTTCTCCAGATGAATATACATTCATAAACTTTGGGTAGATTATACGGCAAAGGGTATGGGCTCGCAATGGCTTGGGCTTTAAGTTAGAATTTCAGCGAATTTAATCCGAGGGAGGGGTCCATGAACTTTTTCGATGTCTTCTTTTTCGCCTGTGTCGGCGTCTTCGCGATTGCCGGGGCGCTGCGGGGGGCGGCGCGCCAGATCTTCTCCATCGCCGGTGTCGTAATTGGGGCAGTGGCGGCGCTCCGTTTTTACCATCGAGTAGCCGAGCATGTGCCTGTGGATGGTGAGGGGCTGAAGCTCGCCATCGGTTTTGCGGTTATTCTCATCGGCGCGATGGTATTCGCCTGGGTCGCGGGGTATCTCTTCCAGCGATTGATGGCGGCGGCGGGACTCGGCTTCGTCAACCGCCTCCTTGGTGCCGCTCTTGGAGCGGTGAAGGCGTTTTTAATAGTTGCCGTGGTCGCCGTGGTCCTTGTGGAGGTCTTTCCACCGCGTAGCCCGATTCTCACCGAGTCGGTAACGCTACCCTTTACCCTTAAGCTGACTCGCGCTGCGGTTGAAGCCGTTCCCTCTGAGGTGAAAAGCTCCATAAAGGTAAAAATCGAGGCCCTTGAGGAGTATTGGTCGAGACAGCATAAATAGGTTGAGCATAAAAACGTAACGCCAAGGAGCAGCAGAATGACTAAAGTGTTGATTGCATATTCCAGTCGCACCGGTAACACCGAAAAGCTTGCCCGCGCCATCGCGCGCGGCGTTGAGCGAGAGGGTGGCGAGGCGGTTGTGAAATCCGCACCGGATGTAACCAAAGACGACCTTATCGCCGCCGATGGAATCATCTTCGGGAGCCCCGTCTACTTTGGCTCCCCGACAGCGGAGATGAAGGATCTGATAGACAGGAGCGTTGCAGCCAGAAAGAAGCTCAGGGACAAGGTCGGCGCGGCGTTCACCACCTCCGGACACATCTCCGGAGGAAAGGAGACGACGATGATGACGATCCTCATGGCTTTCCTCATCCATGAGATGGTCGTAGTGGGCGACCCCATAGAAACCGGAGGTCACTATGGGGCGGCTTGCAAGGGCGCTCCTACCCCGGAGGATGAGGAGTGGGGCGCGCTCCTCGGGGCGAGGGTCTGCAAAGTCGCAACTAAGATGAAGTCCTGACAAAAAAAAGGGGGAGGCGTTCAGCCTCCTCCCAATTCAAATCCCCGGCATCATTTAAAGCTTCAACCTGTAACCAATTTGGGTGAATCAGCGTCGAAGTCCATAAAGACCGAACCTTACTAAAATTCCAGGAGAAAAAATTTTGAAGAGAACATTTCTCGTGATGCTTTGCCTTGTCCTTTTAACCGCACTGCCATCCATTGCCGATACCTTTGGCCGCGGCGTCTCCCTCGGGGAGCGGGTGCCCATATCCCGGATAACTTCCGATCCCGCCTCCTACTTAGGCAAGACCGTGGCCGTAGAGGGGACGGTTGTGCGGGTTTGCCGCACGCGGGGCTGTTGGATGGAGCTGGCCGGCGACAAGGAGTATGAGACCTTCAGGGTAAAGGTTGATGACGGAGTCATCGTCTTCCCGATGTCCTCAATCGGCAGGGTCGCGACTGTCCAAGGTGAGATAGAGGCGGTTCATACCAGGTGCAATGAGAGCGAAGCCGAAAAGAAGGGCGATTGCGTCGAGAAACGAGGGGTCTACTATCAGATACGCGCAACCGGTGCGGTGATAGAGTAGATGAACCTCGCAAAGCTCAACAGGGCGATTCACAGGGATCTTGGCTTTTTCTTCGTTGGGCTGACCCTTATTTACGCGATCTCTGGGGTCGCGTTAAACCACATTAGCCAGTGGAACCCAAATTACTCCATAGAGCTTGAGACCTTTGCAATAGCTCCTGTGGTAGGGGCGGGGGATCCGGTGGCGACGGTGCTCTCCGAGGTGCCGGTAAAGGGCGCGTTTAAGTCCTCTTTTCGCCCGGCACCGGGGATCTTACAGATTTTCACTGAGGGAGCTACCCTCACGGTGGAGACCGCTACCGGGAAGGTTGACGTGGAGCGTTTTGTCGAGCGGCCGCTCCTGTTCCCGCTGAACTATCTGCACCTAAACCACGCGAAGGGTGTTTGGACCCTCATGGCGGACCTCTACGCGTTGGGCCTTGCGTTAATTGCGGTGACGGGACTTTTCCTCACCAAGGGGCGGCGAGGGGTAAAGGGCCGGGGCGGTTTCCTGGCTTTAGCGGGAGTGATCGTGCCCGCAATCTTCTTTGTCTTCTACCACTGAGCCTGCCGACGCGCAAACTCCCCTCGCGCCAGTAACCCTGCAAAGCCCCCCGACAGCGCACCCAGCGGCGCCGTGGTCGCTCTCCAGCTGTATAGTTGAGTGACCTATATTGAAGCGCTCCTTTAAGAGCAGCGCCAGGTCACCGGCAATCTTGCTTTGCGGCGAGCTGTCGCCATTTACTACGACATGGGCGGATAACGCTTCGTTCCCGGGGGTGATCGCCCAAATGTGCAGGTCATAGACGCAGCATACCCCCTCCGCCGAGGCTATAGCCTCCTCCACCTCTCTATAATCTATGTGCTCCGGAACGCCCAGAAGGAGGATGTTGACGGCGTCCTTTATGAGGCCCCATGAGGAGTAGAGGATGAGCGCGCAGATGCCCGCGCTGACTAGCGGGTCCACCAGCGTCCATCCCGTCAGCCATACAGCTGCTCCTGCAAGGAGCGCCCCCACCGACCCCATAGTATCCGCGACTACGTGGAGAAAAGCGCCCTTGACGTTAAGGCTCTCCTCCTTATGCGCGTGGAGCATCTTGATGGAGATGAGGTTGACCAAAAGGCCGATTGACGCCACCGTCACCATGCCCACTGGGTTAACGGCTTCAGGCGAGGTAATGCGTGCGTAAGCCTCGTGGAGGATTACCCCTACTATCGCCCAGAGGGCCATGCCGTTAAATAAAGCCGCCAGGATCTCGAAGCGCCTGTAACCGAAGGATTTGGTTACCGAAGGGGGGCGCTCGCCGAGCTTCATTGCGAAGAGCCCTATGCCAAGCGCGGCAGCATCGGTGAGCATGTGCCCCGCGTCGGAGATGAGCGCCAGCGAGTTGGAGAGATATCCGCCCACCCCCTCCACGACCATGAAGGCGGTGGTTAGAATAAAGGCGGTAAGCATGGAGCGTGTGGAGCCGCCCCCATGCCCGTGATGGTGCTCGTGGGAATGCCCAGTATTGCCATGTTCGTGTTTCATAGAGGTAAAATTAACACTATTTTCCCGACGAGTTATAGCCCCTAAGATAAAAAAAGCGGCCTTGGCTTTATGCCGGGACAAAAAGGTGGTAAAAGCACTCACTGATTTTGTTCCCTCAAATACTTGGATAAAAACGGAGAAGTCACCGTGTCGGAAGTTAGAGTAAGATTCGCCCCCAGCCCCACCGGATACCTCCATATAGGAAGCGCCCGCACCGCACTCTATAATTGGCTGTACGCAAAGAAGACCGGCGGCAAGCTCATCTTGCGTATAGAGGATACAGACCTTGAACGCTCCACACAGGCATCCCTTGACACCATAATAGATGGGATGAAGTGGTTGGGACTGGATTGGGACGAGGGTCCATATTATCAGTCCGAACACTCCGGTGAGCACACCGAGGCGGCGAAAAAGCTCCTTGTCGAGGGAAAAGCTTACAAGTGCTTTTGCACAAAAGAGGAGCTGGACCAAAAGCGTGAAGCGGCGCGTGAGGCGAAGACCGAGTACGGTTATGATGGAACCTGCCGCGCCCTAACGCCTGAAGAGGTGGCTGAGAGGGAAGCTGCTGGCATCCCCAGCGTCATCCGCTTTAAAATCCCGGATGGGCTTGGTGAGGTTGTCTTTGAGGATAAGGTCTACGGCCGCCTGGAAAAACGCTACTCAGACCTTGAAGACTTCGTCATAGTACGTTCAGACGGCTCTCCGCTATACCTGCTCTCAAACGTTGTCGACGATTTGCGCGATGGTATAACCCACATAATCAGGGGGCAGGACGGCCTTGGAAACACCCCTCGCCAGGTACTGCTCTATGAGGCGCTTGGAGCTCCGCCACCCATTTACGCGCACATGCCCCTCACGCTGGATTCAAAGAAGGCTAAGATATCCAAGAGAAAGCATGGCGAAGCGGTTGCTATACACTTCTACCGGGAGATGGGCTTCATCCCCTGGGCGTTTTGCAACTTTATCGCGCTTCTCGGCTGGTCCCCCGGTGACGACAGGGAGATCTTCAGCAGGGAGGAGCTCATCGAGAATTTCTCCCTCGATCGGATTAACCGTTCAAATTCCGTTTTCAACATACAGGTAAATGATCCGAAATTTTTCACAGACCCCAAGGCGCTCTCGATAAACGCTCATTATATAAAGACCATGGATATAGGCGAGCTGTCGGCGATGGTCAAACCTGTCCTTGCGAAAGCGGGCATCTGGGACGATGCCTACGAGGGGGAAAGGCGTGAGTGGTTTGTCTCCACTCTCGACCTCATTCGTGAACGCTTCCATACCCTGAATGACTTTGCTGAGGCCGGGCGTGCCTACTTTGACGATACTTATGAGGTTGAGGAGCGAGCGCTTAAACGCAATATAGTTAAGTCGCCAGAGTTAAAAGAGATATTGCCCAAGCTTGGTGAGCGTCTGGAAGCAATTGAGGGATTTGAAGGCGAAGATGTCGAGCGGGAGATGAGGGCCATGGCTGAAGAGCTTGATCTTAAGCCCGGCACCATAATCAACGGAGTAAGGACCGCCGTGACGGGGCAGTTGGCCGGCCCCTCAATGTTCGCCGCGTTAGGCGCAATCGGTAAGGCGCGCGTAATTGCGCGGCTTAAAAATGTCGATTGGATCTTCGGAAAGGCTGAAGCGCTCTAGCTTTACCCGTTTGGCCGTGGGCGCCTGAAAAGTAAATAAGAAAAGGCCGCTCCCCTAAAGGGGCGGCCTCTTTTAATTTGTTGTTGTGCTCAGGCTGTCTAAGCGGCCCGCTCAACTCCGCTTGTTTTGTCTTCCTGGTTCTGGAGAACCCTGCCGACGATCTTTTTCTCGGTAATGTTGCGGGCTTTCTCCAAAGCCAAGCCGCCAACTACCAGTACAGCCAGTATTGTGAGCATGAGGTAGAAGTAGCCGGGTATGTTGGAAACCGTTGCAGCGCTAAACCCAGGGAGCCCGAAAAGGAACGAGGCTGCCCCCGCTATGAAAATGCCCTTAATCATGATGAACTCCTTTCACCTGTGCTTCTTTTTGGTATCTCCGGTAAATGACGTTTCCGATTACCGGGAGGTTTGTACATGGCTGTTGCCAGTTGAAATGATCTTACCTCCGTGTAGAAAAAAGTCAAATGTGGTAAGGGGATTTTAGGCGCGAGATTACAAACGCGGTTATATTGTGAATTAACACGCAAGATGGATGCACAAAAAAAATTGGTAATGAGATAGGGAAAGTGCATGAAATAACAAGGGACTGTGTGACCATCTTCACATGATATGGCGGTGTGAAATGGATGGAAAAATTTTATGAAAAAATTCCCGAAAAAATAAAAAAAAATGAGAAAGGGGGCATAATCGGTACCCCCTCCCAATCAATCTTGTTTTTTATGAAGATTTTTGCTCAGGACAGCTTAAAGTAGGTGCCGAATTTCTGGGCGACAAAGAGGTCCCCCTTGGCTTTTATCTTGCCTGACATGAACGCCATTGCAGGGTTCAACTTTCCCTCTACGAGTTTTAGCCAGTTCTCCTCCGACATGGAGAGGTTTAGAGTCGGGTTTTCGTGAACCCCCGCCGATACCTCAAGTGCGCCATCTTTAATCTTTACTGTGTAATCAGCTGGCGTTGCATCATTGATGTTGAATTGGTAGACGACGTTCACCCCTTCGGCGGCTTCGGAGTCGAAACTTTCGGGCATACGCTCGAAAACCTCTTTTGCATTATTGAATTTCATATAACCCTTCCGTGCTTGTTGTTTATTTGAGCTGCCCCAAATTAGCAGCACAGCGTATTTTAAGAAAGGTTCTTTAACAGCTATGTAGTTGCTTCAATTTCATCCAATTCGCCCTCGGCCCCCTCGTTGAACCAGCCATTAAGAAGCCAGCGAGAGATGGATATTCTTCCGGGCAAAGCCATATCTCCACTGATAACTAAATCTTTGATTTCTTTACGTGTAAACCACCTGGCTTCTTCTATCTCTTCAGGGTCTATATTGATATCTCCAGAGAGCGCCTTTGCGCGGAAACCCAGCATAAGGGAGGCGGGAAAGGGCCAGGGCTGGGAGGTCATGTACCGGACATCGCCTACAGGTACGCCGGTCTCCTCCAGAACCTCTCTACGCACCGTGTTCTCAATAGTCTCCGCAGGGTCGACGAACCCGGCGATGCAGGAGAACATCCGCTCCGGCCATTGGCGTTGACGTCCTAGGAGGCACCTGCCTTCCCACTCAACGACGACAATTACCGCTGCGTCAGTCCTGGGGAAATGAAGCCTGCCGCACTCTTGATCCGAGCATTTGAGTATATTTCCACCCTCGCAGGCTACGTTTACAGCCCCGCACCTGCCGCAGAATACGTGGTTCTCACGCCAGTGGTGTGTGGCTTTAAGTAACGTGGCTAGCTCACCATCCAATGGTGAAAGGAGCGGCGCAGACCTTCTGAGGTCGAAAAATTCACCCAAGGTATCAAACCATTCACCTTGAGCATCATCAGGTAGGGTGAGAGCGAAAAAAGGCGTCGACGCTGAGAGGCCGAGAAAAAGGGGCTCGGTTGAGTCGATTTCGGCGTTATCCGCCTCTTTTAAAGTAAGGTGACGTAATGAGTAGCGCTCCCCCTGACGGTATAGACAGTTGCCGTTTTTAACCAGCAGAAACCTGGCGGAGGGGTCGGCTTTCATCTCATCAAGCCACTTTTCATCGCGCCGTTTAACGGTAGCGCGGTCAAGTTGTACTGACGTTAGCGGTAGCTGCCTCTTCGCTGCAAAATTCATCTCGTGTCCTCTGGGTCAAAGAGAGAAGCACTATTTAACCTATTTGGCTTTAAGTCAAGGGGTACCAATAAGAAAAGGCCGCATTTTGCGGCCTCTTCTTTTTTAGCAAGGTTGGGTTATTTTCTAGGAAGGTCGAAATATGGACTTCCTCCTATTATGTCTGATATGGAGATTACCAATTCTTCGCCCTCTATAGTGCGCTTCAAGGGCGCCGGGTTACAGCCGCCCTTTACCTCGTTGATCTTGTCGGTCGGGAAGACGAGGCCGCAGTTGTTGCATATCATCGTGTCGCCGTCCTGCCTGTACCCTTTGCCTGAGCGCCAGCATGAGTCACAAGCGTCGAATGCTGCGCGTATTACGCCGTCGGTTGATTTAACTGCGAAGTAACGGATCGCAAGCCCGTCTTTTGTAGTGTAGTTGTAAAAATGTGCTTTGCCGTCATCGAAGTCGGATACTTTAAGGCGAACAACCTCATCCGCTTTAGCTGTTTCATTTGAAGCGGCGGCCGTTGCCGCATGGACGGGTTTTGCCTCCACTGCTTTTGCCTTTTCGTCACCAGTGCCTTTTAGAAACACAAAAGCACCTATCACTATAAGCCCGCCAATGATTGCAATTAGCGTAAAATTAGGGCCGCTCTTTTCCGTCACCGCTTTTCTTTTTGCATCCAGCTTATCGTTGGACATAACTATCTCTCCTCAATTTAAACACCCCGCTTTGGAGCGCGGATTCATGCTTCTTCAGCTAGCTTTTTAATGCTCCAACTCTTTCTTTCGTGAAATATAAGTATCGAAGGTAGTGTAGTCAAGCTGGGTGGTGATTAAATTTAATTGGAAAAGTTAATTGATGCAGTAGGATAAGGCTTGCGTTTAACCACCTGCCACCGGTGGGAAAACCGATATGGTATCACCATCATTAATGCTGCTATCACGGTCCCCATGGACTCCGTTTATTAGAATTATTGATGGTTTTTCGGGTGGAACCTTTAGCGCTTTGAGAATATCCGCTACGGTCGAATCGTCCTCAATGGAGAGCTCACCAAACCCGTCGCCGTCGGGAGAAAATTTTCTAAGTCCCGCGAAGAATTTGATTTTAACCTTCACCTTTCGACTCCTCGTCATTGTGGGCCAGCTCGAGCGCCACATAGAGGTTGAAGGCAAGTTCTGGGGGGAAGATGCCGAGCCTGTCCCCCGGTTTGACAAGCGAGTCAAGAAAAGCTTTTTTATGATTCAACATTAGAACCCGCGCCTCTTTCACAGGGATGCCCAGCTCTCCCAACAGGGTATCGATGCGAGTCGGCCCGGCGAGCTTTACCTCCACCGCGCCCCTCTTGGCGTCGGGGTGAAAGCCTGTCAGTTTGCCGCCTAAAATCAGCCGCAAGGGCGCTTTATCCTCTCTCATGGTCAGATTTCTTTCTTGACTGAAATGGATTGGGAGGGGCGAGACGCCCCTCCCTTGGATGGGTTAATCCATAAAGTTGTAGAACTCGTCAAGTTCAGCGTCTGTTACGGAGAAGACAGTGTTGTGAGGCGGGAGGGGCTCGGTGTACATCCAGCGAGGGAGCCTGTCGTCGGCATTTGTAAAGCCCGCCGCTTCATTGTATTTGCGCTCGATTTTTAGTATGTCTTTTCCGAGGGCGGTAACGTCGTCGGGGCCAAGGTTCAACCCGTACATGGCGTTTATCATTTCGTATATCGCCTCGAAAGCCTCTGGTTTATCCAGAACGGCGAAGGCAACGAAGATGCAGAGACCGGCGGCGTCAAGGGCTGCCGTGGCAATCTGCAAGTTTCGGGAGAGCTCAACTTGCCCCTCTGGTTTTAGCGGGTCTACAAAGCCGCCGACCTTCAAGATATTGGTTGCGATTGCGTAACCGGCGGTGTGGTCGCCGCCCATGGTTGAGGTGGCGTAGGTGACGCCGATCCCCTGTATGGAGCGCGGATCGTACGCCGGTAGGGCCTGCCCTTTTACCTCTGGTACGTGGTCCACGCCGAAGCACTGCCCGGTGACTTTTGCGCCGGAGCCAAGTATTCGCCCCAAGGGGGTGCCGTCACGAACCTCTGCGAGGAGTTTAATTGCGCCATCCGCGTCACCGAAGTCGCAGATGCCGGCTTCCATCGCGACCCCAATTGTTGCGCCCATCTCGATGGTGTCTAGCCCGATGTCGTCATCCATCCTGTCCATCACCGCGATGGCGTCAAGGTCATCAATGAGGCAGTTGGAGCCATGCGACCAAATCGTCTCATATTCAGGACCCTTGGTAATGAAGTGGCCGTCTTTGTCGTGGTAGTCTCTGGAGCAGCGGATGACGCACCCGGAATGACAGCCGTGGGCTACCTTGCCGCCGCGCTCAAGAATTACATCGTGTTGCACCTCGCCGGAAATTTTTGAAGCGCCTTCGTAGGAACCTTCACGGAAATTTTTTGTCGGTAGCCCACCCGCTTCATTTATGACGTTCTGAAGAACGTTTGTGCCGTAGGTGGGGAGGCCTTCGCCGGTTACGGGGTGCTCAAGTAGCGCTGCTGCGAACTTCCTGGCCGCCGCCTTGAAAGCTTCCTTGTCTTTCGGCTCGCGAGTTTTAGTGCCCTCGTCGTCGAAATAGATAGCCTTGAGTCCCTTTGAGCCCATAACCGCGCCAAGCCCGCCTCTCCCGGCATGGCGCGTCGGGCGCAGCTCCCTGTCGGTGCAGGCAATGGAGGCCGCCAAAAGCCCCATCTCTCCAGCCATGCCGATGGTCACGAGGGCGGTGTTTTTATCGCCGTATTTGGCGACTAGCTTGTCGACGGTGTCGTAGTTGCCGAGGCCCTTTAATTCAGAAGATTCCACCAGCTTTGCCGACTCGGAGCCGACCTCAAGCGTGTACATCTTTGTGGTGTCTTCAGGCTTATCCTCAACAATGAGCGCTCTTATGCCAAGGCGCGCCATAACCTGCGCGGCCTGGCCTCCGGCGTTTGCTTCCTTTATCCCCCCGGTAAGCGGGCTCTTGGCCCCGACGGATAGCCTTCCTGAGTTTGCCGATGCGGTGCCGCCAAGGATGCCGGGCGCGAATATAAGCTTGTTCTCCGGGCCCAGCGGTATAGCGAGGGGCGGAACTTCATCGGAGATAATCGCCGAAGTTATAGCGCGGCCTCCATATGCAGCGTACTTCTCAGGAACTTCTTCTTCACTTACTGTGAGGGTTTTCATGTTTACTCGGATAATACGGTCTTTCATGGCAACCTCTCTTCCCGCGTTAGGGTGTTCAGAAGTCGTACTTTTGCACATTTAGATTTTGCACCAATTAGGTTATTTTGCAAGTCGAGGGTGCTTGTTAAATCACTTACTTAGCGGTAAATTATACGAACTTTATTTTATTAAGCCCTTTTAGGGGACAGGAGGGAGTGTAGAGGATGGAGAATTTTTTTAAATTCAAGGCTCATGCAACCAACATAAAGACGGAGTCCATAGCCGGACTTACAACATTTCTGACTGCGGCGTACATCATCTTCGTCAACCCAGATATCCTCTCGGCAACGGGTATGGACAAAGGGGCGCTCATCACAACCACCTGCGTAGTCTCCGGGCTTGCAACAATTTTGATGGGGCTGTGGGCCAACGCGCCGCTAATGATGGCCCCCGGGATGGGTGTCAACGCCTTCTTCGCCTTCGGCCTCTGCCTGGGCATGGGGATACCTTGGCAGACCGCGTTGGGGGTAGTATTCATATCCGGCGTACTCTTTCTGGTGCTGACGGCGGTGGGCATCCGCGAGAAGATAGTAGACTCAATTCCAGCGAGCCTAAGGCTCTCCACCTCGGTTGGCATAGGCTTGTTCATCACATTCATCGGCCTTAGGAACCTCGGCCTCATCGTCAACAACGACGCCGTGCTGGTGGGGCTTGGAAAGATTGACACCCCCGTCCTCTGCGGGCTTATCGGGCTCATAATAATGAGTGTCCTTGAGGTGATGAAGATTCGCGGCGCGATCCTCATCGGCATCTTCGCTACCACGGTAATCGGCTTCATCTTCGGCCTCGTGCACGCACCCGGCGCCATAGTATCCACACCCGCCTCAATGGGCCCGATAGCTATGGAGCTAGATGTCGCAGGCGCGCTCACCGCAGCCCTCGCGGTGCCGATCTTCACCTTCATGTTCGTAGACCTCTTCGACTCCCTTGGAACTATGCTTGCCGTCGCACACGAGGCGGATATGGTCGAAAAGGACGGGCGCGTAAGAAGTATCGGCAAGATGCTTGGCGCTGACGCAGTCGCCACGGTTTTCGGCGCTCTTTTGGGGACCTCCACCACCACTACATACATAGAATCCGCCTCGGGCGTCGCAGCGGGTGGCCGTACGGGCTTCACCTCCATCATCACCGGCATCCTCTTTTTGCTGGCGGCTTTTTTCGGCCCAGTAATAGGAATGGTTCCCGCCTTTGCCACTGCGCCCGCGCTTGTAATCGTCGGCCTTCACATGACACGGGGTATCCACCGCATCGACTTTAACAACGTGGACGAGGGCATACCCGCCTTTCTGACCATCATTTTGATGCCGCTAACCTACTCTATAGCAAATGGCCTCGTTTTCGGATTTCTCTCCTTCGTTCTATTGAAGCTCCTTCTTGGGAAGATGAAGGACTTGAACCCGGTCTTGCTGGTAGTGGCGGTGCTCTGCCTCGTCAACCTCGTGCTCGGTTCGTAAGAGAAGCTGATTATTTAGATATAAAAAAGGCCCCGCGATGCGGGGCCTTTTTATTGTATTGTTAGCTATGTTTTTAAAGCGCTTCCGGGCCGCGCTCCCCGGTGCGTACGCGGATAGCCTCCTCAAGGGGGAGGATGAAGATCTTGCCGTCGCCGATTTTGCCGGTGCGGGCGCTGCCGAGGATCGCCTCCACTGCGGCGTCTACCATATCGTCATCTACGGCAAGGTCGATTCGTATCTTGGGCACGAAGTCCACCTGATACTCGGCGCCGCGGTAGAGCTCTGTCTGCCCCTTCTGACGGCCGAAGCCCTTGACCTCGGAGACGGTCATTCCCTGTATGCCCGCCGCCTTCAAAGCATCTATGGTTTCTTCCTGCTGGTATGGTTTTATTATTGCTTCTATCTTCTTCATCCGTAGCTCCTTGGAGAATTAAAGTGAGTATCCGACTTCGCCGTGCTGCGACTGGTCGAGGCCCTCAATCTCCTCCGCCTCGCTAGCCCTTATCCCTACAACAGCGTCGAGCACCTTGATGATGATGAAGGTCACAACGAAAGCGTAGGTTGCGGCCGCGACAACGCCGATTACCTGAACCCAGAGCTGGCGGATGTCGCCGGTGATGAGGCTGCCGGCCCCGACTGTAGCGAAGATTCCGGTTGCTATCGCGCCCCAGGTGCCGCCGATGCCATGAACGCCAAGGACGTCCAGTGAATCGTCATAGCCAAACTTGTTCTTCAGACATACTCCCTGGAAGCAGAGTATGCCTGCTACGAAACCCACGGGAATCGCCCACCCGGGAGTGATGAAGCCGGCGCCGGGGGTTATTGCGACCAGCCCCGCCACGCAGCCGGAGGCGGCGCCGAGCGCGCTGGGCTTGCCGAATTTAATCTTCTCGATTATGAGCCAGCCAATAAGCCCGGCGGCTGAAGCGGTGTTGGTTGAGAGAAACGCCATGGCGGCGGTGCCGTTGGCGGCAAGGGATGAGCCGGCGTTAAAACCGAACCACCCGAACCAGAGAAGCCCTGAACCCAGCAGCGTCATCGTCAGATTGTGGGGAACAAACTGCTCTTTTAAAAAGCCGCGTCGCTTGCCTAGTACAAGGATTGCCGCGAGCGCCGAGACGCCGGAGCTTATGTGAACGACCGTGCCGCCGGCGAAATCAAGCGCGCCGAGCTCCAGTAGCCAGCCGCCCTCGCCCCATACCCAGTGGCAGAGCGGGTCATAGACAAGGGTAGCCCATAGGATAATGAAGATGGTAAAAGCTGAGAACTTCATCCGCTCGACCACCGCGCCGCTGATGAGGGCGGGGGTGATTATGGCGAACATCCCCTGGAAGGCTATGAAGACGTAAGTGGGGATAGAGCCGGACAACGTCTCCGGCGAGATGTTGGAGAGCAAGAGGGTGTCAAAGCCGCCGATGAGAGGGTGCGCTCCACCTCCGAAAGCTAGAGAGTAGCCGTAAACTACCCACTGGATAGCTATGACGCCCATGCAGATGAAGCTCATCATCGTCGTCGATAGTACGTTCTTGGAACGCACCATTCCCGCGTAAAAAAGCGCGAGCCCCGGCAGCATTAGCAGGACAAGAGCCGAGGAGATCATCACCCAGGCGGTGTCGCCGCCGCTTAGCTCATCGGCAAAAGCAGGGCCCGCAAGGGCGAGGATTAACACTGCGAGGATTCCGAAGAAACCTGTCTTTCGATTCATTTGGGTTGCCTCCCTTTTTTGTTTGGCGTTGAAAGTAAACGTCGTTTGTTGCTTAAGCAAATTGTGTTCCAACGGTAAAATATCAATAAAAACAAATATTTATAGGCGGAGCGCTAATAAATGTGACGACAAATTCGTATTGTGGAAAGTTGAAAAATACATATTTGTATCAAAAATAACCCTTTAAAATATTGGCGGCAGCTTTCTATCCGCTCTTTGATAGATTAAAATCTCACCTGGAATATCTCTTTACAAAGGGAGCGAGCCATGCTTAGAGAGGTTGGGAGAGGACGTTTATTCATGGGGCGTTTGGAGCGAGGAGACGACCTTCTAGCCGCCCTCACAAAGGTCTGCGAAAGCAACGGCGTGAAGATGGGCCGCATCGAAGCGATCGGCGCGGTGGAATCCGCTACAGTGGGCTTTTACGATCAGGACCTAAAGGTGTATGAGTATATAGAGATAGCCGAACCGATGGAGCTTCTGGCCCTTTTAGGAAATATCTCGACTCTTGACGGCGAGACGATGGTACACGCTCACGTTACCCTGGGGGATGACGCGGGTGGGCACTGCCGTGGCGGGCATCTGGCCTTAAACACGGTGGTTTTCGCATGCGAGTATATGATTGAAGAGCTTACCGGTGAAGAGTTGGTGCGCGGGCCTGATGAGGCCACCGGGCTATCGCTCTGGGTGGATTAACTGCTGCGCTACTTTTTGGTTTAGGGTAGAATCAAGGCCTTTAATGGGGCATTGCTACAAGTTTGTATGGAGGGAGCTTTAATGGCTGTAGATTACAGGGACCTCGGCCTGGTAAACACAAAAGAGATGTTCGAGAAGGCGCTCGTGGGCGGTTATGCAATCCCCGCCTACAACTTCAACAATATGGAGCAACTTCAGGCCATAATAAACGCCTGCGTAGAGACGGCGAGCCCTGTGATCCTACAGGTATCAAATGGCGCGAGGAATTACGCGAATGAGATAATGCTCCGCCACATGGCGGCCGGCGCGGTTGAAATGGCCCGCGACAGGGGATCCAAGATACCTATAACCCTGCACCTTGACCACGGCGCGAACTTCGAGCTCTGCGTATCCTGCATCGAGGCGGGTTTCAGCTCCGTAATGATAGACGGCTCCGCTCACTCCTTCGAGGATAATATAGCAATCACCAAGAAGGTTGTAGAATACGCCAGCCCTCGCGGCGTGACCGTGGAGGGCGAGCTAGGCGTCCTCGCCGGGATAGAGGATGAGGTCAGCCATGAGGCATCCAGCTACACAAAGCCTGATGAGGTTGAGGAGTTCGTGGAGCGTACAGGGTGCGATTCGTTGGCGATCTCCATCGGCACCAGCCACGGCGCCTACAAATTCAAGGTAAAGAGCCAGGCAGAGGTGCCGCCGCTTCGTTTTGACATCCTGGAAGAGATCGAAAAGAGGCTCCCGGGCTTTCCCATAGTTCTTCACGGGGCGTCAAGCGTAGTGCCCGAGTTTGTCGAGATGATTAATAAATATGGCGGCGACTTGGAGGGCGCGGTAGGGGTCCCGGAGGAGCAGCTGAGGCGCGCCGCCAAATCGGCGGTGTGCAAGATAAATATCGACTCCGACGGCCGGCTCGCCATGACCGCTCTGGTTCGCAAATTTATCGCTGAAAATCCAAAGGAGTTCGACCCGCGCAAATATCTGGGCGCGGCGCGCGCGGCGCTAACCGAACTCCTCAAACACAAAAACGAGAATGTGGTTGGAAGTGCCGGAAGAGCCTGAAGAACCTAAAGAGATTAGAGTAGCGCTGGTCCTCTGGGAGGAGGCGGAGGAGGAGCTTTGCCGCATCCGCACCGAGGTCTTCGTCGAGGAGCAGAATGTAGACCCCGACGAAGAGTACGACGGCCTTGATGCACGTTGCCTCCACGCCCTTGCGGTTGATGAAGAGGGGCGCGGCGTCGCCACCGGAAGGCTCGACCCAGTGAAGGGCAAGATCGGGCGTATGGCGGTGGTCAAGGAGTACCGTGGACAAGGATTGGGCTCCAAGCTCCTCTCGCTTTTGGAGGAGACCGCCTTGGAGCAGGGGCTAAACAGGGTGGCGCTTCACGCTCAAACATATGCAATCCCCTTTTACGAAAAGAGCGGTTATATAGCGTTGGGGGATTAATTTCTTGAAGCGGACATTCCCCACTATCTCATGGAGAAGACCCTCTCCGAGGGTATTTGAACCGAACCCCCGCGATGCGGGGTTCTCTTTTTATAGAGGTAATTAAAGAGAGTATGCAGAGCACTTTTATGGGCAGGGTTTCCGACCTGCTTGAGATGATTAAATTCTCGCACACCATCTTCGCGCTGCCTTTCGCGCTAACCGGCCTGATACTGGCCTCCGGCGGGTTGCCGTCACTTTACGTACTCACATGGGTAATAGTAGCGATGGTGGGAGCACGTACCTGCGCCATGGCGTTTAACCGTATCGCCGATGTCGAGATCGACAGCAAAAACCCCCGCACCGCCGACCGCCACCTGCCCAGCGGGAAGATAGCGTCCCGAGACGCCTGGGTCATGACGATCGCCGGAGCGCTACTGCTCATATTCGCCGCATGGATGCTGAACCCGCTCTGTCTGGCGCTGTCTCCGGTCGCGCTCGCAGTGCTTTTCCTCTACCCGTACACCAAACGCTTCACGGCCCTCTGCCATTATGTGCTCGGCCTGGCGCTGGCCGCCGCGCCTCTTGGCGCATGGATTGCGGTGACGGGAGAGTTCAGCTTTAAACCGGTGCCGTTGGCTTTGGCGGTGCTCCTCTGGGTGGCGGGTTTTGACGTTTTTTATGCCCTGCAGGACCTTGAGTTCGACAGCGAGGAGGGGCTGCACTCAATACCCGCCAAGCTGGGTGTCAAGGACGCGCTCAAACTCGCGGCCAAGCTCCACATCACGATGTTCCTGCTCCTTGTGAGCCAGATATTTACCTTCGGCCTCGGCCTATGGTATATCGCCGGGCTTGTGCTGGTGGGGTATCTCTTGTTCTACGAGCATGCCTTGGTTACCCCAAATGACCTGAGTCGTTTGGATGCCGCCTTTTTCAATATGAATGGAATAATCAGCGTCGTGGTTTTCGTCGCCACCCTCACCGACATGACGATAGGAGGAGGTTGGTGATGATGAAAGAGATAGCGCGTAAAATTGATCGGGGAGAGCGCCTTTCCCCGGAGGATGCCCTCTTCCTCTTCGAGGAGGGAGACCTCCTTGGCCTTGGCGAGCTGGCGTCGAAGGTTAATGGCGCTAAAAGCGGGGACCGGG
Organism: Deltaproteobacteria bacterium; assembly: GCA_002869005.1. Taxonomy (GTDB): domain Bacteria; phylum Desulfobacterota; class Deferrisomatia; order Deferrisomatales; family BM512; genus BM512. The sequence goes on from PKTU01000108.1 coordinate 18,712, forward strand.
TCTACTACAACGTAAATCGACATATAAATCCTACAAATATTTGCGTCAACCGCTGCAAGTTCTGCGCTTTCAGCCGCTCGGAGGGTGAAGAGGGGGCATATCTCTACACACTCGACGAAGTTATGGAGCGCGCAGCCGAAGCGGCGGAGCAGGGGGCTACGGAGCTCCATCTGGTAGGGGGGCTGCATCCGACCCTCTCGCTTGATTGGTATCTGGAGGCGATAAAGAAGGTCAAAGTTTCCTACCCCGGGATACATGTAAAAGGTTTCACCGCTGTCGAGATAGACCACTTCGCCAAGATTTCAGATGCCGATGTAAAAGATGTCCTGAAGAGGCTTATGAAAGCCGGACTCGGCTCGATGCCGGGCGGCGGCGCGGAGATTCTGGCCGAGGAGAACAGGGCGAAAATATGTCCCGAGAAGATAAGCGGAGCGCGTTGGCTTGAGATCATGGAGGTCGCCCACGGACTGGGCCTTAAGACCAACGCGACGATGCTCTACGGCCACGTCGAGAGCTATGCCGATCGAGTGGAGCACATGCGCCTATTGCGTGAGGTTCAGGACCGCACAGGAGGTTTCCAGGTTTTCATCCCCCTCGCCTTTCAGCCTACGGGTAGCGAGATTGCAAAGGGGGCGCAGACTACGGGCTTCGACGACCTGAAGGTGCTCTCCATCGCGCGGCTCTTTCTTGACAACTTCGACCATGTAAAGGGTTATTGGGTCATGCTGGGCGAGAAGATAGCGCAGCTCTCGCTGGCCTTCGGTGTGGATGACCTTGACGGCACCGTCGTCGAGGAGAAGATAGCCCATGATGCCGGCGCCACCTCGCGCTCTTCAATGACAAGAGAGCGGATTGAGGCCCTGATTAGAGAGGCGGGCAAAACTCCCGTTGAGCGAGACTCGCTATACAACATCGTTGGGGAGGGGACGGGTTGAGCCGGATAGACCGCGCCGAGGCGCTTAGAATCTTTCGTGAAGCGCCGCTCCTTGAGCTTGCGCGGCGAGCTGACGAGATCAGAAAAGAGCTGCACCCGGAGGGGGTGGTCTCCTTTGTCGTCGACCGCAACATAAACTACTCAAACATCTGCACCTGCCAGTGCCGTTTCTGCGCTTTTTACCGCGCGCCGGGCGACCCTGAGGGTTATATTCTAAACAGGAAGGAGATATTCGATAAAATTCAGGAGCTAGTGGAGTTAGGGGGCACCCAGGTGCTGATGCAGGGCGGGCTCAACCCTGACCTCGATATATCCTGGTTCGAAAATCTTTTTACCGCCATAAAGGAGCGTTTTCCAAAGATAACGCTACACTCACTCTCCCCCGCGGAGGTGGTGAACATAGCCAAAGTATCCGGCTTGACGATGGAGGATGCGGTAAAGAGGCTCCATGAAGGTGGCCTTGACTCAATCCCCGGAGGCGGAGCGGAAGTGTTGGTTGACAGCATCAGAAAAGAGATAAGTCCCAACAAGATAGGTTGGCGCAAGTGGGCGGAGGTGATGCTCGCTGCGGCCCGCATCGGCATGGGTACTACCGCTACCATGATGTTCGGATCCTCGGAGCGGGACGAAGACATAATAGAGCACCTTTTCAGGGTGCGCGAGATTCAGGAGGAGGGGGGGTCCTTTACCGCCTTCATCCCCTGGTCTTTTCAGCCGAGCTACACTGAACTGGGAGAAGAGCTGGGTGAGGGGCCCGCCAGCGCCGTAAGGTACCTGAGGGTACTATCTCTGGCGAGGATAGTTATAGATAATGTCTCCAACATCCAGGCTTCGTGGGTCACCCAGGGGGAGAAGATTGCGCAGGTAGCCCTGCGGTTCGGCGCAAATGATCTGGGCTCAACGATGTTGGAGGAAAATGTCGTCGCAGCAGCGGGGGTGAGTTTTCGCCTGGATAAAGAGCGGCTGATAACGCTTATCGGCGATGCCGGTTTTACCCCGGTGCAGCGTAGCACCGACTATAAAATTATCAGGGAGTTCCAATAACCCCCACTTTTGTAGTACCCTCTAGCGCAACTGACGTAATCAATGTTGCGGAGATTGGGAGTTTCGTCATGGAAGATCGCAGGAAGGACCAGCGCTACGACAGTAAACTGGATTTCTCCATCAAATCGCCCGGTGACGGGCTTTTGTCGGCGCAGTCGGTCAATGTATCAGCCAGGGGGCTCTCCTGTATCACCTCTGACGCTATACCGACAATGTCGAAATTGAATGTTCAGATGGAGCTGCCATTCTCGAACGGCGCCAAAGAGAAATTCGAGTGTACCGGGGTGGTTGTACGCTCCGAGAAACTTGACGACGGCAGATTCAACGTAGCTATCTATTTTCTTGAGATTTCGGAGGCTATGCAGGGAGTGGTTGAGCGCTACCTGGCTGAGTTGGCCTAATAAATTTGAACTTTATACGCCAGGGCCGCCCTTTAATGGGCGGCCTTTTTTGGTTTAGGGCTAAAGTTTTGAATTAGCTCAAGATTAATGAGTTGGAGATTGCCCCCGGCCCTCCGATTCAATATGATAAAGGTTCGCCCAAATTTTTGCGGAGGCAATGCTTTGTACTTTCCATTCCCCAAAAAAGATGCAGTAGCCACCTTAGAGGCCTTGGCAGGGCCCTCCGAGGCGGCGAGAGGCCGCGCGCTACAGCAGGGTGGCGCGGTCAACTCGGCATCGCTGCGAGGCGGGGGAGAAGAGTCTTTTATCGAGGGCAACGTAGAGGATGGGGGGAAGCGTTTCAGGCCGACGCTCTTTGCGGAGGGTGACAGACTGACCGCGCTTTGCACCTGCGAGGGCGTTCAGCCTTGCCGCCATGCCGTTGCCCTCTCAAGGCATTGGGCGCGTATCCCCGAATCTAGATACAGGGTAACGGGCGGGTGGAAGAACCTGCTTGAGCGTCTGGCTCCGAGAAAGCCATATGCAATAGCGCGGGAGGGCGAGCCCACTCTGGTTCACTATCTCTACATCAGAGAGAGTGAGGGAGCCTTCAGCGAACTTTCGATCTCATGGCGGGTGCACAAGCCGAGGGGCAACTCTCTTGGGCGGGGGCGGAGCCACTCCGCCTTCCGCCTACTGGAAGGAGAGGTCGCAAGGTTGGGGGTTAGCGACAGAAGGGTGCTTGGCCGGGCTGTCGCCTTCTCTCCCTCCGGCGGCACCGACCGCCTTCCGATCGATCTCCCCTCCGGTGAAATTTCTTCTCTACTTGGCGCCTTGAGCCTATGCGACCATGTAAGGTGGGAGGCGACCTCAGAGAGGGTAATTTTCGAACCCGTTCCGGCGATAGTACATATAAGCGCAAAGGAGGCGGGGAAGGATATAAAGCTCTCGTGTACGCTATCTACTCCCGATGGAAGGGAGCTGAAGGGGGAAAAGAGGGTGCTCTCATCTGCATCGCCCTGGCTTCTCCACGGGGGTGTGCTTAGAGAGGTGTACGGCGCGGCTGACGGGTTGGCGCTGGCAACGCTTATGGATCGTGGGGTAATGATCCCGGAGGCGGACCTCCCCTCCTTCTTCTCCAACGCCGTCAGCGCCCTCGATTCATGGGGTGTTATCTTCGATACTGATTTTTCAGGGGCGCTGAAAACCGGCGCGTCCCTCTCACCTGTGCCAAAACTCTACCTCTCTGAAGAGGGGGGTAAGTTAGTCGCTTTCCTCTCGTTCAATTATGGAGATTTCGAGGTCAACGCTGAGAACCCCGATCCGGTGCTGGTGATTGAGACGGGCGGCGGCAGGGTGAGCCTGAAGCGCGATTTGCAAGAGGAGTTCGCTGCGGTAAAAGAGCTTTTAGACGCTGGCCTTACTCTCACTGAGCCTGGGCGGTTCGAAGCCGCTGGAGACACGGCGCTGGACTTTCTCAGATTCGGCGCGTCAGGGCTCGGTCCCGGTTGGGAACTCTTCGGGCGCGAAGAGCTGACGAAGCACCGCGTAACGGCAACACCGCTCCATCTGCGTGTAAAGCTCTCTGCCGGCATAGATTGGCTTGACCTCAATGTTGAGGGTTACGGTGGCGAGGAGTCGGCAACTTTCGCAAGCATCGCCCGGGCGCTTGAGGGGGGCTCCAGGTATGTGAAACTTGAGGGTGGCGGATACGCCCCTATACCTGAGGAGTGGGTCGAAACCCTTACCCCGCTCTCTGCCGGGCTCAAGGTCCGGGAGGGGGTCGCTCGCCTGCCCGCCTACCGTGCCGAGGTCGTCAAAGGGTTTATCGAACAGGCCAAGGAGAGTGAGGTTGAAGACAGTCACCGCTGGGAGTCTCTTGTCAGCGTGTTGGCGGACCCTGAAAAAGCAGGTGATTATCCGCTGCCCAAGGGGCTCTCTTGCAAATTGCGCCCCTACCAGGAGAGGGGCTACAGGTGGTTGCGCTTTCTCGGAGAGCGGGGCCTCGGCGGCATTCTCGCAGACGACATGGGTCTCGGTAAAACAGTACAGACCCTTGCCCTACTCCTGGATATAAAGGAGCGTGGAGAGGGGGGGCCCAATCTTGTGGTAGCCCCCACCTCCGTCGTCCCCAACTGGGAGGCGGAGGTGCGGAGCCACGCACCCTCCCTCACCCATCTTCGCTACCACGGCGTGGACCGCGCCGAACTCAGGGACGAGCTGGAAAAATATGACCTGGTGGTGACAAGCTACGCCATCTTGCGCCGAGACGCGGAGCATTTAGCCAAAGTGGATTGGTGCTATATAATACTCGACGAGGCACAGACGATAAAAAATGGGGCGACAAAGACCGCGCGCGCGGCCCGCTCTTTAAGTGCAAGACGGCGCCTCTCCCTTACCGGCACACCACTTGAGAACCATCTTGGCGAACTATGGAGCCAGTTCCGTTTCCTCATGCCGGAGCTCCTAGGCTCGGAGCGTAAATTCGCCGAGCGTTACCTAAAGCCGATCTCTCAGGGAGATGCGGAAGCGGCAAACGGATTACGTGAAAGGGTGGGCCCCTTTATCCTAAGGCGCCTTAAGCCGGAGGTCGCCCCTGAGCTGCCTCCAAGGATCGACAACGTGCTCCTCTCAGACCTTGGCGAAAAGCAGTGGGAGCTATATCGGGCGCTCCTCGCGGCTGGACGCGAGAGGGTCTTTAAGACCGTTGAGGAGAAGGGGTTCAGCCGCTCGCGGGGATGCCTCCTGGACGTTCTCACGCGCCTAAGGCAGGTCTGTTGCCACCCGGCGCTGCTGCCCGGCGGCGTTGGGGCGGGTGTCTCCTCCGCCAAGTTCGATCAGTTTACGCAATTCGTCTCCGAGGTGCTTGAGGAGGGTCACCGTATCCTCGTCTACAGCCAGTTCGTAGAGGTCCTGAAGTTGATGCATGGTTGGTTCGAGGGGGAGGGGATCAGCCACCTTGGCCTCGACGGACGAACCACTAACCGCGAGGACGTTGTCGGACGCTTTCAGGAGGATGAATCGGTGAGGGCGTTTCTCGTGAGCCTCAAGGCCGGGGGGACGGGGTTAAACCTCACTGCCGCGGACTACGTAATCCTCTTCGACCCCTGGTGGAATCCAGCCGTCGAAGAGCAGGCAATCGACCGCGCCCATCGCATTGGACGTGAACGTGCGGTATTCTCGTACAAGATGATTGCAGCCGGCACCGTTGAGGAGAAGATACAAGCCTTGCAGCAGAAAAAACGCAAAATGACCGAGGGTTTCCTTCCCACGGGTGAGGGGTGGGGCGGAGCGCTGGAAGAGGCGGACCTTGAGGAGCTATTTAAACTTTAGGAGAATAATTGTCCCATGGAATGCAGAAAACAGGGAAACAACAGTGGCTGCGCATGTACTTACACATCCTGCTCCCGTCATGGGGTATGTTGTGAGTGTATAGAGTATCACCGCTCGAAGGGGCAGATGGTCGCGTGCTACTTCACCGCGGAGGCGGAGCGGACATACGACAGATCAATTAAGAATTTTATCAAAGACTTTAACGGATGATTACGCCTTCTGGGCGGTAACATTTATGGGAGGAAAAAAATGATCAGCGAAAAACTTCTAAAGGCCTTGAATGTCCAGATAAACAAGGAGTGGTGGTCCGCGTCGATCTACAAGGCGATGGCCGCATACTGTGAATCGGAGGATCTGCCCGGCTTCGCCAACTGGTTCAACGTTCAGACCCTGGAAGAGCTAACCCACGGGCAGAGGATTTTCGATTTCATATGCGAGGCGGGAGAGCGTGTAGAGCTCTACCCGATGGAGGGGCCGAAGAACGATTACGAATCCCCCCTCGATGCATTCACCTATGGCCTTGAGCATGAGAAATTAGTGACTTCACTTATAAATGACCTCATGACCATAGCAAAGGAGGAGAACAACCACGCCGCGGAGATCATGCTCCAGTGGTTTGTCACCGAGCAAGTAGAGGAGGAGGCCTCCTTCGGTCTAATTAAAAAGAAGCTTGAGAGGGTTGGCGACGACGGAAGAGGTCTGCTCATGCTCGATGATGAGCTGGCGACGCGCGCATTTACCCCCCCGGCTCCTGCCTGATTTATTTGCAAAATCAAAATTTAAGCAAAGAGGGCGACCCCGTCAGGGGCCGCCCTCTTTTTGCATCAAGAATCAGCCTGCATGCAAATGTTCATATAAAACAAGAGACGCGGCGTCATGCAACTTATAGGTTTTGACGGCTATTTTTGAATTGACGCTTGCGCCGCCGCAAGGCGCGCTATCGGCACACGGAAGGGCGAGCAGGATACGTAATCGAGCCCGACACGGTCAAAAAATGCGATTGAAGCCGGGTCTCCACCGTGTTCGCCGCATATGCCAACCTTGAGGGAGGGGTTTCTCTCTCGGCCCCGCTCCGTCGCTATATCCACCAGTTGGCCCACACCCTCCTGATCGATGGATTGGAAGGGGTCGGCGCCGTAGATGCCCTTTTTTACATAACCGGGCAGGAAGGAGCCGGAGTCGTCGCGGCTAAAGCCGCAGGTCATCTGAGTGAGGTCGTTTGTGCCGAAGCTGAAAAATTGCGCTTCGGCGGCGACCTCGAAGGCGGTAAGCGCGGCTCTTGGAACCTCGATCATCGTGCCGATGAGGAAGTGGAGCTCATCCAGGCCCTTCTCCCGCTTTACCTCCTCAGCGACCTCGAGGATCAGCGCTTTTTGGTCGGCAAGCTCTTTATGGTTGCCGACTAGGGGGACCATTATCTCCGGGCGTGCGTCAATGCCCTCTTGCTTGAGCTCGGCTGCCGCCTCAAGGAGCGCGCGGGCTTGCATGCGCGTAACCTCCGGGTAGCTTATGCCCAGACGGCAACCCCTGTGGCCGAGCATGGGGTTTAGCTCCGTCAGCTGCTCGATGCGGGCATTCACCTCATCTACATCCTTGCCTATCGCCTCGGCGAGCTCTTCGATGAGCTCTTTTTCGTGGGGCACGAATTCATGCAGCGGAGGGTCGAGCAGGCGGACGGTTACCGGGAGACCCGCCATCGCGGTAAGGAGCCCCTTGAAGTCTGCTCTCTGGTAGGGGAGGAGCTTAGCGAGCGCCTTTTCTCGCTCCTCAACGTGCTCCGCGAGGATCATCTCTCTCATCGCGAGGATGCGCTCCTCTCCGAAGAACATATGCTCGGTGCGGGTAAGGCCGATACCCTCGGCGCCGAAGCGGCGCGCCTGCTCCGCGTCCTCGGGCCGGTCAGCGTTGGTTCTGACGCCGAGGCGGCGTTTCTCGTCACACCAGCCCAGGAAGGTCGAGAGGAGTTCGTTCTTCTCGGGGTCGAGGACTATGAGGGGTAGTTCGCCGACATAGATGTTGCCGGTGGTGCCGTTGACGGTGACGATGTCGCCCTCTTTCAAGACCGTGTCATCCACGGTCACGGTCCCCTTGGAGACGTTTATATCCAATGCTCCGCAGCCCACGACGCAAGTCTTGCCCCAGCCGCGAGCCACTAGCGCGGCATGGGAGGTCATTCCCCCCTTGGCGGTTACGATAGCCTGTGAGACGTGCATGCCGTGTACATCCTCCGGGCTCGTCTCAGCGCGAACCAGCACCACCTTTTCACCCGCTTCGGCCAGCTCTTCGGCTCGCTCGGCGGTAAGCACTATCTTGCCGGAACCTCCTCCCGGTCCGGCGGGAAGGCCGAGGGCGAGGGGTGTATAGCGCCCCTCCGTAGCAGGGTCTATCATCGGGTGCAGGAGCTCGTCCAGCTGTGAGGGCATCACCCTCATGATAGCCGTCTCCTCGTCGATCATCCCTTCACGGCACATCTCAACCGCCATCCTCACGGCGGCGGGGCCGTTGCGCTTGCCAACGCGGGTCTGTAGCATCCAGAGGCGGCCCTCCTGCACGGTGAACTCAACATCCTGCATGTCGTGGTAGTGGGCCTCCAGCTTGTCGCGGATATCCAAGAGCTGTTTGTATATCTCCCGGTACTTTAATTCCATCGTGGGGAGCTCTTCATTGGCGGCGTTTATAGAGTGCGCGTTTATGGCGAAGGGGGTGCGGATGCCCGCTACGACGTCCTCGCCCTGCGCGTTGGTAAGCCACTCCCCGTAAAATTCATTTTCTCCGGTGGCGGGGTTTCTTGTGAACGCCACCCCGGTGGCGGAGTTCTCACCCATATTTCCAAAGACCATCGACTGGACGTTGACGGCGGTGCCCCACTCCTCCGGGATCCCCTCGATGCGCCGGTAGCTGACCGCGCGCTTGCCGTTCCATGATTTGAAGACCGCGCCGACCGCGCCCCAAAGCTGGGCCATCGCGTCATCGGGAAATTCTGAACCCAGAACCTCCTTGATCTTCGCCTTGTAACCGTCGCAGAGGGTCTTTAACTCGTCGGCGGGGATGTCGGAGTCGAGGGCGTAACCCTTCTCCTTTTTTAGCTCCTCCATCATCTCCTCAAGGAGGAGGCGGATCCCTTGTCCCTCCTCAGGCTCCATGCCGGCGGCTTTCTCCATAACGACGTCCGCGTACATTGTGATTAGTCGGCGATAGGCGTCATAGACGAAGCGGGGGTTTCCAGTCTTCTTTATAAGGCCCTCCATGGTCTTGGGGGAGAGACCTACGTTAAGAACCGTCTCCATCATGCCCGGCATTGATTTTCTCGCGCCTGAACGTACAGAGACCAATAGGGGGTTTTGAGGGTCGCCGAAGGTGGAGCCCATAACCGAGGCCATGTAGCGGAGGGCGTTGTCGACCTGCTCCGTCACTCCTTCGGGGTAGTTTCCGTCGTTCTCATAATAGAGATTGCATACGTCGGTGATTATGGTGAAACCGGCAGGCACCGGTACGCCTATTTGGCACATCTCGGCCAGATTGGCGCCCTTGCCGCCGAGGGTGTTGACCATAGTCGTGTTGCCCTCGGCCTCCGACCCGCCGAAGGTGTAGACGTACTTCTCCATCGCTTTCTCCTTTGGTTATAAAAATAAAGGGGAGAGGCTTTCGCCCTCTCCCCAAATATTCGATTCTTACCCGGCTATGCGGGTGAAGTCAGCGACCCGCTGGAAGAGCGCCGTTACCGCTCCAAGCATTGCTATGCGGTTGTTTTTGACCGCTTCATCCTTATCCATGACCATTACTTTGTCGAAGAATGCGTCAACGACAACCTTCAGCTTTGCGGCCTCGGCGAAGAGGGAGAGGAAGTCTCCGGCCTTGATGGAGGACTCCATAACGGACTTCACCTCCGAGTAGACATTCCAGAGCTCTTTCTCCTCGTCATGGCTAAAGAGCGCCTCGCTGACTTTGGCGCTGACCTCCTCCTTCTTAAGGATATTTGCAGCGCGTTTGAAGGTCGCTGCGAGGTCGGCCAGCTCGCCGCGTTCACGCACGGTTTCAATCGCCGCCACCCTTGCCTTGGCGTCGATGGGGTCATCGAAACCCGCCGCGAGAACCGCCGCTACTACGTCGCCGGTTGCTCCGCCTTCTAGGAGGATCACCTCAAGGCGACCCTTGAAGAAGTCGAGGACATCGGCTTTAACATCCGCCGCATCCCGGGTCAACTTCTCTGAGAGGCTATTGAGGGCTAGGTCTATGAGCCCGCCGATGCTTAGGCGGTAACCCTTCTCCATGATGATACGCAGGATGCCGATTGTCTGGCGCCTAAGCGCGTAGGGGTCGGCTGAACCCGAGGGGATGAGGCCGACTCCGAAGCAGCCGACTATTGTATCGATCTTATCACCCATTGAGACGCAATCAGCCTCCGGCGTACCGGGTAGCTCGCCGCCCGCCTGCACCGGGTAGTAATGCTGCAAGATGCCTTCGTATACTACCTCCGGCTCTCCCGCGCGTCTGGCGTACTCGCGCCCCACCGCGCCCTGGATTTCCGGGAATTCGTAGACCATAAGTGTTTCAAGGTCCGCCTTGGCGAGCTTGGCGATGCGCCCCACCGTCGCCTCGCTGCCCGGACAAATCGTACCCGCCAGGGCGGCCGCGTTGGCGCTAAAGCGCTCGACCTTCTCATAGCTTGTGCCCAGCTTGGACTGGAATACGACCTTTTTAAGACCTTCGAGGTGCTCTTCCAGGGATTTTTTCTGATCCTCAATGAAGAAGAAGGAAGCGTCGGAGAGGCGGGCGCGCAGCACGCGCTCGTTGCCCTTCGCCACCACCGACATGTCGCGGGCGCGGGTGTTTGAGACCGTGATGAAGTGGTTCATCAGGTTGCCCGCGCCGTCGACCACCGCGAAGTATTTCTGGTGGGTTTTCATCGTCAGTATGAGGAGCTCGCGCGGCAGCTCAAGGTAGTGTTCCTCGAAGGTCACGGAGACCGCTGTCGGTAGCTCCAAAAGGTAGTTTACAGTGTCTAACAGTTCTTCGTCCTCAAGGACTTTGCCGCCGACCTTCGCCGCCTCGGCGGCGACCTGTTCGCGGATCATTTCTTTTCTGGCCGAGGGGTCTATTACTACGGAGGCATCCTCTATCTTCTTGAAATAATCCTCCACGCCCGTCACCGCGAATGTAGCGGGGGAGTGAAAGCGGTGACCTCGGCTAATGTTGCCGGAGATGGCTCCCGCGTATTCGAAATTGATGACTTTTCCTCCAAAGAGGGCAAGGAGCCAGTGTATGGGGCGAACGAAGGCGACCTCGCCGCTACCCCAGCGCATCGATTTCCTGAAGGGAAGTTTCGCGAGCCACTTTGGCAGCTCCTCTGTCAGAAGCTCATTTGTAGGGCGGCCCTCAATAGTCTGTTTGACCGCTACGTACTCACCCTTGTCGGTGGCGACGCGTAAAAGGTCACCGACCTCTACGCCTCGGGAGCGGGCAAAGCCCATCCCCGCCTTGGTCGGGTTGCCGTCGCCGTCGAAGGCGACGTTCACCGAGGGGCCCATCGTCTCCTCGGTGATATCGGGCTGGCTCTCGGAGAGCTGCCGTATTACGAGAAGCATACGCCTTGGGGTGCCGTAGGTCTCAATTTCTCCATGCTCTATACGCGCCGCTCCAAGGGCTTCCGCTGCGATGCTTTTAAGGGATTCGAGGGCCGGAGGCATGAAGCCCGCCGGTATCTCCTCAGTGCCTATCTCGAAGATGAATTCTTTCATAGCCATTACGCACCACCCTTCTTGATGAGGGGGTACCCCATCTTCTCGCGCTGCTCCGCATAGACGTGGGCGACTTCGCGGGCAAGGTCGCGCACCCTCCCGATGAACCTTGTGCGCTCGGTGACGCTTATCGCGCCCCTTGCGTCGAGGAGGTTGAAGGTGTGGGAGCATTTGAGGGTGTACTCGTAGGCGGGGAGGACCATGCCCTTGGCGGTAAGCTTCTTCGCCTCCGCCTCGAACATATCCATCATCGTAAACAGCATCTCGGCGTTGGACTCCTCGAAGTTGTATGTGGAGCCCTCTACTTCGCCCTGATGGTGTACGTCGCCGTAGGTGACCCCATCGGTCCATACGAGGTCGTAGACGTTGTCTATTCCCTGGAGGTACATGGCAATGCGTTCAATGCCGTAGGTAATCTCGCCGGAGACGGGGCGGCAGTCGAGGCCGCCTGCCTGCTGGAAGTAGGTGAACTGGGTGATCTCCATCCCGTCGAGCCAGACCTCCCAGCCCAGCCCCCAGGCGCCGAGTGTTGGGGATTCCCAGTCATCCTCCACGAAGCGGATATCGTGGTCGAGCGGGTCTATTCCGAGGGCGCGCAGCGAGTCGAGGTAGAGCTCTTGGATCTCCAGCGGGGAGGGCTTCAGGATGACCTGAAACTGGTAGTAATGCTGGAGCCGGTTGGGGTTTTCGCCGTAGCGCCCGTCGGTGGGGCGGCGGCTTGGCTCCACGTACGCGACGTTCCACGGCTCAGGGCCGAGACAGCGGAGGAAGGTGTGGGGGTTCATCGTGCCCGCGCCGACCTCCGTATCGGTGGGCTGGACTATGATGCAGCCATGACCCGCCCAGTACTCTTGTAGTTTTAGAACAACCTCTTGAAAGGTCATCTTGCTCCCTCGGAATTTAAGTTTATCAACAGACTACATTCTCGCCACCGTCAACGCCGATGGTATTGCCGGTGATCCAGTAAGCGCCGGGCTGGGTGAAGAGCGCGATCGCCTCCGCCACATCTTCCGGCGTTGTAAGGCGGCCGGAGGGGTTCCTCTTCGCCGCCATCTCGAGCATCTCCAGGTTGCCGGGGATTTTTCTCAATGCCGGTGTGTCGGTTACGCCGGCTAGTATTGCGTTGGCTGTTATGCCCATCGGCGCAAGCTCCATCGCAAGCTGGCGTATGTGCGCCTCAAGCGCCGCCTTCGCCGCGGAGACCGCTCCGTAGGAGGGCATGGCCCGGGTCGAGCCGGAGCTCGTCATCGCAAAGATGCGGCTATTGTTGGCCAGCATCCCGCGCTCGATCAGATCCTGCGTCCAGTAGACGAGGCTGTGCGCCATGACGTCGGCGGTCATATCGAGCTGCGCTTGCGTTACCTGGTTGCCTGACTGCACGTAGGGCTTTAGGGAGCCGAAGGCGACGGAGTGTAGCAGGGCGCGGATGCCCGGCTTGTCGCCCAAAATCTCCTTCATATCGTCGAGGGTGTCTGCGCGTTTTACCGGGTCGGCGATGTTGATGTTGAAGAAGTGGACCTGAACACCTTCGGCCTTCAACTCGTCAATCAACTCGTTCACCATGGGCATGGTGGACTTGCGGTCGAGGTGAACGCCGAAGATGTTCATGCCTTTCTTCGCCATCTTGCGACATGCCGCAGCGCCAAAACCGCTTGAGGCGCCGAGGACGAGAAACCACTTTCCTTCAATGGGTTCCAGAGTCATTCTCTCTCCTTATCTTTAGTGTTTTAAGGCCGGTTGTCATAACCGGCCCTTGTCAAAATTCCAGCATAACGCCGGAGTGATTTCCTTCGTGGTATCTTATTTGGAACGAAAATGGAAACACTAGCAAAACAGCCCCTCCGGGTCAACCGTGAAGGCGCATGACGAGAGGTTAAAAAGAATTTTATGCGACTTTGGTTTGGTAGAAAATTCACTATCTTGTTTGCCCTTTTGGGGTTGATAAGCCTCTCTCAATCCTGTAGACATTTTATAGGCAATTACAATTGTTACTTTCTGAGTGCGCCGCTATCTTTTAAGGCGGGGTTGCAAGGTTGGTAAATAGGTATTCACGCGCCTGCCATAGCTCCACCGACTTTTTGCAGATACCTACGCGATTTTTTTTCGCGGCGGGCGAAATCATAACGAAACACCGGAGGAAAATAGTGAGCCTTACATCACTGGTCTTCGTAAAACAGGTGCCCGACACCAAGAACGTCACCGGCGACGCGATGCGTCCGGACGGCACGGTGAACAGGGGCGCCCTCGCAGCAATCTTCAACCCTGAGGATCTAAACGCCCTTGAGCTGGCGCTCGATTTGAGGGAACGCTACGGTGGCCGGGTGGTCGTCTGCACGATGGGCCCCCCCGCGGCGGCGGCGGTTTTGCGCCACTCTCTCTACATGGGGGCGGATGAAGCGATCCTCCTTACCGACAGGAGCTTCGCCGGGGCCGACACACTAGCCACGAGCTATGCCCTCTCCTGCGCCGCAAGGAAGCTAGGCGATTACGACCTCGTACTTTGCGGACGCCAGGCGATCGACGGCGACACCGCGCAGGTGGGCCCCCAGGTAGCTGAAAAGCTTGAGATCCCGCAGGTCACCTACGCCGAAAAAGTTATTGAGATAAAGGATGGCATTGCAACGGTGCGTAACCTGATCGACGGCGGACACGAGATAGTCAAGACCCCGCTGCCCGCGCTTTTGACTGCGGTATCATCCGCCAATGAGCCACGCCCCGCCGGAGCGCGCCGCCTTATGCGCTACAAAAAGGCGATGACGCGCACCGAGTTGCTCGCAAAACACGCCGGTAAAACCTATGAGGATTCCAATGAGCTTGCGGTCGAGGAGGAGAAACTCCGCGAGCGCGGCCTCTGGATTCACGAATGGAGCGCGGCGGACGTAGGGGCGGACCCTCAGCGGATCGGCTTCGCGGGTTCTCCCACCAAAGTAAAGAAGATAGAGAACGTCGTCCTCGCGGCGGGGCAGTTCAAAGATATACCCCTAACCGAGGAGGGGATCGACGCTCTGGCAAAAGAGCTCATAGAGGATAACGTCTTCGTTTAGACGTACACCTCAAACATGAAATGTTTTCGCGTGCCCGACCGGCGCGCTTCGACAACGGGATAACCAAGTCATGAGTGAAAAAATCGGCAACGTTTGGATATTCATAGAGCAGGACGGCGGTGAGATCGCCGACGTAAGCCTTGAGCTGCTATCAAAGGGCCGTCAGCTGGCAGGGGAGCTTGGCGTAAAAACCGAGGCCGTGCTCTTTGGCGCCAAGGTTGGGGCGCTCGCGGCAATCCTCCACGAGTATGGCGCGGACAACGTATTTATCGGCGAGGATGACCGGCTGGAGCCCTTCTCCGCCTTGCCCTACACGAAGATGATTGTGGATCTTGTCGGGGCGCACCGCCCCAACATCATCCTCTTCGGAGCAACGCAGGTTGGACGGTCGCTTGCGCCGCGCGTAGCTTCACAGTTGGCGGCGGGGCTCACCGCGGACTGCACCGCGCTTGAGATCGACGATTACGAGGATAAAGCCTCCAAGACCGTCATGAAAAACCGGCTGATGCAGATCCGCCCCGCATTTGGCGGCAACATCATCGCCACCATCGCCAATTCATGGGCGGACCCGCAGATGGTCACCGTCCGTGAAGGTGTCATGCCCCTGTCGGAACCCCAAAAGGGCCGCACCGGCGAGGTGACCAAGGTTGCCGTAAACCTCTCGGCTGAGGACACCGTAGTCAAGGTTATTGAGAGGGTGAAGGCGGAGAGCGACGTAAACCTCAAGGGAGCGCGTATAATCGTCGCCGGTGGCTACGGGGTTGGCTCCAAAGAGGATTTCGACCTCATCAAGAAGTTCGCGGATGCAATCGGCGGAGAGGTCGCCGCCTCCAGAGCAGCGGTAGACGCGGGGTGGATAGACCATGAGCACCAGGTTGGGCAGACCGGCGTAACGGTTCGCCCCAAGCTTTACATAGCATGCGGCATCTCGGGCTCGGTGCAGCACAGGGCCGGGATGAGCGACAGCGCCAAGATCATCGCTATAAACACAGACCCCGATGCGCCTATCTTCTCCATAGCCCATTACGGCATAGTGGGAGATCTCAAAGAGGCGATCCCCATGCTGATGAAGGCGCTGAAGGCCCACGCCTGAGGCGGCCCGCGAAACTATTGAAACGGACCCGAAGGGGAAAGAGAATATAAGATGGCTGATAACTTCTTTTTGGATAATAAAGACCTCCAATTCACCCTCACCAACGTTGACATTGAAGACGTCGTGAGGCTCCGTGAGGAGGGGTACTCACAGGTTGCCGACTTCGCCGAGGCCCCGGAGGATTACGCTGACGCCAAGGACTCCTACGCGCAGGTGATGAAGATGCTTGGCGGGATCTGCGCCGAGTTCATCCACCCACGCTCCCGCGATGTCGACGCCGAGGGCGCTACCCTCACCGACGGCGTAGTCTGCTATGCCAAGGGCACCGAGGAGAACCTCGACATCCTAGCGAAAGCCGAGCTGTTGGGCGTGACCCTGCCGAGAAAGTACGGCGGCCTCAACATGCCGACAACTCTCTACACCATGATGATGGAGATGGTCTCCCGCGCGGACGCCAGCCTTCAGAACCTCGTCGGGCTTCAGGATATCGGAGAGACAATTTACCGCTTCGGCAACGACGAGCAGCGCGAAAAATACCTGCCCCGTTTCACCACCGGCGAGGTAGATGGCGCGATGGTTCTCACCGAGCCTGAGGCCGGCAGTGACCTCCAGTCGGTGCAGCTTAAAGCGACGCAGGACCCGGAGACGGGCAAGTGGAAGCTAAACGGCATGAAGCGCTTCATAACAAACGGCTGCGCGAAAGTTCACCTCGTCCTCGCCCGCTCCGAAGAGGGGACAAAGGACGGACGCGGGCTCTCGATGTTCGTCTGCGAATCCGGCCCCAACCTCAAGGTGCGCCGCATAGAGGAGAAGTTGGGCATCCACGGCTCTCCCACCTGCGAGCTACAGTATAACGACGTCGAGGCGGAGCTCGTCGGCAGCCGCCGCCGTGGTCTGACGCGCTATGTAATGAGCCTAATGAACGGCGCGCGAGTAGCGATAAGCTCGCAGGCCGTGGGCATCGCCGAGGCCGCTTACCGCGCAGCACGCGACTACGCGGCGGCGCGCGAGCAGTTCGGGGCAACCATCGAGAATTTCCCGGCGGTCTACGAGATGTTGATTAACTCGAAGGTCAATATCTCCGCCGCCCGCACCCTACTTTACGAGACGACGAAGTACGTTGACCTTCGCGATGTCTATGAACACCTAGTAGAGCATGGCGATGGGGAAGAGGTGACAAAAGAGGACAAGGCCAAGTCAAAACTCTACACAAAAATAGCGGCCGTCCTGACCCCGCTCTCAAAGGCGCTCTCCACGGAGATGGCAAACAAGGTCTCCTACGACAGCCTACAGATCCACGGCGGTACCGGCTATATGAAGGATTTCAACATAGAGCGCTACTGCCGCGACGCGCGCATAACCAACATCTACGAGGGGACGACACAGCTTCAACACGTAGCGGCCATCGGCGGTGTCACCCAGCGCGTCCTTGAGCCTTTGATGGAGGAGCTGAGCCAGTTGCCCTACCATGGCAAGCTCAGAAGGCTGGCGAACTCAGTTGACGGCGCGCGCCAGAAGCTGAACAGCGCCATTAAATCCGCCCTTGAGCGTGAGGACAACGAATATCTGAATCTCATGACCCGTAGGCTCTGCGCGGCGGAGACTGTTGTTTTCGTAAGCTATCTGATGCTCCGCGACGCTCTTAAGGACCCCGAGCGCGAAGTCCTTGTCGAGCGCTACGTGCTCGATAACGTGCCCGTTGCCGAGCTCGATTGCGAGGTTGTAATGAGCGGAGAGCTATCCGTAATCGACGAGCGGGACAAGATACTGGCGATGTAAAATAAATATGTGCCTTAAAAAAGGACGCTCTCGGGCGTCCTTTTTTTATGTGCCCAGCATTTCGTGAAGTTGCTCAAGAGAGCGAGGCTCTGCGCCAAGGGCGCGGACCAGGGCGGCCTCCACAACAGGGCCTATTTCACGCTCCTCCGCCGGGGATATTTTGAATGAGCGGAACTCCTCGTATGTCAGGGAGGCGGTTTTGACGATTGCATTGACCGCGCTTTTAGATAACGGGACGCCGTTTCCAGCGCCGCAAGGTGGGCAGAGGAGGCCCCCCTCATGGAGATGCGCCCCTGACTCCTGAAGGCCAACGCCGCAGCTGGCGCAGGCGAGCTCGGAGGGGGCGTAGCCAAGGTGGGCGATTGTCTTTAAATGGAATATCCGCAGCGCCGTGGTCCGGTCGCCGCCGCGCTCAAGGAGGGTGAGCAGGTGCCCCAGGAGGAGGAATGGCTCGTTGGCGTCATCGCCTTCGCGGGTTGCCAGCCTCGTCACCTCGAAAAAGTGCATGGCGAGGTGGTAGCAGGCTAGGTCTCCACGGATTTTTTCGTAGCTTCTCGCCGATTCCGCCGCCGTTAGTGTTCCCATGCCGCTACGGGGCTTTTTAAATGTGGCGCGGATAAGGGTTAGATAGTCAAGCGCCCCGGAAAATCGCTTTTGGCTTTTGCGCGCGCCCCGCGCCATAAGGGATATGAGGCCGTGGTGCTGGGTAAGGAGTGTTACTACAAGGTCGGCGTCACGGTAGGGCACCAAGCGGAGGACGAAAGCCAGGTCAAGCTCGCCGGGCATGATGGACGCCTAGTGTTTGATGAATTTTAGCATGAGCGTTGCGGCGGCGAGGTAGATGAAGATGCCC
>PKTU01000153.1:0-4688 GCA_002869005.1 Deltaproteobacteria bacterium
CGATGGCCTTACCGACGCCGAATTTTACGACCTCTTTGGCCGCCATTCCCGCTCACTTTGGCTCGGAATCGACTTCACCTACGGAGGCACCGGCATAGGCGGCGCCAACCCGGGAGTTGACGGCTTCGGTACAGTGGCGTTCACCTTGGAGGACCTCGGCTTCGACATACCCATCGCCTTTCCAACCCCCGATTTCCTCTATGACAATTACACCGTAGCGGCAGTTGCTGATCCTGTTGAAGTGCAAGGTGGCAATTACAGCGGCTTAACGCGCGGCGACCTTATATTCCTAGACTATGACCTTGATGACTCATACGATCACATAGCGATATATTATGGAGTCACCGGTGACATGACGCACGCCGCCGTAACGGCATCTGATTATTTTGATGAGGTTTTAATTGAAGACCTTGACAATTATAAGACCCCGCTGGTGCAGGATATCGTCTGGTCAAACATAGATGTCAGGCGCCTTGACCATAAGAAGGTCGAGAGCTACTACATCTACGATACCCCCATCGAGCTTAACTAAAAGAGAACCTTGGCAGGCGGTGGAGGTCAGTTAAATAAAGAGAGGAGCCATTTGGCTCCTCTCTTTTATTTTGAAGAAAAAATTTACTTTTCTGGTTTCCCCCATATCTCTTCGAGCCGCTGGTCGCGTCCGCAGTTCCACCGGTAAAGTTTGTAGCGTATTGGGGATTTTTTGTAATAATCCTGATGGTAGCTCTCCTCACCCTTTATGGGGTAGAAGGTGGAGGCGTCAAGGATGGGGGTAAAGACCTCTTTGTCGGGAAATTTTGCCGCTACGGCTGCCTTTGATTTCTCGGCAATTGCCCGTTCCTCCCCGTTTGCTACAAAGATTGCGCTGAGGTAGCTGTGCCCACGGTCGCAGAACTGCCCGCCGGAGTCAAAGGGGTCTATGTTGTGCCAGAAATGGTCCAGGATACCTTCGTAGCTTACCTGTGCGGGGTCATAGGTTATCTCCACCGCTTCATAGTGGCCCTCGTGGTTGCCGTTGTAAGTGGGGTCCTTAAGAGTCCCTCCGGTAAAGCCTGAGACAACGTCGGAGACTCCCTTGAGCTTCTCGAAATCGGACTCCATGCACCAGAAGCAGCCACCGGCCAGGACGGCCTTTTTCATCTCCGCGAAAGCCATGCCGCTAATTAAAAGTGCCGCTGAGAGGAGGGTGGTTAAGGTCAACATTTTGGAAGTTCTCATAATTGCTCCACTTCCCCAATTTTTCGGCAGGGGATAAAAATATGAAGTGCATCATTTAAATACCTTATAGACGGCTGACATATCCTCTTCGCCATTCCCATCGGATAGCGCTTCTAGAAATTTTTCGTTTGCCGCCGTCGCTACAGTGAGCGCGCTACCCGCTGCATCGCCGGCTTCCAGCGCGAGGCGCATATCTTTTTGCATGTGCTTTAACGGAAACGCCGTAGGGAACTCGCCCCTGAGCATCGCCGGTCCCTTGAGGCGAAATAGCGGATTGGAGACAACCCCTTCATCCAGCACGGCGAGGAGGGCCGAGGGGTCAAGCCCGGCGCCTTTAGCCAACGACAACCCCTCCGCAAGCGCTACCGTCATCGAGCCCATAACCATATTTACAGCGAGTTTCATCATGGCTCCCTGACCGACTGCGCCCAAATAGTGGGAGGATTTTCCCAAGATGCCGAAGAGGGGGAGAGCTTCATCATAAAGGCCCTTATCTCCCGCGGCGAGAATAATGAGGTTACCCTCCTCCGCAGGCTTCTTCGAGCCGGAGACGGGAGCCTCAAGGAAACGCGCCCCCGCTTCAGCCGCCGCCGCTTCAATCCTCCGGGAGGTTACGGCGTCGACGGTGGAAAGGTCTATGTAGCCTTTGCCGGGAGAGAGCCCTTTCAGCGCCCCCGCCGGGCCTAACGCGACCTCAAGTGCGGCCTCGGGGTCGGAGACTATCGCCAGGGTAATCTCGCACCTTTCGGCGACCTCCATAGGAGATGCGGCTAAAAGTGCGCCCTTATCAACTAGCGGCGCGCATTTCAAGGCGTTTCTGTTATATACGACCAACTCGAAGCCGCCCCGGAGAATGTTCAACGCCATCGGCGTGCCCATCGTTCCCAGCCCTATGAAGCCAATTTTCTGCATCGATGCTCCTATTTGATTAACGTGTTAGTCAAAAGATAGCAGAAATATATGAATTTTGCAGGAACTCAACGCGCAAAAAGCCCCGGCGGGTTGCCGCCGGGGCCGTAAACAATGGAGGCTCTAGCAGATTACTTCAGCGCTTCCATATTCTTCTTTTGTAGCGCATCGCTGATGGGGTAGAAGCCCATTTTCTCCGCCATCTTCTGACCCTCCTCGGAGAGCTCGAAGCGGATGAAATCGGCGGTAAGTTTGGAGGGCGTGCCGGCAATGTACTGGTAGAGTCCACGTGAGAGGGGGTAATCGCCACCCTTGACCGCAGCGGCGTTGAGGGGGCTTACGGACTTGCCCCCCTTTAGCACCTTCACTGGCTTGATGCCGGGCACGACATTACCATTTTCATCAAGGATGTAGCCGATGCCTACGTAGCCCACGGCGTTCTTGTCTTTACGGACCGCCTCAACTATTTGGGCGTTGCCGTTCATGCGGTTCATCTTGTCGGAATAGTCCTTCTTCTCAAGGAGAAGCTCCTGGAAGAAGGCGAAAGTGCCGGAGTTTGACTGGCGGCCGTAAAGGGTTACCGCGCCATCATTGCCGCCGACGCCCTTCCAGTTCTTTATTGTTCCCTTGAACAGCTCGCCGATCTCCTCGAACTTCAGCTCTTCGATGGGGTTTTCGGAGTTGACTATGACGGAAAGCCCGTCTATGGCGACGGTGATCTCGCTCACCTTGATGCCGCGCTCCTCAGCCATCTTGTACTCTTTGGCTTTCATCTCGCGGGAGGCGTCGGCAATGTAGCAGCGCCCGTCGATGAGGGCGGTGATGCCGGTGCCGGAGCCGCCGCCGGTTACAGAGATCATCTTTCCGGTCTTATCCAGGTACGCTTCTGACCAGGACTGTACGAGGTTTATCAGTGTGTCGGAGCCCTTAATCTGTACCATCTCCCTTGCAGCGAATGAGGCGGTGGGTAGGGCGAGCGCTACGGTGGATGCGAGAGCGAGGGTCGCTACAAGCAGTTTTTTCATCGTCTGGTTCCTTTCTCTTTGTTTGCGGAACTCTCTTTTAACAAGGTTACGTCACTTTTACGGTTTGTCCTTTTGACTTGTCGAAAGGGTAGCCGCTCTTTGTTACGGGATAATGACGACCAAGTGACTCTTTTGTGAACCGCGCTACAGCGCAAGCTATTTCACCCACCATTAACGCGTCGGTAACAAAGCCGTAACATACCGTAACTATCCTCTTGCCCTGAGTAATAAGGGGTCTATTTTTATGGGTGTGTTACACGTTGTTCACACCGGACGGGTGGAGATGGTCGGAAAAGCTGGTAAAAAAAGTGTGAGAAGAGTTGGAGAGCGGCTCATCGAGATTGTCCTTGCGCTGAGCGGAAACATTTCAATTCTCATTCTTGGCGGAATATGTCTCCTCTTAGTATATCAAGGGCTGAAGGCCTTTGAAGAGGTCAGCATAGTCCAGTTCCTCACAACCACGCGCTGGAACCCCACCAGCTACGAGAACCCGGGCTACGGTATTTTATCGATGGTGGCCTCTACCTTCTTCGTAACATTTGGGTCGATGCTCCTCATAGTGCCCCTTGGCATAGGGGTGGCCTCCTACACATCGGAGTTTGCGCCCAAAAGGGTGCGAGCCATACTGAAACCAGCCGTGGAGATGCTGGCGGCGATCCCAAGCGTCGTCGTCGGTTTTATAGGAATAACGGTCACCGGACCTGCAATAGCAAAACTTTTCGGTCTCCCCAACGGCCTAAACGCGCTAAACGGTTCGATATTGTTGGCGGTGATGGCATTGCCCACGGCGGCCTCGCTCTCCGAAGACGCCTTGAGGTCGGTGCCGAGGGAGTGGCGGCTGGCTTCTCTGGCGCTGGGGGCGGGTAAGTGGGAGACCTTGGTTCGTGTGACGCTGCCCGCAGCGATGCCCGGAATTTTGGCGGCTATGATGCTCGCGATGGGGCGCGCGATTGGGGAGACGATGACGGTTCTCATGGCTTGCGGCAACGCCCCGGCGTTTCCGGAATCCTTTTTAGCGGCGGTAAGGCCGCTAACGGCTACGATAGCAATCGAGCTTGGCGAAGTACCGCAGGGAACGGCTCACTTCTTCAGCCTCTTCGCAGTCGGCCTTGCCCTCTTTGTAATATCCTTCGTTGTCAACCTGCTTGCCGACAAGCTCCTCAGAAGAAAGGCGGCGTAATGAATCAAAACGCCGGACTTAGATTTAAAAAGCGGCTCTTTGCCGCCTTTGGCGCGGGGTGGATGTGGGGCGCGACAATACTGGCCCTCTGCGCGCTGATAGGGATTCTCTCCTTTATCGCCTACCACGGGTTTGAGATTATGAGCTGGGATTTTCTGACCCAGCCGCCGAGGAAGGGAATGACCGAGGGTGGAATTTTCCCCGCTATCGCCGGAACGACGCTGGTCTCCCTGATTACCATAATCTTCTCGGTGCCTCTTGGAGTGGGCGCGGCGATACATCTGGTCGAGTACGCAAGCGACAATGTCGTCACCAGATGGACCCGCCTTGCCATAAGGAATCTCTCGGGGGTCCCC
>PKTU01000153.1:4712-11169 GCA_002869005.1 Deltaproteobacteria bacterium
CCCAGCGTAGTCTATGGCCTCTTCGGTCTCGCAATCTTCGTAAACGGCGCGGGGCTTGGGGCGAATATACTCTCCTCAGGACTTACCCTCGGGCTCTTGACATTGCCATGGATAATTACCGCAAGCGAGGAGGCGTTGAAGGCCGTTCCCAGAGGTCACCGCGACGGCGCGCTAGCACTTGGCGCGACAAAGTGGCACACGATACGCACCGTAGTCTTGCCTCAGGCTGTTCCAGGTATTTTGACCGGGGCTATCCTCGGCCTCTCCCGCGCGGCGGGGGAGACGGCGCCCATACTCTTCACCGGCGTCGCTTTCTTTATACCCTTTGTGCCGGAGTCTTTGGGCGACGAGTTCATGGCGTTGCCATACCACCTTTATATAATGTCAACCCAGCACCACTCTATAGAAGCGGTTCGCCCGATTGCATACGGGACGGCGCTTGTCCTCGTGGGGCTGGTCTTTGTTTTGAACCTTGGCGCCTTTGTTATCCGCTCAAGGATGAGCGCCAAACTTGAAAGCGCGAGATAATGGTAAGCTCAAATATCGAATGCAACAACCTGAGCCTATGGTACGAGGACTCCAAGGCCCTCGACGATGTTTCCATGAATATACATCCAAACCGCGTTACCGCCCTTATCGGGCCATCTGGTTGCGGCAAGTCGACATTTTTAAGATGCATCAACCGTATGAACGACGAGATTGCAGGTGTACGTACAGAGGGGAGCATCCTATTCGAGGGCGAGGATATCTTAAGCCCCAAGGCTGATGTAGTGGAGCTGAGGCGCAGGGTAGGGATGGTTTTTCAGCGCTGGAACCCATTTCCAAAGTCGATTTTCGACAACGTGGCCTTTGGACCGCGAACACACGGGATGAAGGACAAAGCGCGGCTTTCGGAGATTGTTGAGGATGCCCTTAAGAAGGCCGCCTTGTGGGATGAGGTGAAGGACAGGCTAAGAGACTCCGCTTTCTCCCTCTCAGGGGGTCAGCAGCAGCGCCTGTGCATCGCCCGAGCACTAGCCGTCGAGCCCGAGATACTGCTCATGGACGAGCCGGCTTCCGCGCTGGACCCAATATCAACTGCCAAGCTGGAAGAGCTTATTACAAAGCTCAAAAAACGGTATACGGTGATAATAGTCACGCACAACATGCAGCAGGCGGCTCGTATATCGGATTTCACCGCTTTCTTTTATATGGGAAAACTCATAGAGTTCGATACAACTAACACAATATTCACGAATCCCGGCGAGGAGCGCACCGAGGCCTACATAACCGGCCGCTTCGGTTAGGGGAGATTAATAATGCTGAGAAAACATACTAACAGCGCTTATGAAGCCGAGCTCGACCAGCTGCGCGACAAGATACTGCTCATGGGCGGCTATGTCGAAGAGGCTATCGCGCAGGCTATGGAGGCGCTTAGGGATAGGGACGCGGATAAGGCCCGAAAGGTGATCTCAAGGGATAAATTGATAAATACCCTTGAGCTCGAAATAGACGAGCTTTGCGTGGAGCTTCTTGCCCTAAGGCAGCCGGCGGGCAGTGATCTCAGGCTCATAATCACCGGACTTAAGATATCTACGGACCTTGAACGGATGGGCGACCTTGTCGTCAACCTCTGTGAGAGGGTGATTGAGCTCTCCCGCGAGCCGCTCCTAAAGCCGCTGATTGATCTGCCGCACATGGCAAATATCGCGATGGGGATGGTTCGTGAGGCGCTGGACGCTTACGTCAAAAACGACGCCGAAGCCGCGCGCGCCGTCTGCAAACGCGACGATGAGGTCGATAGCCTTGATTCACAGATAGTTCGAGAGCTCCTTACCTATATGATGGAAAAACCAGGCACTATAACGAGGGGGCTTGGGCTTATCATGGTAACGCGCTATCTTGAGCGAATCGCCGACCATGCCACCAATATCTCCGAGATGGTGATATTCCTCGTCAAAGGCAAGGATGTTCGGCACAGAGGACTTGGTGACTAAGATGGAGCGAATACTGATAGTGGACGATGAGGAGGATCTGCTCGATCTGCTCTCCTACAACCTTGAGGTTACCGGTTACGAGGTCGAAAAGGCTTTGACCGGGAGGGCCGCTTTGGTAAAGGCGGGTGAGAATCCGCCGGACCTGATTGTTTTGGATGTAATGCTGCCGGACCTTCTCGGCTTCGAGGTTTTAAGGACTCTACGATCGAGGGAGGAGACGCGGGGTATACCGGTGATTCTTCTCACCGCCCGCGGTGAAGAGTCGGATGTTCTCGTTGGCTTTGAGATGGGCGCCGATGATTATGTTTCAAAGCCCTTCAGCCCAAGAGAGCTCATCGCGCGTATACGAGCAGTTATAAAGCGCGTAGCCGGCAAGGAGTCTGCGAGGCCCCACATCCGCTACGGGGCGCTTGAGATCGACTTGGATGCCCACAGGGTCTTTCTGGAGAACCATGAAGTGGTGCTTGCGCCGCAGGAGTATAAGCTGCTCGCCTTTCTGGCGACGCACCCCAACAGGGTTTACTCCCGTCAGATGTTGATAGATCAGGCTTGGGAGGAGAACACCTTCGTAGAGCCACGCACGGTGGATGTTCACATCCGGAGGCTGAGAACCCGCCTCGAAGGTTACCCCTCCTGGATTGAGACTGTCCGGGGTAGCGGATACCGCTTCAACCCGTCACCTTCAGCATGAGATAGGAATTTAAAAAGTGATACAGTCGCTATTTACCCGCCTCGTGCTCCTAACCACTGCCGTTTTACTAATCTTTGCAACCGGTGCGGGGGTCATGCTTGACGGCTTCCTCTCGAAGCTGGCTTATGAACAGCTGATTGAGGAGCTGGAGTCTAAGGCGAAGATCGCAGAGGAAGTCATTCAAAGGGAGGGGGTCTCCCAGAGTCTTGTCAAACGTTTAGCGGATGCTGCCGGCGCAAGGGTTACCGTAGTAGCCAAAGACGGCGCCGTTATAGCCGACTCCAAATATGACGCGGAAAAGATGGAGAATCACGCGGGTCGTCCCGAGTTGATTTTAGCGGCAAAGGGGGAGGGTGGCTACTCCGAGCGGGTATCACCAACCCTGGGCGAAGAGATGCTTTACGTAGCGATCCCCTCGGACCCGATGCTTCGCCTCTCGGTTGGCCTGGACTACGTCAAGGATGCACTTTGGCAGGTTAGAAAGAGGATCTTCCTTGCCGCTCTCCCCGCGGTGCTTCTCTCCCTTGCTCTGGCTTACGCAATCTTCAGGAGTCTCTCCCGCCGCTTTGATGCAATGCGCCAGTTCACACTGCGCCTCTCCGCGAAGGATTACTCCGCCGAGCTCCTGCCGCGCGGCAAAGATGAGATGTCCGACCTTGAGCGCGGTCTCGTCTCCCTGAGGGACGAGCTCAAGGGGCAAATGGAGACCCTTGACGCAGAGAGCAGGAGGCTCCGTTGGCTTGTTGACGGCCTCCCGGATGGTGTATTGGTTTTCGATGCGGATGGCCGCTGTAAGGTATCCAACAACTATGCAGTGGAGCTTTTACGGTTATCCCCTGAGGAGATGCAGGGCCTCACCGCTCCGCAGCTATTTAGAAACCCTGAGATAGCCGCAGGGGTTGAGGAGCAGCTTGGCGAGAACGATGACGACCATGAAAGCTTCCGCGTTAATTGGCCCGAGCCCGCCCGCGAGATAGAGGTGCACTTTCGCCCGGTGCCGGATGAGGAGGGTAAGCGGGGAGTCCTCGTGGTCCTTAGAGATATAACCAAGGAGGCACACCTTGAACGTGTGCGTTCCGACTTTATCTCAAACATGGCCCATGAGGTTCGTACTCCTCTTACGGCCATTCGGGGCGCTGCCGAGACACTTTTGGATAATGCGATGAGCGATACCAAAATGGCTCCACGCTTTCTTGATACCATACGCAGACACACTATCCGCCTGGAGAATATCCTTTCTGATATTTCCGAGCTCTCGCGCATCGAGGGCAGGGGAACCCCGGTCAGCGTCATCTCCTTCGATGCCCGTGCGCCTGTAGAGGAGGTGGCTGCGCTCTTTAGGGCAGATGCCCAAAACAGGGGAATAGCCCTTACGGTAGACTTGCCGGATAGAGCGCTGACATTGGTGTCGGATGAGGAAAAAATTGATTCAATACTAATAAATCTGGTGCAGAACGCGCTTCGCTATACCCCCGAAGGCGGCAGCGTAAAGATGGCGGTCGAAGAAGGCGCCGGAGGCGTAAAATACACCGTCAGCGATACCGGTATTGGCATTCCTGAGGGGGCGTTGCCTCGCGTTACAGAGCGCTTTTACCGCGTCGACCCCGGCCGTTCGCGAGCGCAGGGGGGCACCGGGCTTGGACTGGCTATCGTAAACCACCTTGTAACGGTGCTGGATGGAAGGCTCTCCATAAAGTCACGTGAAGGCGAGGGGACGACGGTGTCCGTTGAACTGCCCTCAGAGGTAGTGTAAAAGCAGACCTGTAAACTTTCTCTTATAAACGTAAGGAAGAACTTTAAGAGGTGGATTTATGTCCACCTCTTTTTTTAGTTAAATAGATAGGTCCTTTTGCATAGATGAATTTCGTGCTAGAACTATTGGCATAAATAATGTTCGGGGGTGGTGATGGATATAAATAAATATAAAAATGACTATATGATTTGCACGGCTGTTATCTCAATTCCTGCCGTCTTATTGACCTTCACAGGCATTCTATTTGCCAATGTCGTTATGCTCTTGTTCGGTGCCGCACTTCTATTGCTTTGGTGGGGAGTTTACTACCTGCTTTACACCGATAGAAAGTTATCCATTCCCATATCGCTTATTTTGCTTTTCATTTTCTGGCTCCCTGTATTTATACAAACCATCAGGCGGGTCTCGTTTATCTATCAAAATGGTGGCTTTGAGAGAGCTGACGGATACGGATCTCCTCTGCTATTTTTGATTAATTTCACCATGGAGCTTTTATTTTTTATACCAATTACCATGACGCTTACGCGCTTCGTCATCTATAGGTTCCGAAAATAAAGGCTGAATTTTAGCGACAGGATAGTTTAGGGGTAGATCTTAATACCCGATAAGGCAAATCAAATTTAATATGGCTAATAACGCCATATTATGCTGCTTTTGATTTGCATCTAACCTTTGGAAAAGCGGGGACCATTGAATATCGGGTAATCCTTACCTCCCAAGCTGAATATCTACTTATAAAAATAGAAGGAAGAATTAGTATGGCTATGCGTGAAGAAGTTTTGAGCATTTGCATAGCGGATATAAAACTGCATGGGAATAAGGGGCTCACAATAGATGTCTCCGATGCCGCCTTAGGTGAGAACGAGGGGGCAGGTCACCCCGTATGAAAATGCAACGGATGGAAGTAGTAGACCTAAAACACTTGCCACAATAGTCATCTTATTCATTTTCCCCCTCCAGTTTCTTTTTCTCTCTCCTAGCTTTTCTTAACTCTGAACTTAATATACAGCACTGTTCGTTAAGATTATTCTCTATTCTACTTGCCGCTTTATAAATTATTGGTGTCTTATTTTCTAAACGTCCAGTGTGTCTTGCAATTTCGTGAGCATCGTCCCAGCAGCAAATATCATCTAATGTCCATTTCCTCTTTTCTAAAAAATACTCTTCTATCTCGGTGCTCGGGTCATCACCCTTTACGGGGTGTTTGAGGGTTACACTGGCATGTTTCGAATATGATTTAACGCTGGAACCCATCCATTTATTCTCTACCCTTGCCTTGTACTCTTCGGAGAGGACGCAGATTACAACTGACTTATAAAAATAGGAGAACAGTGAAAACTTTTTGAATAAATATCTTTTTTCAAAATTGAAGTAGCCTTCCTGGTCGGTAATGGTCTCCTGTCCGTCATAGGGGTAGGAGAGAGCATCTATTATTCCAGATTTAATTTGGTAAACGATGGCTACATGCGCACCTGCTAAGGGTTCACGAGTCTCAGCGTCCATTACTCTGCCGCCATAAGCGGGGTAATAGGCAAACAATGAGGGCAAGGCAAACCAAAGGAGGAACAAGAGGAGTAAAAGCAGTGTCACCAAGAATATTTTTAGTTTTCTGCCGCGCTTATTTGGTGATTTGTTTTTCACGTCATTCCTCGCCGCTAAAAGCTGACTATCTTCCAATTGCCCATTAAGTCTTTCGTCATATATAAGGGGGGGGCGCTGCACATTTTCCGTCCCTGCCAGAAAGAAAACATATTTGTGAGCTGCCCCCTTCGTTAGGTCCACCTTCAATGTTAGTGTAAAAGTGCCTCTGCGGCACGTGGTGATATAGCTTCGGGTGGCAGCTTGATCCAGGTTTCCGGAGCCGGTGGCCTGTAGCCAAGGCTTGAATGTGGCCGGATCGTGTTGTATTCGCGCCGCCAGTTCTCTATAAGGATTTCCGCCTCCTTTAGCGTGTAGAAGACCTCCCTGGCCAGCAGTTCATCTCTTAGCCGACCATTAAACGATTCGCAATAGCCATTCTCCCACGGACTACCCGGC
>PKTU01000008.1 GCA_002869005.1 Deltaproteobacteria bacterium
AAAAGGTCGGCCTCGCTGTAGCACATACGTTCTCGCTTCTTAGCAAACTCTTCTACCCGCTGGTCGTCGGAATAACGACCTTGTCCAACGCATTGCTACGCGTACTAGGGGCTGGTGCGCTTGCAAAAAAACCAAAGCTGCTCTCCGAGGAGGAGATTAGCTCAATAATCACCGACAGCACCGACTCTGCATCTCTTGCCTAGAACAAGCGAAAGATGCTTCACGGCATCTTTGAGATGAGCCGCCACACCGTGCGCGAGATAATGGTTCCGCGAACAAGGGTGAAGACGCTTGAGATATCTACCCCAATCGCTGAGGCCGCAAACCGTTTCGTGAAAACCGGCTATACCCGTCTGCCTGTATACCGGGAGAATCTTGACACTATCATCGGCGTCTGCCACGCCCGTGACGTACTTGAGCTGGTGGCTTCCGGCTCCAAAGCCGAGCTTGGAACCGTCATACGTGAGATTCTCTACGTCCCGGAGAAGATGACTCTTGAAGACCTGCTCTTTGAATTTCAGAAGAAACGGACTCATATGGCGGTGGTCATCGATGAGTTCAGCGGCGTAGAGGGAATCGCCACCCTTGAGGACGTTCTCGAAGAGATCGTGGGCGAGATTCAGGATGAACACGACCTTGAGGGAGATACAATAAGATTTCTACCCGGAGGAGAGGCCATGGTGCGCGGCATAGCCTCCCTGCGCGAAGTCAACAACTCTCTTGGCCTCTCCATCCCTACCGACGTTGATGTAACTCTCGGCGGCTTCGTCATGACGACTTTGGGGCATATTCCAAAATCCGGCGAATCCTTCATCTATGAGAATTCCCGCTTCACAGTCGAGCGGACCAGCGGGCACCGGGTATTGCTAATCCGCGTTACACCGATCCCACTTTCTCCCCCTTCCGAGGAAATATAAAAACACTAAAGTAAAAAACAGCAGCAAACAAGGCAACTTCCCAGCAACCACACTTTGAAATATCTCCTTAAAATACGCCCGCTTTTGGAGCATTGCGCCTTGACACCCGCAAGCGGCGGCTGTAGTATGCGCAAATGTGGGATAATGTGTCATATAGTGGGATACTGTGGGTGAGTGCCCAAGGCTGAAAAATGTTCAGAGGTACGTTCAAACACACTGTCGACGGGAAGGGCCGCATATCAATACCCTCCAAGTACCGTGAACTATTGGAGACAAGGTATGAGCTGCCCCTCTACGTCACCTTGCAGGAGGACCATTTAATCGTCTTCCCAGCCGACGAGTGGCGTGTGTTTGAAGCCAAGTTCAACGAGGTCTCCGTCTTCGATAATAAGCTGAGGATGCTTCAGCGTCATTTTTATTCAATGGCGCATGACGTAACCGTTGATAAAGCCGGGAGGATATTGCTCCCCCAAACCCTGCGGGAACAGAGCGGACTCGACAAAAACGTACTCATATGCGGGATGGTGAACACCTTTGAGATTTGGGATCCGGAGAGATATGAAAAATCCTACGAATCCTTCGTAAAGAATTCGGGGGAAGCCTTCGCGGCGGCGCGAGAATATGGAATATGAGCCGGAACGCGAGGGAGGGCCGGCGGCGTCAGAAACAGCCGAGCCTTACCACATACCGGTGCTCAAAGAGGAAGTTGTTGAAGAGCTGGTCACCGACACCGGGGGGATATATGTAGATGGCACGTTGGGCGGCGGCGGGCACACCGAGGCAATTTTGGAGCGTCTCTCACCGGCGGGGAGAGTAATCGGGATCGACAGGGACCCCGAAGCGCTGGAGCGTTGCCGGGAGCGTTTCGATGGACATGAAGGAAGGCTAACCCTTATCAAGGGCAATTACAGCGAGGTTGATAGCCTCCTAAAAGGTCTGGGAATAAAAGAGGTTACGGGAGTTCTGCTGGACCTCGGGGTCTCCTCCCGGCAGCTCGACGAGGGCG
This sequence comes from Deltaproteobacteria bacterium, assembly GCA_002869005.1. Lineage (GTDB taxonomy): Bacteria > Desulfobacterota > Deferrisomatia > Deferrisomatales > BM512 > BM512. The sequence goes on from PKTU01000008.1 coordinate 1,924, forward strand.
AAAGAGGCTTCAGTTTCATGCGCTCCGGACCCCTTGATATGAGGATGGGGGATGAGGGGGTGACGGCTGCGCGGTTGGTAAACACCCTGCCGGAGATGGAATTAAAAAAACTTTTTTACGAATACGGCGAGGAGTCAAGGGCTCCGCGCGCCGCGCGGGCTATAGCGGCGGCAAGAGAGAAGAAGCCCTTCGAAACAACCGGGGAGCTCGCCGCTACAATTGAAAAGGCGTTGGGCAGACGCGGCGGAAAGCACCCCGCGACCAAGGTGTTCCAGGCGCTTCGAATAGCCGTAAACAGGGAGCTTGAGGGTTTGAAAAAATTCCTCGAAGTTTTCACTGACATCCTTGAGGAGGGTGGAAGAGTGGCGATAATCACCTACCACTCTCTTGAAGACCGCATGGTAAAGCGTGCGCTGAGAGATATGGAGCCGCACTGCATCTGCCCGCCGGCAGCTCCTGTCTGTACCTGCGGCGAGCCAGGGGTAATGCGCGTACTAACTCGCAAAGCGGTTAAGCCCGCAAGGCGGGAGATAGAAGCCAACCCCAGGGCACGTAGCGCAAAATTGAGAATCGCGGAAATATTTGCGAAGGAAGCAGGGGGTACAAATGAGCAACGTACGCACTAGGGAGCGCGCAGCCGCCTCGCGGGCCACGATCGCACTCCCACAACTAGACGCGGTAAAGAGCTCTCTGCCCGTGGTGGCGTCCTCCTTCGTGCTCATCATGTCATTGCTTTGCCTTGTCGGCCTGAGAATGGAGACCACGAGGCTCTCGACGCAGCTCACCGACCTGCACAAGACCAGGAACGCCCTCTCTTTAGAGGTGGACAAGCTAAAAACGGAGCAGGGCTTTCGGGTAAGGCCCGGGCAACTCGAAAAAAGCGCAAAACTATTGGGGCTAGTACGACCCAGAACGGAAGAGATCATCATTCTGGATGAATAAGCGGCGAAACACCACTCCGACCTTTAGGCCCAGGATCATGGTCCTGGCCCTGCTCCTGCTCTCTTTATTCGGGAGTGCGTCGGTGTGCGCCGTTCGGCTTCAACTCTTCCCGGACGAAAGCCTCTCGAAACTTGCGGAGCGCCAACACAATCTCACGGTCAAGATACCTCCGGAGCGCGGAGAGATACTGGATCGCAATTACCAGGTGCTGGCAAAGTCCGTTCAAGGCTATACGGTTTGCACCACCTCGTCCAAGGCTTTGCAAGATCGCCTTAAGTTCAACGAGATATGCGAGGTCCTTGGTCTAAACGCAAATGACGTGGCAAAAAGGGTGGCAAAGCGCGGCGGCGGCGCAACACAACTCAAAAGGCGCCTGACCCCAGCGGAGGTTGCAGCGCTGAGGGAGCTGGATTCCCCCTTTATAACGATAGACGCGCAGCCAACCCGCTATTACCCGAAGAATGCCATTGCCGGACAAGTCATCGGGTCGGTAAGGGATGGCGTGCAACCGCTCGGCGGACTTGAGAATAAATTTGATTCGCTTCTCAAGGGGCGCCCCTTGACGGTGCGGGCCAAACGTATCGGCGACAGGGTTTCGATGCTTGACGAAGCGCCGCGGGTCGAGGAGACAAAAGGCTCTTCGTTGGTGCTTACGCTTGACGTCAACATTCAGCACATAGTCGAAGAGGAGCTTGAACGCGCGGTAACCGAGTACAAGGCCGAGGGCGCCTCTGCGGTGGTAATGGACCCGGCAACAGGCGAGATACTCGCCCTGGCGCATGTACCGAGGGTCAACTCGAACCTCTACAGCTCCGCCCAGATGGAGGAGCGGAGCATAAAGACCGTCTCCAACGTCTATGAGCCAGGCTCCACGATGAAGTCGATCCTCTTGTCTATACTCCTTGAGGATGGCGCCGCCAAGCCGGGCGATACGGTCTATTGCGAGCGTGGGAACTGGCCGGTTCACGGTCATGTGATACACGACCATCACGGCTACGGCACCCTTACCATCGAAAAAGTGCTTGAGGTGTCGAGCAATATAGGCGTGGCCAAACTCTCCCAGAGTTTGTCTCCGCAGGAGTTCTACGACGGGCTTAGAAAATTCGGCTTTGGTGAAAAGACCGGGGTTGAGCTGCCCGCCGAGTCTCCGGGGATCCTGCTGGAAACGAAAGACTGGAATTTAATGACGCCGCTGACGGTCGCTTACGGACAGGGGATATCGGTAACCCCGCTCCAGCTGACCTCTGCCCTTGCAGCGCTGGCAAACGGCGGCGTGAGAATGAAGCCTCACATAATAAAAGAGGTGCTGGGTTCCGATGGAGCGGTGCTAAAGCGCAACGAACCGGAGGTATTGGGCCAGGCAGTCTCTCCAAAGACAGCCAAGACAATATTGAAGTGGATGGAAGCGGTTGTGTATGGGGAAGACGGCACAGCCTCCAAGGCTGCCGTGCCCGGATACACGGTTGCCGGCAAAACGGGCACCGCCTGGCAACCGGACCCAAAGACCAGGACTTACGACAAACGAAATGTAGTTGCGAGCTTCATGGGCGTGGCCCCGGCCAAAGACCCTAAATACGTAGCTCTTTTTGCGGTTGAGCGCCCTGACATATCCATAGGTGAGTACGGCGGCGCAATAGCCGGGCCCGTATTTAGCGAAGTTTTCAAGAAGGTACTCCCTGAAGAGGGAGTAAAGCCGGACAGGCTAAAAAAGAGTGCGGACAGCACCCGGGTGGCACGGTCTAAGTCGAGAAAGGCCCCCGCCCTCTACCCAAAGGGTCTGATAGCCTCGGGCGAGATGCCGGACCTTGAAGGACTCCCCATGCGGGAGGCGCTCAGAAGAATCGAGAAGGCGGGGGTTCCCGTTGAGGTGGAGATTACCGGCTCCGGCTACCTCATAAGACAGTCTCCCGGCGCGGGGCAATCCCTCACGGAGGAGACTATCGTGAGGCTGGAGTTCATCGACGCCATATAATTGGCTGCTAAAGCCGGTTTTACCCGGCAAGGTTGATGAGAGTGAAGCTTAGTGAAATTCTTTCACAGATGCCCGCACTAAAGGGTCTACCGGCAAAAGACCCCGACATAAGCGGTGTCGCATGCGATTCGCGCCGGGTTGGCGCGGGCACTCTCTTCGTCGCCGTAAAGGGGGAAACCTCTGACGGCCATGACTATCTTAAAGCCGCGGCTGATGCAGGCGCTGTCGCCTGCATTGTTCAGGACGAAAAAGTCGAAACCTATTCGATGGTAAGAATCGTCGCGGAAAATTCGGAGGAGGCGCTCGGATGGGCCTCTTGCGCTTTCTGGGGCCACCCATCGAGGCAACTTACGCTTGTCGGCATCACGGGAACCAACGGCAAGACGACCACCGCGCACCTCATACAGCAGATCCTCAGCGATGCAGGCATATCAGCGGGGAGAATAGGCACCGTCGGCTACTCATACCCATCGGGCGAAGATGAGGACTCTCCACTCACAACTCCCGATGCCCCGACTCTTCAGGCCGTACTCGCCAAAATGGTGGAGCAGGGGGCGCAGGCTGTGGTCGCGGAGATAAGCTCCCATGCGCTGATGCGAAAGCGTACAGCTGGGTGCGCTTTCGCATGCACCGTCTTCACGAACCTCTCTCAGGACCATCTGGATTTTCATGGCTCGATGGAGGCTTATTTCGAGGCGAAAAAACTCCTCTTCACCGATTATCCGAGGCTGGTTGAGGCGGTCATAAATGTTGACGACCCCTGGTGCCGCGCCCTTGCCCCAGAGCTTGGCGGTCACGTAGTAACTTTCGGTCTGGGAGATGAGGGCGACATCAGGCTTGAAGTCGAAAATTACTCGGCTACGGGGACGAAAGGCATAATCCACCACCCCGGCGGCGAGACCCCCTTCACGCTTCCATTGCCCGGAGACTTTAACGCCCAGAACGCCGCAGCCGCCCTAGGAGTTGCGTGGGCGCTTGGTCTTGACTTCGAAAGAGCCACCGCATCTCTCTCCAGAGCCCCCCAGACACCAGGAAGGCTGGAGCAGATTAAAAACAGCGAGGGCTTCGGTCTCTATGTCGATTACGCCCATACCCCCGACGCCCTGAGCCGTGTTCTAGAGGCGTTAAGACCCCTCTGTGAGAAGCGTCTCATCTGTGTCTTCGGCTGCGGCGGCGACCGTGACAGGACCAAACGTCCGCTCATGGGAGATGCCGCAACCAGGTGGGCGGACATAATCGTCCTAACCGCCGACAACTCACGCTCGGAGGATACTGGGGCAATTATTGACGAGATTGAAAAGGGCATACCGGAAGGGTGGCCCGGACCGCTGGGCTCTACCTCCTCAGCCCTTGTTAGGTTGCCGGACAGAAAGGAAGCGATCTATTGGGCAATTAAAGAAGCGCAGCCCGGCGACATCGTCCTTATTGCAGGTAAAGGCCACGAAAATTACCAGATTCTCGGCAGCAATAAGGAGCATTTTGACGACCGGGAAGAAGCGAGAAACGCGCTCGCCGGGAGGGGATCGGGATGAGGTTCAACCTCGCCGAAGCTCTACGCGCAACAGGTGGGCGCGTATACGGCGGGGGGGATGTGNGCTCTCCACCGACAGCAGGGGAGAGCTCACGGGTATGCTCTTTCTCGCGCTTTTAGGGGAGCGCTTTGACGGACACGACTACATTGGAGCGGCGGCTGAGCGCGGAGCGCTGGCGGCAGTAGTTGAGAAGCGCGCCGAAGATCCGGTCATCCCGGAGATAGTTGTTGAGGACACCCTTCGTGCATTGGGTGCTTTAGGCAATATGTCAAGGCACAAAGCAGGGTTCAAGGTGGGCGCGGTAACGGGCAGCTTCGGCAAGACCTCTACCAAGAACCTTGCGGTGGCGCTACTTGAAAACGCTGGAGAGCGTGTCCTCGGCACCAAAGGCAATTTAAACAACCTCATCGGGGTGCCTCAGACACTTCTGGCGGCTACGGGGGCTGAGGAGTATGCGGTTGTTGAAGCGGGAATATCATTGCCCGGCGAAATGTCGCGGCTGACCTCGATTATCGAGCCCGACGTGGCCCTCATAACAGGGGTTTCAGCAGCCCACACCGAGGGGCTCGGCTCCATAGCGGGGGTAGCCGCCGAGAAGGCGCAGATCGTCAGGGGCGTGACACACGGCGGCACGGCAGTGCTTCCCGTTAAAGATAAAGAGCTAATAAGGCGTGTCCATGCGCTTAGAGATGATTTGAAAGTTGTAACCTTCGGCTGGGATAGCGAAGCCGATTACCGAGGAGAAGCCTATACCCCGCGTGGCGTTAAAGGCTCAACCTGGGCTATCGCAAAGAGGGAGATAACCCTCCCACTCCCGGGCCGTCACAACGCCCTAAACGCATTAGCGGCATGGGCCTTAGTTAACGAGATGGGGGTCACTCCTAAGGAGGGCCCGGCTCCCTTCGGCGAGGAAATTGACACCGGACTAAGGGGAACGGTGGTTCCCGGCCCCAACGGCTCCACCCTCCTCGTTGACTGCTACAACGCCAACCCGCGAGCGGTAGAGGCGGCGCTGGAGAATCTCGCGGAACTAGCCGGGAATCATAGAAAGCTCTTGTTGCTTGGCGAGATGAAGGAGCTCGGCAGCCTAAGTGGAGACGAGCACAGGAAGATTGGAGCCTTAGCCGTTCAGCTTGGGGTTGAGGAGCTCTTTTTGGTGGGGCCGGAGACCTTGCGCGCCGCC
>PKTU01000131.1 GCA_002869005.1 Deltaproteobacteria bacterium
GACGCGTCCGCCCTGCAATATGTAGGTAAAGACCTCAAAGAGCCCCGCCGCCTGAGCAGCACCGACCAGCGTGCGTGAATCGCCGACGCTCATTGGGAGGTGAAGCATACGGGGGTCTATGGCCCCAGCCTCAAAGAGCAGGGTCATGTTGGGAGCATGGGTGCGCTGGGCCAGCATCGCTCCAAGCATGGGTAGGCCGGTGCCGGCGAATACCACCTCGCCGTCAGCTATTTCACGGGCGGCCGCTACCGCCATCAGCTCGGTGGTCGTTGCGCCCCTCATCCCCTGCCTCCCCGCCCGGAGAGCTCCGGGTTGTACCCAAGCCCGGAGCGTGCCCGTAGACCCTCCATCCGCGCCTCCCCGCCTATGAGCTCAAGATACTCCTCATGGCTCTCGGGGGAGAAGACGTACTTATCGAGGTAAGCCTTAAAGGAATCGTCATCAGCCGCGGCGCGTGAATACTCCATGAGATGTTCAGGATCATAATCATAGGCATTATGCACCGAGTGGGGATGAGCGCCAAAAGGCACGTGGACCACCGCATCAACCGCGAAGTGGGGTATGCGGTTGAGCTCAGGGGCTCTTCTCAGCTCCTCATCTTCCACCAGCTCCTCGCAGGTGGCGATTACGCACTTTGACGCCATCGCCTGCTGCACGTCCAAAAACTCCTGCCCCTCAATGCGAAGGAGCCCCTGCGGGCTCGCCTTCTGCACATGGAGCAGGCAAAAATCGGTCTTTACCGCAGGCACCACCGCCACCCTCTCCCCCGTGAAAGGGCACTCCATCGCATAGGCTTTTAAAGGCGCGGCCTCCCGGTCGGCAAGGCGCTCCTCCCTGCTGTACCCCCATTTTTCAATGAGGTCACTCCCGAGTATGGATTTTACAGCCATGAAAGGCAGGCCCATGGCTCCAGCTGCGAAGCGCGCCATCATGGACGCGTTGGAGTAGTCCTCGAAGCAGAGGCGTCCAGCCTCGATAAAGCGCCTCCAGTTGGGAGAGATTGGCGAGAATACGCCATCGGCGTGGTAAGCCCCTTCGACACGCTTGACGCAACCCGCGCCAATCAACAAGTCAACGTCGCTGCCGGCAGAGTGGCAGTAGATGACAAGATCTCTTATGCCATCCTTGACCAACCTCCTAAGAAGCGCTGTGGGGTGGCGCTGGCTCGTAAAGCCGCCTATTGAGAGGGAGGATCCTGAGGGGATGAGCCGCGCAGCATCGGCCAGTGTTGTGAGTTTGCTATTCATCGGGTAATCGCCTGCTCCGTGGACCCGCCCGAATAGGTCCTGAAATTTGTCGAGCGAACAGAATGCGCCTAAACTATCTCATTATCAAGAGCGTCACAGACATACATTGGTAACAGCCAATATTACAAACACGCGGCAGCTGGTATACTTCAATTGTTTTACTCAAATTCCACTCTCGGAGCAAAGAGCCGTTGAACTTTAAAAAAGTATCCCTATCCCTCCTGATATTATTGTCTCTGCTCATAATCAGACCATCTGAATCGATAGCATTCAGGAGGCTCTCTGTCGGCGACGATCTCTCTGCCGTTGTCGTTAACAGTATGGACAAAACGGCTATGCCAATCGCAGACTATCTTGGCGAGAAGGCTACGTTGCTCCTCTTTTTCGCGACCTGGAGCCCCAGAAGCGCTGAGGCGCTGGCGGATTTCGAGCGATACTTTGAAGATTGGTCGGATAATGGGCTTAACGTAATCGCAATCAATGTAGAGCACGACACAATTACTGACGTCGACAGAGAGCTTGTCCTTAAGGCGGCCCAAGAGGCCAAAGTGAAGTATGTACTCGCTGTAGACGAGGAGTTGAAGCTTTATAACCGCTACGGGGTTAGCGCCGTACCATCCACGGCGCTGCTGGACCCCAGGGGCAAGGTCACTTACATTCTCCCCGGTTATCCCGGTTTTTTGCGGGACGAACTAAAAGAGGAGGTAATGGACCTCATCGGCATACTTCAAGCCGAGAAGAAGCCCACGCCGAAAGCTGCCGTATATAAAGGCAAATCCGAGCGCTACTACAGGATGGCGCTTTTATTTTCCAAAAAGGGAATGACCGCCAGAGCGCTGGAAACCCTTGATAAGGCGCTTATAGAGGACCCGGAGCACATGGGCGCGCTCGAACTCAAACGAACCCTTGAGGGAAATATAAAGTAGAAAATAGGCCCCGGCTGCCTGCCGGGGCCCTTAGAGTTACAGTGCCTGAAGCTTTATAATTCCGAGACCGTTATATTAAGGTTCTTCTTTTCAAGGCTGGCCTTTACATCTTTGCCGAGCCCCTTTGGAACGATCACCCGGAATGAGCCGCCACGCTCCTCGGCAAGCTCCGAGAGAACGCTCCATCTTTTGTGGGCCTGCGGATCGTCGAATGACCGTGGCAGCTCTATATCAAATATATGCTTGGGGTGTGTCGGGCTCCCGGCCGTAACATCCGCAACATACTCATCTTGATCTGAGATTATCAGCGGAGGCTGAGGATACCCTGGAATATTTGCCCTTATGTGCTGGTAAAAGCGCTGCTTCAAATGCCTTACCATCTTCTTCACCAACTCATCATGCATCTCAAACGCTATTGCTTCCATAATACAATTCTCCAATTAATTCTGTGTTGACCAATGCGGCGAGGAGAATTTGAGGCACCGGCGAACTCAAGGAGCGGTGGTCCGGTTTGCAACCAGCTACAGGTGCCTGGCTCTTTCCTCACCCATAGATGAAGTTGGAGACTAGACTATGGGAATCGGCGAGGAGCACTCAGGGAAGAATTGAGTGAAAGCGCTTCCGGGGGGAAAAGTCCAATTCAACGCATTGGGAAAGCGTTTGAATTGGACAGTTTCATATAGAATTATCTCATCGTGGGAGGAGGTGCCGTCGTCGTTGGAGTGTGCGGAATCCAGGGGAATTGCATCAAAATCGTGGTGGTGGTCGAGCCCTGCGGCAAGGCTGTCACCAGCCGGGAAGACTCGGCCTGAGGTATGGTAGTGTCCGGCCATATCTCCGTGCTCGTGTTGGTAACCGTCCCCTTCTTGTTCGTCAAAGATGCATGAGAGCAAGGCTGTTAACGTTCCGCTAAATGAGCCTATACGAGCCGCATCGTGGTGGTGAGTGTGACAATGGAGCATGTCCCCTACCGGATGGGCAACCTCGAAAGACGCGAACCATGCGGCAAATATGACCATATAGGCTGCTAGATATCGAACTTTTCTAATAGCTCTTGTCATCTCAAATAGAACCTTGACCCGGTCGATGTTGCGGCATACGAGAACGTGTAAAATTCCTACGTAATAATGTTTTCACATTTAAAGGGTGACTTTCAAGAATTTTTTTCCTTCAAAATTTCTTGATTCAAACTATCAACTTTGCACCCTCAATTACGCAGCCATCTACCACACTTCTTTAGTGTGTATTATAAGACCTCATTTTTTGCTTAAATAAGACGCTAAAGATATATATGGCTGAAAGTCTCTGTTAGGATATTTGACCGTAAGAGAATCCGGCGGCAACCACTCAACTCTTGGAAGGTCTAAACTTGTCAGGTTACATAGATGTTCATCTACATTGGTGTCTCTTCGGGCGGAACCAGGCCGAAGTAAAAAATGAGCTGTTGCACCTTGAGAACGTTGGCTATGAGGCTTTAGTGGTCTTGCCGCTTCCTGGGCTGGGCGCTTCACCGGAGCGGGTGCTTAACCTTGTTCCGGGCGCTTACCGTTCGCTTTGCAAACTGACCGCTGAGGCTACCGCCAATGACGACCTTGAAAGCTGGCGCCCCTTTAAAGCCGCTTGGGATGGAGAGCACCATAAACTCAAACTGAAAAGTTTTATCGACCTAAGAGCTTGGGATGGAGTTAAGGAGCTCTCCTACTGGTGGGGTGAAGGGCATGACGGAATAAAGGGCATACTGGTTGCGGAGGAAGATACTGAAACGATGGCTATGCCTCCGATGAGGGAGGCTCCAGGCATAAGCCGTGAAGCGTACTTCGATGCCCAGAAAAATCTCTTTAAACTCACCCGCGAAAAGGACGTTCCCCTCATATACCATGTCGACGTGACGCGGCATGGGGATTTCATTGAGGAGCAGCTCTCTACTTATACCGACTTAAAGATCAACCTCCCCCATCTTGGCTTTAGCCGTAAATATTTTGCCGGCATCCTTGAGCGGCACGCCAACGTAATGAGCGACATATCAAGCCTTGGCCCCTACATTCAAAAAGCGCCTGAGGCGTATCGGGAGTTTATTATGGCCTTTCCCGACCGCATTATGCTCGGCAGCGATACAATCGCCTCTTCCAGCCTCGCCGAAGCTTCCGCCTACCTGGAGATCGTAAAAAATCTCAACCTACCCGAAGATGTGGAGGCGGCCCTACTTTGGGGTAACGCCAGCCGCTTCCTGGGACTTTAGCCCTATTTCTATAGCTATTAAACTTTTGACAGTTGTCTTCGCCGATAAAGTTCGTATACTAACTTCATGGAAAATGACGCAAAGAAATTGAAGGATGAATTGCGCGACTGCTCAGTGTTCCTGCTGGGTAAGGCGTACCAGCGCGCCCACGGTGAGTTCAAGAAGCTCCTTGAGCCCTTCGGGCTTACCAACCTACAGCACCTCGTTGTCGAGGCGATATTACATGAGCCGGGCCTTACAGCGGGAGAACTTGGCCGCGTCCTCATACTTGACAAAGCGACCCTCTCCGGCGTGATTCAGCGCCTCGAAGAGTCCGGGTGGCTTGAAAAGAGGACCGACGGCGGAGACGGCCGGGTTCAAAGGCTTTACCCGCTTGGAAAATCCCATGAAATTGCCGAGGAGATGGCAAAATCGCGGAAGTCTTTTGACAAGAGCTTCCTCAAAGGTCTCTCCCCTGAGGAGCGCTCTATCTTGAAGCGCCTTTTAAAGGAGCTTGTCTGGTAAAGCCTCACCCTCGGGAGAAGTTTATTTTTAAGACAGTAGTTCGCATGCGAACTTTACAAGGTAAAGGAGGTCCAAATGCTGCTCTTCAACCCACACACCAATGAGCGCGCCTACGCCGACGCCAAGACGCGGGAGCTTATGGACGAAGTTATAGCATGGTTCGAGAAAAAGGGCCTGCCGTCCATTAAAGAGGACTTCCATGAGCGGGTGTGGAATTACGACTTCGTCGAGTTCGTCAAAGAGCATAAGGTTTTCTCCACATTGATGACCCCATCGGGATACGGTGCGGAGGACTCTCGTTGGGATACCTGGCGCAACTCAGCTTTCTCCGAGATTCTAGGCTTTTACGGCCTCACTTACTGGTACACCTTCCAGGTTACGATGCTGGGCCTCTGCCCAATCTGGATGGGAGAAAATGAGGAGCTGAAGGCTAAAACGGCGAAGCTCCTTGAAGGTGGCGGGGTCTTCGCCTTCGGCCTATCCGAAAAAGAGCACGGCGCTGATATCTACTCATCCGAAGTCACCCTTGCGCCCGCTGAGGAGGGCGGCTACTTAGCCAACGGCCGCAAATACTACATAGGCAACGGAAACGAAGCTGCTATAACCTCTGTCTTCGGCAAGTACGCAGAGAGCGGCGAGTATGTCTTCTTCGCTACGGACTCAAAACATGAAAATTACGAGTGCGTAAAGAACACCGTGGCTGAAGCCAATTACGTGGCGGAAATAGCCCTTACCGACTACCCCGTCACCGACGCCGAGATAATGCAGAGCGGCCCCAAAGCTTGGGACAACATGCTAAACACCGTCAACGTCTGCAAGTTCAACCTTGGCTGGGGCTCCATAGGCTTGTCGACGCACGCTTTCTATGAAGCGCTAAATCACGCGGCGGGCAGGAAGCTCTACGGCATGCACGTCACCGATTTCCCACATGTAAAGAGCTTCTTCACGGACGCCTACTGCCGACTGGTGGCGATGCGCGTCTTCGCCGATCGAGCGGTAGATTACATGCGCTCTGCGAGCCCGGAGGATAGACGCTATCTCCTTTATGACCCAATGGTGAAGATGAAAGTGACGACTCAGGGAGAGGAGGTCATAAGGCTCCTCTGGGAGGTAATAGCCGCCAAGGGCTTCGAGAAAGACACCTTCTTCGAGATCGCGGGCCACGCCATAGGCATGCTTCCCAAGCTGGAGGGGACGGCTCACGTAAACATGGCGCTCGTGGTCAAGTTCATGAAGAACTTCCTCTTTAACCCCGGGGAGTTTCAGGAGGTGCCAAAGAGAAACGACCTCGCGGACGACGCCTTCCTCATGAATCAGGGGCCGACAAAGGGGCTCGGCAAAGTGCGCTTCCACGACTACCGGGTAGCCTACGGCTCTGTAAACCTGCCCAATGTAGAGATATTCAAAGAGCAGATAGAGCTCTTTAAAGCCCTCCTCGTGAAGGCCGGGCCCGAC
>PKTU01000127.1 GCA_002869005.1 Deltaproteobacteria bacterium
AAAACGTTTGAGTCGTATAAATACATTGAAACAAAGGTCACTGACTATCAAAACGACACATCGATAATTAGCACCTCTCCAGATATTTTCAGTGAAAAGGAAATAATCTGCGAATCCTGCCATAATTTGCGAACCAATGTTGAGGGCGAGAATAACCTTCTGGCTTATGTAACCAACAGCCCATATATTGGAGACAATATTAACGGCTCAATAGCCGACCTATGCGTGGGTTGTCATGGATTTCTCTACCACGATGATGGCGGCGTTTCAAATTATTTGAATTTGAACTGGATGGACCAGCGAAATTTCTCCCGTATAACCGGGCTTCGTCGCGGAGGAAATGGCCGCCACTATATTGCCGGAGTTATGCTCCCGCGAAACCACCATGTAATGAGCGGCGACGCAATTGATTTGCCCCTTGCAGAGGCGGGCCTTTTGATGCGTGATGTCAATACGATGTCGCCCGAGCTGGTTAGTAAACCCATTAGAACCGATTCTCCAAAAGGCTCCATGCCGGTAAATCCAGTGGCCTCTCTTCCTATCGTATTACCGGAAAACCCATTGAACCTCCATTGCGTCACCTGCCACAGCGCAGGTCACTCCGGCGACCCCTCTCTTGGCGCGGGGATATTAATTGGTGAAAATCTGGGAGGGATGGACTCGGGGAGGGGTATCGACAGGATATCTGACGGGCGTCTCTACGGTAATTACGAAGATAGAAATTTTTGCCGCTTATGTCACCGGTGAAAATCATGAAAAATATTCTGCCGGCTGCCCTGATAATCTTGTCCGCTGCGCAACTCTCATTTGCCGGAGTTGAAGGCACTCACCACGATATGGGTCTCTTCAATATGATACCTGCCGAAGAGGTCGACGTCTGCTCATACTGCCATTTTGCCGGGCACAAGATTCGAAAGGACGATGGTTTTTCAGGGGGTGTCGTAGAGGAAACCTATATTGGCGACATTGGCGCATTTTGCTACGCCTGTCACGATGGCACAGTAGTGCCGACGGCTCTAGTAGAAAGCCCGACAGGTGAACTGGGCCTCACGGTGCTGGAAAACTCCCATGGTAAAAACGTAGCAATGCTGCGCGACGTTACAGATGGTTTGGAGGGTAAAGAGAACGTAGCCATCTCCGGCCTACTTGAGAAAGACCCGCTTACCGATGAGATTGAGCCGTTTATAGAGTGCGTCGATTGTCATGACCCCCATTCAAATCAATTCCCGCCATTTCTCCGGGCTCCTTTGGGTGATATCTGTCAGCGATGTCATTCCGGCGCCGATTACAATGGAACGGGCAGGTACACACTAATCAGCGATACAGGTTTAGAAAACCAGGCCCACCCGATTGGCATGGAAGTAAACTGGTCAGCCAGCGAGCGTAGGTACCCGGAGAAGGAAGTTAGGGAGATGAGCTTTGGCACCGTAGCTCCTGAACTGCGAGTGCCGGCCGAAAGCCAACAGTCTTTGAGAAGTCCCATAGTACATTGGAGTACAGGAGGTCACCTTGACAGCCCGGGTGGTGATGAGCCCGTTGGCAGAGTCAGCTGTTCAACTTGTCATAGCGCCCATTCTGTAAGAGAAAACCTCCTCACCATGCCGATGCACGAGATCAACACTGGCTACACTACTTTGTGCATAGGTTGCCACGGAGATGACGGTGCCCCTGAAAACCCGGGGGGCACGCCATACTTTCACCCCACTTTTAGCGAATCGGCAATGCCATATGATACCTCCAATGAGCCAAAGCGTGACCTTGTGATTGAGATCCCGGGAGACTGGCCTTTGGGAGGCAATGGCGAACTTACGTGCAACACTTGTCATAGAACACACAATGGCAGGGTAGGGAAGATGTGCATTAGAAGTGTTTCCGGTGAGGGAGCCGAAACACACATTTGCAACGTCTGCCACAGGCCCGACGAGGACAACTATCCGGAAAATTCACATCACATAACTACGGCGGAGGATGTCTCTGGAGTATTGGATGGGCGGATACTCTCTTGGTATGAAAACACTGGCGGCCCCGGAGACCTTGAAGATGGCCTTATGTGCATTGATTGTCATAAAAAACTATCAAGAGGCGCGCATAACTGGTGATGGATACTTTGCGTTTTAAACTTTACCTTTGCTTGGCCCTGGCATTTTTTTGCGCAGGGGAAAGCCTCTCAATAGGAGTCGTCAACTGGCAGCAAGGGACTCCGCAGCGGGCTGGTTCGCAGACTATCCTGATGTGGCAAGGTTACCCCGGCGCAGTAAAATACACCCTCACGCGCAAAGAGGTCCGAAGCGGCAGGCTGGACACTTGGGAGACAATAGCGCCACTTTATATCGACCGAAAGTTTGACCCTGCGCAAAGCTACGATTATCACATTATCGCTTATAGCAGCGATGGGCGTCCAATTGCGGTATCCGACACGGTTACGCTCCAAGCCGAAAGGCCCCTTAAAGCCCCCGTCTGGGGCGGTTCTCATCAAGATGGAGGCGAAGCTTTCCTAATCTGGGATAGCGATCCAAGAGCCAAATACCATAATATTTTTAGACGTCAGGCAGGAGGGGAGCCAAAACTTATCGCATCAGTCCAACAGGGCAAATATGTTGATAAAAACATTATTCCAGGTTTGGAATATGTTTATCATCTGGTTTCAGTTGGTGCCACCGGCAAAGAATCACCTCAATCCGATGAGCTTGTCTTCGACGTAGAGCTTTGGGAGGGCGGAGAGGCGCGCAGTCCCGCAACTGTAAAATATGTCGAAGTCGAGCTCGTGATAATAGGCCCCTCGGAGAATGCCTTCGCAGAACCAACTGACATGGTGGTGTATAAAGACCATCTCTACGTTTCAGACCTTGGTTCACGTGCCATCACTGAATTTGACCTTGACGGCAAATTTATCCGCCGCTTTGGGATGATGCCCTACGGTTATATTGGAGATTGGGGCATACCTTGGGGCTTTGACATAAGCGAAGATGGTTCCCTTTTCGCGATTACATTTCTGAAGTCAAACAAACTTCGTTTCTTCAACAGCAAAGGGCAATACCTGAATGAGATAGAGGTTTTAAAGCCTGAAATGTTGGAGGATTCGCCTATACCGCCGCAGCCGATGGATATAGTTTTCGATGGCACCGGGGGGTATTGGATCTCTGAAAACTCTTATGCGCAGCTAATTCATTACAATAAGAGGGGCGAAGAGATGGGCCGGGTCGGAATACCGAAATACATAGCTGATTCAGAGCCGTTCAGGACCCCAACTTTTATCGCCAGAGATAAATCAAGCGGGGATATCTGGATTGCTGATTCTTTGCAGGGAAAAGTATTCCGCGTAGCCAGCGATAGCGAAATAATAGGTTATTTTGACAAAAGAGATGAAGAAGCGGGTTCGCTCTTTCTACCGAAAGGATTAGCGATAAAAGAAGATGGAGACGTCCTGGTAGTCGATGGGATTCTCGGCAGCCTACAAAGCTACAGCCCAACGGGCATCTTAACGGAGGTTTATTTCTCTCCGAAATTGAACCACCTTGCGCTCCCCCGTATGGTATCCGTCGCCATAGACCCCAAAAGCGGACAGATACTGCTCGCTTCAAAGCTCTCCAACGCTATCTACAAACTTCGTGAAGTTATTCCTGCTCAGTGATATCCCACCACTCAAACGGCGGCCTTTCTTCCGTCGCCGCATCATCGTGCACAGGGCCATTCCAACGGTAGCGTCTTTTAATGCCTTCGGGTGTGGACACCTTATCGACTACGGATAGTGAAGAGACAGGAAACTTACCGGCGCCATTTGGGAGGTCAATCACATAATCGGGCGGGTCATCTAATAATCCGGAGAGCTTTCTCAGGATTGACAAACCCTCCCGAATGCTGACCCTGAATTTTGCGTTGCCGGGAGCACGGTCTGTGTGATGAATGTATTTGGTCTCGATTCCCCTTGAACGTAATTTTGATATGAGATGGCAGAGGGTTGCTGGGTCGGCGTTTACACCTTTTAACAGCGCACTCTGGTTTAAAATGCCAATGCCGCCATCTAAAAGCAACTCGGCGCAACGCCAGAGTTCACGGCGAAGCTCCGCTGGGTGAGCTGCATGTATAATCATTGAAATGGGCTTTGCGGAGTTCTTAAAAATCTCTACAAGCTCCCTTGTAACCCGCTTGGGGTTTACGACGGGGGCGCGAGAATGAATCCTAAGTCTTTTGACTCCCGGGGGCTGCCCGAAGATGGTGAGGAGCGTTGCAAGTTTAGAATCATCGAGGGTCAATGGGTCTCCGCCTGAAAGTATCACCTCCTCAACGGCTTCGTTTGAAAAAAGCCAATTCCTGATAGCGCACAGGTCATCAACTGAAGGCTCTTTTTTGCTGCTGGGCGGACTTGCTCTTCTGAAACAAAAGCGGCAGTAGCTAAAGCAGCTTGACGTTACTAAAACGAGCGCCTTACCGATATGTTTTCGGTAAACGAAGGGTATTGGCGCGCACCTTGATTCTCCCGTAGGGTCAAAGAGCGCTTCAGAGTCGGGCGCGTACTCCTCGACGCTTTGCCCGCACGCGTAAAAGAGAGCCTCTCCATCCGGGTGTGTCATTGCCAGCCGGAGATATTCTTCAGGCCAATTTTCCGGGAAGGCATGGGTTTTCTCAGTATTTTTCAACCAATTCGCTCCAGTTAGCGGGAACCCTTTGACATGGGAGCTTAAAACGATTATTAACTAGCCCGGATACTAACTGAAATAAGGGAGAAATTCGACATGTACAAATCAGCCGACCTCAAAAAGGGGATAAAGCTGGAGATCGACGGTGAGCCCCATGTCGTAGTGGCCTTCGAGTTCTCGAAGCCGGGGAAGGGACAGGCGCTATATCGCTGTCGCCTTAAGAATATGATAACCGGGTCACAGTTTGACAGAACATATCGTTCAGGGGAGTCCTTCAAGCCCGCGAGCCTCGAAGAACGAGAGATGCAGTATCTTTACAACGACGGACAGTTCTACACCTTCATGGACTCAAAAACCTACGAACAGGTGCAGATGACGGAAGACCAGGTGGGGGACGATAAAAACTTCCTCCTTGACAACCTCATCGTCAAGATACTCCTCTGGCAGGAGCGCCCTATCGGCATCACCTTGCCCAACTTCGTCAACCTCCGCATCGTCAAGACTGAACCCGCGGCACGAGGAGATACTGCTACAAACGTTACAAAGCCGGTGACCGTTGAGACAGGGTACACCCTTCAGGGGCCTGCATTCCTTGAAGAGGGCGAGCTCATACAGGTAGACACCCGCACCGGAGATTACTCCACGAGGGTCAAGGAGTAGCGCTGGAATGAATGAATATGGCGCCGCCTACCTTTCAAAAAAAAGGCGCGCGCTGGAGATAAGAGCCCGGATGGTTGAAGCGATCCGGGCTTTTTTCATCTCTCAGGGGTTTCTTGAAGTCCAGACGCCTGTCAGGATGCCTGCTCCTGCGCCGGAAGCCAACATCGATGCTGTTCCCTCAGGAGAATGGTACTTGCAGACGAGCCCCGAGCTGCCAATGAAACGCCTCCTTGCTGCGGGGTATGAGAAGATATTTCAGCTTTGCCCATGCTTCAGGGCTGGCGAGCGCGGCGCGCTGCACCTAACCGAGTTCACCATGCTTGAGTGGTATAGGAGTGGCGCCGATTACCGTGCGCTTATGGCCGACTGTGACGCGCTCCTTACCTTTCTGTCTAAAGAACTTGCGAAAGAGGTGCTAACCTACAAGGGGAGAGAAGCGCGCCTTGGTGTTGGCATCGAGGAGCTTACAGTCAAAGAGGTTTTTCTGGACTATTGCGGCAAGAGCCCGGATGTGGCCCTTAAGGAGGGTGATTTCGACGAATGTATTGCTTTTGACATTGAGCCGAAGCTCGGCTCTCCCCGCCCGACCATCATTAAAGACTATCCCGCCTCACAGGCATCACTAAGTAAGATAAATGCTCTGGATCCCACAGTCTCGGAGCGCTTCGAGCTCTATATCGCCGGGCTTGAAATCGCAAATGGCTTTAGCGAGTTGACCGATGCAAGGGAGCAGCGCCGACGCTTTGAAGTCGAGATTGAAAATAGAAAAAACTCCGGGAAAATCACATACCCAATGCCTGAGTTGTTCCTACATGAGTTGGAAAATATGCCTGATTCAGCAGGCATAGCTCTCGGAGTAGACCGCCTTGCAATGCTCTTTGCCGGCGCCCAAACCATCGATGAAATCGTCGCCTTCACCCCCGAGAAGCTTTAGAGCAAGCATCCGCGGTTGTTTGAAGATGAACCATGATATATCTTGAACCCTCAACTCTATTCTAAAAAATTTCTGGGCGGATA
>PKTU01000180.1 GCA_002869005.1 Deltaproteobacteria bacterium
CAAAAACTAAGAACAAATTTTTTAAATAGGGGCTAGCTGGACCCAAAAGCAATCATTTTCCCATCACAAGAAAAGGGTTACAGCCGCTAGGCTGTAACCCTTTGATATTGTTGGTCGGGACGAGAGGATTCGAACCTCCGGCCCCCTGAACCCCATTCAGGTGCGCTACCAGACTGCGCTACGTCCCGACTCTTTTTTAGTTGTTTTCCAGGAGGGCTTTAAGCTCCGATACTTCGCTTTTGAGCTCTCCTAAGAGTTTGTCTCTTGCTTGCGCCGCTTCCATCTCTTCGGAGATAGCTCTCCATGATTCTCTGAACTTCTTTTTTGCTCCTGCTATGGTGAATTTATCTTCATAGAGGAGTTTTCTTATGAGCAGAACTTTTTCCAGGTCGCTTCTCGAGTACAGCCGCTGGTTACCCTCGTTTTTTTGTGGCGACAGGAAGCCGAACTCGGTCTCCCAATAGCGGAGGACGTGGGGTTTGACCTCAGCTATCTCAGCGACTTCGCCTATACGGTAGTAGAGCTTGTGAGGTATTCTGGTATCTACCACTCTCGTCTCCTAGTCCGTAAAAAGCGGAGGGCACTATATCAGCGCCATCTCGTAAAAGCAATCCTCTTTTACTTGTTGTTTAGCCTGTCCTTGAGCACCTGGCTGGGTTTGAAGGATAGAACCCTGCGCTCGGAGATCGTTATCTCGTCGCCGGTCTGGGGGTTGCGGCCTTTGCGGGCGTCTTTCATGCGAATCTCGAAATTGCCGAAGCCGCTGATCTTTACCTTGTCGCCGTCTTCAAGGGCATCCTTCATGGTGTCAAGGATCAGGTTTACCACCTCAGCGGCGCGCTTTTTGGTGAATCCAACGTTTTGGTATACGGCTTCCACTATGTCGGACTTGGTCATTTCATCTTCCTTTCTTAAATTTTCGGTATCAACCAAAAGTATTTATTAATCTCTTAAACGGGCGTCCAATTTGCCCGACAATTCAGTTACGACTTTTGCCTGCATCGCGGCTACTTCCTCCTCTGTGAGTGTGCGTTCGCCGGAGCGGTAGGTAATCCTAATAGCCATCGACTGCATTCCCTCGGGAATATTTTTTCCCTTGTAGAGGTCGAATAGCACTACTGATTTTAAAAGGTCCAAGTTAAGGCCGAATATCGCCTCTTCAACCTCCTTGAAGGTGAGGTCCTCGCGTGTCAAAAGTGCCAGGTCTCTCTCTGCTGGAGGGAATTTGGCAAGGCCGGGGAAGTGGCCTACCTCTTCTACCGCCTTAACCGCTTCTTGAAGAGATATCTCAAATGCGACTACCGGGCCGGTAAGCTCGTACTGATCCAGCAGGTCCGGGTGAATTTCCCCAAGCCACCCAAGGTTTGTCAACCCCGCACTTATCTTTGCAGCTCTGCCTGGCTGGAGAAAGGTTATCCCGTCAGCCTTCGAGTATTTGACATCCGAGACGCCGATCGCTGAAAAGACTCGCTCTACAACACCTTTTCCATCAAAAAAATCAAGCCTATCCTGCTTGGCCCACCATGTCAAAGGTTCTCTTGACCCTGTTAATAGCCCGGCCATCCTTACATGCTCTTCGGGTAACGGCATGCCTTCTTCAGGGTGGAAGGTTTTGCCGACCTCAAAGAGTTTAATATCTTTATTGCCTCTTCTTACGTTATTACCTGCAACGCGAAGAAGGGAAGGCAGGAGCGTCGTCCTTAGAACAGAGGTCTCAACGCCGAGGGGGTTTTGAATCTTTACCTTTGCGCGAAGAGGTGAATCTGGCTCAAGGGCAATGCGGTTGTCATCTTCCGGGTCAATAAATGAGTATGTGATAATCTCGTTTAGCCCTGCTGCGGCCAAGAGATCGCGGCACTTTTCATAAAAGGGGCGCTCCCCCGCCGGTACGCCTGGCTGTATCGAGATCCTGGGTAGCGTAGAGGGGATGTTATTATAGCCAACTATTCGGGCTATCTCCTCAATGAGGTCGATTTCACGCTCGATATCTACCCTGTGGGTGGGGGCCAGGGTCACGATGCGCTCGTCATCCGCTTCAATAACCTCAATACCAAGACCTTTCAGGCATTCAACCGCGCGTCCGGAGGCGATCTCCAATCCAAGCACTTGCGCGATTCTTGGGACGCGAAGGGTGATCCTACGCTTATCGTGGGCAGTGGGGTAATTATCGATTATCCCCTTTAATACCGTGCCGCCGGCTGTTTCGACAATGAGCCGCGCGGCCCTCTCAAGCGCAGTTACCAACCCCTCGATATCTGCCCCACGCTCAAAACGGTATGATGCTTCTGTTGAGAGCCCGAGCGCTTTTGCCGTTGCCCTGATATTGGGGGGGAAGAAGTATGCGGACTCAAGAAGCACATCCACGGTCTCGTCGCTTACCTCTGAGTTTAGACCTCCCATGACCCCGGCAACGCCAACGGAACCTTCGCCGTCGCAGATCATAAGATTCTCACCCGTCAAGGCGCGCTCTTGACCGTCAAGAGTCGTGAACTTTTCACCCTCTTCGGCGCGTTTGACAACTATTTTGCCGCCGCGCAGCTTATTAAAGTCAAAAGCATGCAGCGGGTGCCCAAGCTCCATAAGGACGTAATTCGTCACGTCTACGACGTTTGAAATGGGGCGCACTCCTGCGGCTTTCAGGCGGTTTTGCATCCAAAGCGGAGAGGGGCCGACCTTTACGCCTTTGATGAAGCGCGCTGTGTAGCGGTGGCAGAGGTCTGGCGCATTGATCTCTACGGAGGTTGCCTCAGTGGCGGAATCAATGCCCTCATTAACTTCTGAAGGGGGCATCTTGAGTGCGCGGCCGGTATTTGCAGATATCTCCCGCGCTACCCCGACTACCGAGAGCCAGTCGGGGCGGTTAGGGGTAATCTCAACTTCGATTACGGTGTCTGGGAGGCCCAAAGCTTCGACGAGCTTTGTGCCCACCGCTGTCTCTTTGGGCAGAATGATGATGCCGGAGTGCTCGTCGCTGAGGCCAAGCTCCCGCTCCGAACACATCATTCCATGCGATTCTACGCCGCGCAGCTTGGCCTTCTTTATCTTGAAGTTGCCCGGCAGAACTGAGCCCACGCGGGCAAGGGCAACCTTGTCTCCCTCCACCATGTTGGTGGCGCCGCAGACTATGGGATAAGTTTCCTCTCCGTCAGTCACCTGGCAGAGGCTCAATCTGTCTGCGTTGGGGTGTTGCTCTTTTTTCAATATCTGCGCTACTACGATATCCTCACAACCCTCACCCAGCTCAGTAATCGAAGCGGTTTCCAGACCGGCCATTGTGAGCATGTCGGCGAGTTCCTGAGGGGTCTCCTCGATATCGACGTAGTCTTTTAGCCAGTTGATGCTAATGTTCATTGCGCTCTACCTGAAATGCGAGAGGAAGCGTACGTCGTTATCGAAAAAGAGCCTGATATCGTCAATGCCATATTTGAGCATGGCGATGCGCTCTACACCAATGCCGAAGGCGAAGCCCTGCACCTTCTCCGGGTCGTAGCCGACAAAACCGAATACGGCGGGGTCCACCGAGCCGGAACCGAGTATCTCCAGCCAGCCGGTATGCGAGCAAATCCTGCACCCGCTCCCTTTGCAGAAGACGCAGGAAATATCTACCTCGGCGCTTGGTTCGGTAAAGGGGAAGAAACTTGGGCGGAAGCGCACACCCATGTCGGGGCCGTAATATTCATGAATAAACGCCTCAAGCACACCCTTAAGGTCGGCGAAGGTTATACCCTCGTCTATTAAAAGGCCTTCTACCTGATGAAACATAGGCGAGTGAGTGACGTCTGAGTCGCAGCGGTAAACTTTACCCGGGGCTATTATGCGAACAGGAGGTTGAATCGCCTCCATCACCCTTACCTGCACGGGGGAGGTATGCGTTCTCAGGACTGTGCCCGGAGCTACGTAAAAAGTGTCCTGCATGTCGCGGGCAGGATGCTCTTCGGGTATGTTCAGCGCCTCGAAGTTGTAATACTCCTGCTCGACCTCCCTGCCCTCCGCGACCTCGAAGCCCAGATTCGCGAAGATGTCGGAGATCTCACGGACTACCTGCGTAAGGGGGTGAAGCGTGCCTTTTTTTGGTGCACGACCGGCGCGCGTTACATCCACCGCCTCGGCTGCAAATTTGAGGCGCTGGGCATCCTTTGACATCTCCGCTTCACGCGCTTCGATTCGCGCCTCGATAGCGGAGCGCACCTCATTGACGACCTGCCCGACTTTAGGGCGGTCCTCAGGTGCGACCTTGCCCATCCCGCGCATAATTTGGGTGAGTTCGCCCTTCCGGCCGAGGAATTTTACCTGAACCTCGCCCAGCTCGGCGAGGCTGGATACCCCGTCAACCGCCGCCAAAGCGGCGTCGCGCAGTGCGTTGAGTGAGTCGATCATGGTGCCTCTACTTGTGGCGCTTCGTCACGGTGGAGCTACTTGGCGTCGCGAACCTGCTCGACGATTCTCGCGAAATCCTCGGGGCTCTTTATTGCAATCTCGCTGAGGGATTTACGGTTGAGCTCGATACTGGATTTCTTAAGACCGGAGATGAGGCGGCTGTAAGAGATGCCGTTCATCTTGGCTGCGGCGCTAATGCGAGCGATCCAGAGGCGGCGAAACTCGCGCTTACGATTTTTGCGATCTCGGTAGGCGTAGGCCCAGCCGCGATGCAGCGCCTCGGTAGCTGTACGGATGAGCTTGCGGCGACCACCCTGAAAACCTTTGGTTTGTTTGAGGATGCTCCTGCGGCGTCTGCGTGACGCAACGGAGGGTTTGATTCTGGCCATGGCTTTTCTCCTTACTGGTATGCCCCGGTCGGCCTGCTCCTCAAGGCACATGGCGGGCCCGGGAGCTAGGCGTTGATTACGCCGGGGACAATCGTGAATGTTTTGAAGCTAAATTGTTATTTTCTCGGCCCTGTCCTCTAGAGGTAGGGGCAGAGGCGCTTAACCTGGCGGACGTTGGTTGAGTCCACGAGGCCGTCCTTGCGAAGCTGGCGCTTACGCTTTGTATCCTTCTTTGTGAGGATATGGCTACGGAAAGCCTTGCGGTGCTTGACCTTGCCTTTGGCCGTGAACTTAAAGCGCTTGGCGGCCGCGCGGTTCGTCTTCATCTTGGGCATCGTAAATCCTTCCATTGGAGCTCACCGCTCCGATTCTCTGTATATAAAAGGCTATATCTACTTTTTTGGGGCCAGCGAGGAGAGCATCATAAACATCGAGCGCCCCTCCATCTTGGGCTGACTTTCAACCTTCACGTCGTCCCCAAGCTCCTCAAGCATTCTCTTTAGCTGAGAGAGCCCCTTCTCGGGAATAGTTACCTCACGGCCGCGGAACATGACGGTGACCTTCACCTTGTTGCCCGCGTTGAGAAAGTCCCTGACCTTTTTAAGCTTGACTTGAAAGTCATGCTCCTCGGTCTTGGGCCTCACCTTGACCTCTTTTACGTGGATGACCGCCTGCTTTTTCTTGGCCTCCTGCGCCTTTTTGGCGAGGCTGTATTTGTAGCGGCCATAGTCCATCACCTTGCAAACCGGCGGCCGCGCCTGCGGCGCAACCTCAACCAGATCCATGTCGTTTTGTTCAGCAAGCTCAAGCGCGCGATCAATGGGGAGTATTCCCAGTTGGTCGCCGTTGGGTCCGATAAGGCGAACTTCCCTGACCCGGATCATACGGTTTATGCGTGGTTCTTCTGCGATGTGACACCTCCTGAGGTAAAGATAATACGGCGGCCTTTAACCGCTCCCATCACTCGGGAACCCTAGCGTCCCCGGTAATCATCTCGATGAAATCATCAAGTGGTATTAATTTTTGTTCTTCTCCGCTTCTCAGCCTTGGGCTCACTGCCCTCGCCTCAACCTCCTGGTCGCCTATGATGACCATGTAGGGGGTGCGCTCGATACGCGCCTCGCGGATTTTATAGCCCAACTTCTCGTTTCTACCGTCAAACCCGACTCTGATACCGGCGCTTTTGAGGGCGGCTTCAACCTCGCGTGCGTAGTCGGCATGCTTGTCCGTGATCGGCATGATCACCGCCTGAACGGGAGAGAGCCACGTCGGGAATGCACCGGCGTAGTGCTCAATCAATATCCCGATGAACCTCTCTATGGAGCCGAGAATTACCCTGTGGAGCATAACAGGACGGTGCCGTTCTCCGTCAGGAGCGACATACGTCAAATCAAAGCGTTCCGGCAGGACAAAATCGGCCTGGATTGTA
>PKTU01000040.1 GCA_002869005.1 Deltaproteobacteria bacterium
CAGCAGGAGCTAAAAAATGAAAGTACGACCCTCTGTCAAGGCGATGTGCGACAAATGCAAAATAATCCGGCGTAAAGGTGTTGTGAGGGTAATCTGTGAAAACCCCAGGCACAAACAGCGCCAGGGCTAGGACAATCTGCGACTGACGCAGAGGAGGAAGTAAAGTGGCGAGAATTGCGGGTGTCGATCTTCCACGCAACAAGCGTATGGAAATCGCCTTGACCTACATCTTCGGACTTGGGCGCTCAAGCGCACGTCAGATTCTGACGGAAGCGGGCGTTAATTTCGACATTAAAAGCGATGACGTGACGGAAGATGAGCTACAGAACATTCGTCGCGTAATTGACGAGAAATACAAGGTGGAGGGCGACCTTCGCCGCGAGATACTCGGCAACGTCAAGCGTCTAATGGACCTTGGCTGCTACAGGGGTCTGCGCCACCGTAAAGGACTTCCCGTCCGTGGGCAGCGAACAAAGACCAACGCGCGCACGCGGAAGGGCCCGCGCCGCCGCTAGGTGGCGAGAGCCGAATAAAAGGACCGTGGAGGATTCATGGCTAAGAGGTCGGCCCGTAGGGTCAAAAAGGTAAAGAAGAATATACGCGACGGTGTGGCTCATATCAGGAGCACATTTAACAACACCGTCATTACGATCACCGACGTGAACGGCAACACCATTGCCTGGTCAAATGCTGGCGTAGCGGGATTCAAGGGCTCAAGAAAGTCCACCCCCTTCGCCGCACAGCTCGCCGGCAAGGATGCCGCCGAGAAGGCGATGGAGAACGGAGTGAGAAATATCTCCGTCTTCGTTAAAGGCCCCGGTTCAGGCCGCGAGGGCGCAATTCGCGCGCTTCACGCCGCCGGGCTAAACATCACGTCCATCACCGACGTCACCCCGATTCCGCATAACGGGTGTCGCCCGCCTAAGCGTCGGCGCGTTTAAGAAGGTAGGAGGATACATTGGCTAGATATCGTGGAGCCGTATGCCGCCTTTGTCGGCGTGAACGGATCAAACTCAATCTGAAAGGTGAGCGTTGTCTCACCGACAAATGCGCACTTGAGCGTCGCGCCTACCCCCCGGGACAGCATGGGCAGGGGCGTGGCAAGGCCAGTGAATATGGCCGCCAGCTTCGTGAGAAGCAGAAAGTGCGCCGCATCTACGGGATTCAGGAGAAGCAGTTCCGTGCTTACTTCAAAGAGGCTGACCGCCTTAAAGGGGTAACCGGCGAGAACCTTCTTCTCCTCCTTGAGAGGCGTCTCGACAATATGATCTATCGCATGGGTTATGCCGCTTCGCGTAGTGAAGCTCGCCAACTCGTGCGCCACGGTCACTTCACCGTCAACGGGCGCAGGGTCGACATCCCCTCTTACTCCACCCGCCAGGGCGATATAATCGCCGTGCGTGAAAAGAGCAAGAAGGTGCCCGCTATCGTTGGTGCCTATGAGGCGGCTTCCGCCAAGGGTATACCCGGCTGGCTTGAAGTTGACGCCAAGGCTTTCTCCGGCACCATCAAGGAGATGCCCAAGCGTGAAGATATTACGATGCCCATTGAAGAGCATCTCATCGTCGAGCTCTACTCCAAGTAAGCTGTCGGTCCTGAACGCACAAAATGCGTGGAGGTTGTAAATTTGCAACAGCGAAATTGGCGTGAACTGATAAAGCCCAAGAGGCTTACGGTAGACGAAGATTCCCTGAGCGGGACTTACGGCAAATTCTTTGCCGAGCCCCTAGAGCGCGGTTACGGCACCACCTTGGGTAACGCGCTGCGTCGCATCCTGCTTTCAAGTTTGCAGGGCGCGGCCATAGTGCAGGTGAAGTTTGAGGGTATTCACCATGAGTTTTCCTCCATACCAGGTGTTAAGGAGGATGTGGTCGAGATAATCCTCAACCTCAAGGATGTACGGCTAAAGGCTGCTACCAGTAAGCAAAAGAGGCTGCATATCGATATCAAGGGCCCCTGCGTGGTTACCGCCGGCGACATTACCGCCGGTTCGACGCTTGAGGTTTTAAATCCCGATGAGCATATAGCTACGTTGGGTGAGGGCGCTCACCTCGTTGCCGAGATGGTTGTCGAGGTCGGTAAGGGCTACCAGTCCGCAGAGATGAACAAGAATGAGGACATGCCCATTGGTTGGATACCGATCGATGCTATCTTTAGTCCCATTGAGAAGGTTAACTTTAAAGTCGACCAGGCTCGTGTAGGACAACGCACCGATTACGACAAGCTCATTTTGGAGATTCATACCGATGGTTCGGTGACCCCTGAAGACGCGCTGGCCTATTCCGCTAAAATTCTAAAGGATCAGGTGCAGGTCTTCATAAACTTCGAGGAAGCGGTTGAAGAGGAGGAGGGCCCTGCCGAAGAGCAGGAAACGGCCACCTACAACCCGAACCTCGACAGGAAGGTCAGCGAGCTTGAGCTTTCGGTGCGCGCGGCTAACTGCCTTAAGTCAGCGAATATCCGTTTCATCGGTGAGTTGGTCCAAAAGAATGACGCAGAGATGCTGAAGACAAAGAATTTCGGCAGAAAATCGCTAAACGAAATCAAGGATATCCTCCAGACTATGAGCCTCCACCTTGGAATGGAGCTTCACGGTTGGACCCCCCCGGAGGAGGACTTGGAGGAAGAGGAGCTCTAGCTCCCCATATAAAGGAACCGACCCATGCGACACAATAAAACCGGCAGACAGCTCGGTAGAAATGCAAGCCATAGAAAAGCGATGTTTCGCAACATGGCAACCTCGCTCTTCGAGCACGGCAAAATTAAGACCACCGATGCGAAGGCCAAAGAGCTGCGAAAAATTGCAGAAAAGCTCATTACGCTTGCCAAACGCGGAGATCTCCACGCCAGGCGACGCGCGCTCAGCTATATTCGCAGCAGGGATGTCGTTGAGAAGCTATTCGGCGAGATTTCCGGGCAGTTCGGTGACCGCCCCGGCGGTTATACCAGAATCATCAAGCTCGGCAGCCGTCGCGGTGATAATGCGCCCATGTCGATAATTGAGTTGGTGAGTGAGCCGTGCGAACCCAAGGTAAAGAAGGCGGCCCCCGTTAAAGAGCAGGCTTCTGCTCCCGTTGCGGAAGCTGCAACTGAAGCTCCGGTTGAAGAGGTTGCCGCTCCTGCCGAGGAGGCCGAAGAGGTTTCAGTCGAAGCTTCTGGTGAAGAGGCAGTCGAAGAAGCGGCATCAGAGGAGGCTTCTGCTGAAGAGCCCCCCGTCGTCGAGGACGTTGCCGAAGAGGAGCCTGAGGAAAAGTAACAACTCCCCAGCCTATAGTTATAAAAAGGGCAAGGATAATATCCTTGCCCTTTTTAATTTAAGTGTGCCGGAAAGACTTTTTAAATAATTTCACTCAATTTTTTTGCGATAAGTTCAATCTGACCTTTGAAATCCCCGCCGATATCATATGCGCTTATGCCTTTACGGTCAGCTTCGCGGATATCCTCGGACTGCTCCATAAAGCCCAATAGGGGCATGGGGGCGACCCCCTCTTCAATTAATTTGCGGTCACCGTCATCAACAACCTTGTTGCCCACTACGAAAATATTATTGACACCAAGGTCGGCGGCGAGGCGCTTGATCTGGTGCGCGGTTTGAATGGCACGCTGCCCGGGTTCGACCACAACTATGAATGCATCCATGGATTCAGTCGAGCCGCGGGCAAGGTGCTCAAGACCCGCCTCCATGTCGATAATTACAGACTCTCCGCGCTTTAGCATTATGTGCCTTAATAGGACCCGCAAAAGTGTGGACTCCGGGCATAGACAACCCGTTCCTCCCTTCGGCACGGTTCCCAGCGTCAGAAGCTTTATACCCTTGAATTCCATGCCATATTCATCCGGTATGTCATCGACTCTGGGGTTAAGCTTGAAGGTGCCTCCAAACGTTCCTGGTTTGGCCCCGGTTCTTTCGGCTATCAGCTCTTTTAATGTGGCGAGTGGTTTGATCTTTGCCGCATCTTGAACCGTAATACCGATTGAAGAGGGCAGATTTGAGTCGGGGTCAGCATCTATCGCCAAGACCCTTCCTCCATTTTCTGCAAAATACCGCGCAAGCCCACCGGCAAGAGTTGTCTTGCCGACGCCGCCTTTACCGCTAATTGCTATTTTCATCAACTAACTCCTTATATTAGAGAGATAAAAAAAGTAACACTCGTAAGGTCCCGTGTCAAAATCAACAGCCACTTCTTTACTTGGTGCGCAGGCGTTGTTAAACTCTCGCATCCCACCAGTTCATGCAGTTGAAAGCTCTTGGTGGGACTTGTGAAATAGGAGCGACCTTAAAGGCCAAAGCGCCTGAGCTGGATATATATGATACCCCTAGAACGAATTAGAAATTTTTCAATAATCGCCCACATCGACCACGGCAAGTCCACCTTGGCCGACAGGCTCCTTGAGTATACCGGCGCAGTGACGGAGCGGGACAAAAAAGACCAATTTCTCGACAAGATGGAACTTGAGCGCGAACGCGGTATAACCATAAAAGCGCAAGCCGTTCGCCTGACCTACAAAGCTGATGATGGACATGAATACCTTCTTAACCTCATAGATACGCCAGGGCATGTAGATTTCTCATACGAAGTCTCGCGTTCGCTGGCCGCATGCGAGGGTGCGGTGCTGGTTGTCGATGCAAGCCAGGGCGTAGAGGCGCAGACGCTGGCTAACGTTTATCTGGCGGTGGATAATAATCTCGAATTGGTGCCAGTGCTAAACAAGATTGACCTTCCCCGCGCCCGCCCCGATGAGATCCGTCAGGAGATAGAAGACATAATAGGCATCGATGCCTCCGAGGCCGTGTTGGCATCGGCAAAGATGGGCACCGGAACTCATGAACTTCTTGAGTCAATTATAAAAGTGGTTCCACCGCCTCAGGGTAAAACCGAAGACCCACTGCAAGCGCTCATCTTCGATTGCAGTTATGATAACTACCTTGGCGTAATAGTCCTAATAAGGGTCTTCAACGGAGAGATAAAGAAGGGCACTCGCATACGCTTCATGTCCATCGACAAGGAGTACGAGGTCGCAAAGGTCGGCGTCTTCTCCCCGATGATGAAGGATGTGAAATCCCTTGGTCCGGGCGAGGTGGGCTTCTTTACGGCATCGATAAAGGACGTAAAGGATACCCGCATAGGCGATACTGTAACCTATGCAGATAGGCCAGCCGAAAAGCCTCTCCCGGGATTTAGCGAAGTGCAGCCGATGGTGTTCAGCGGGCTCTACCCCACTGAGTCGGGAGACTACGAAGACCTAAAAGAGGCGCTTTCAAAGCTGGTCTTAAACGACGCGAGCCTCCGCTATGAACCGGAGACCTCGCAGGCGCTGGGCTTTGGCTTCCGTTGCGGTTTTTTGGGCCTCCTTCACATGGAGATAGTTCAAGAGAGGTTGGAGAGAGAATTCGATCTGGACCTTATCACAACAGCTCCAACAGTGCGTTACAGGGCACACAAAACAGATGGCACCATAGTGGAGCTTGATAACCCCGCCCATCTGCCGCCCTCAAATCGTCTCGACCATATCGAAGAGCCCTTTGTCCTTACAACGATGCACATGCCGGATAAATACCTTGGTGAAGTCATAAAGATATGCATCGAGCGCAGAGGCGTTCAACACTCACTGACATACATCTCCGGCAACCGCGTACAGCTCCAGTTCGAGATGCCGCTAAATGAAATAGTTTTGGATTTTTATGACAAATTGAAAACCTCTTCACGAGGATACGCCTCCCTGGACTATGAAATGACGGGGTACAAGACCTCCGAGCTGGTCAAGCTGGACATCCTCGTTAATGTAGATATAGTCGACGCGCTATCTTTAATCGTGCACCGTGACAAGGCATATCAGCGCGGCAGCGATGTGGCGCGTAAGATGAAAGGGCTCATCCCGCGTCAGATGTACGATGTGGCGATACAGGCCGCGGTAGGCACCAAAGTGATTGCGCGAACAAACGTAAAGGCCCTGCGTAAAAATGTAACCGCCAAATGTTACGGTGGAGACATTACCAGAAAGCGTAAACTCCTCGAAAAGCAAAAGGCCGGCAAGAAACGGATGAAGCAGGTCGGCTCAGCTGAAATACCGCAGGAAGCGTTCCTCGCGGTCCTCAAGGTGGATGAAGAATAAGAAAAAAAAAGGAAAAGTTCAACCTTGACAGCAGGCAGTC
>PKTU01000172.1 GCA_002869005.1 Deltaproteobacteria bacterium
GCCCCTCGGGCTCGGTGAAGAGGGGGGCGGCAAAGGTTATGACGCCTCTTAACCCCTCTACCGCCGCGGCTCCCGCGTAGACCAAGGCTATGGTGCCGCCGTCGGAGTGTCCGAGGATAATATGCTCCCCTATCCCCGCCTTGCCGATAAGCTCCGGAACCTCTCTTAGCCCTGCTCTTTCCATATAATCAAGGGGGCGCGGCACGCTGCATGGGTCGGAGTCGCCATACCCCGCCCTGCTGTACGCAAAGACGTCAAGCCCGGTGCCATCGGCCAAGCGCTCCGGGAAATCGCGCCACATGCCCACGCACCCAAGCCCCTCATGGAGGAGGAGGATGGTCACATCCGACGCGCTCCCCTGCTCCGGTGAGAAGCGGGCGCATTCAAGGCGCTTTCCCTCCACCTCGATAAATTCCCTTCTCATATTAAAAAAAGACCCCCTTAGCCCATGACGGCGTGAAGCGCGCCGGCAGGTTATGCATCTTGAATATGGCCTGTTTATTGCACACCTTTAGAGCCTTGAAGTCAACGGCCGAGGCGGGGTCACCGGGGCCTTGGAAGCCTTACAGGCTTGGTAACATTCAACTTTTCCCAGATTTTTAGCTGTTTTTCCGGTGAGGCCCCCGGTGCTGAATTCTTCCGGGACTGGTATTCCTACCGCTTGACCGGTTAATTTTAACCGCACGTGTCGTGGCTGACAAAATTTTGCTTTGGTTATTGGAAATGGAACTTTAAAACCCTGATAATATATCCTCTTGAGGTGGAGAGGCTAAAAGACCACCCTCTCCGCCCTCGGAAACCAAAAGAAAAGGGAGCAGTTAAGTGCCTAAACTCGAATCTCTAAAGAAGATGAAGGAGCTGGTCGCAGGGCATTTCACCGGCCTGGACGCGGCGGCAAAAGATCCTTCCCGCAAGGTAGCATGGTGCACAAGCGTAGGCCCCGTCGAATTGTTAAGGACATTTGGCTTCGAGGTCTACTTTCCCGAAAACCACGGCGCGGTGCTGGGCGCGTCGAGGAAAGCCAATGATTACATCCCCCGCGCAAACGCGGCCGGTTACAGCCCCGATATCTGTAGCTACCTAACCGCGGACGTAGGCGCCTTCCTGGCTGGCGAGACGCCGCTGTCACACGGTTACGGTCTAAAGAGTGTCCCCACCCCGGATATTCTCGTCTATAACACCAACCAATGCCGTGACGTAGAGGATTGGTTCGCCTTCTACGCGAGACACTTTGACATACCGCTGGTGGGCATCAACTCCCCCGTACAGGTCGGCGATGTTACAGATGAGCTCGTAAAAACGCTGGTGCCGCAGTATGAGGAGCTGCTCCCCGTCTTCGAAGCGGTAAGCGGGGTAAAGTTCGATATCGACCGGCTACGGGAGGT
Source organism: Deltaproteobacteria bacterium (assembly GCA_002869005.1). Taxonomy (GTDB): domain Bacteria; phylum Desulfobacterota; class Deferrisomatia; order Deferrisomatales; family BM512; genus BM512. The sequence goes on from PKTU01000172.1 coordinate 1,386, forward strand.
GATGGCCGACTCCGCAGAGACCTCGCGCCTCTGGGGCGAAGTGCTTGGCACCATGGCGCACCGCCCAAGCCCGATGACCTTTTTCGACACCTCCGTGCACATGGCCCCGGCAGTTATCCTACGCGGCCTACCGGAGGCCTCCGATTACTACAGGATGCTCTTAAAGGAGCTAGCCACCCTCACCGAGGGCAACGTAAGCGCGGTGAATAAGGAGCGCTTCCGCATCTACTGGGACGGCATGCCGGTATGGGGCAAGCTCCGCGAGCTCTCCACCTTCTTCAACGAGATGGACGCGGCCCTGGTAGTCTCCACCTACTGCAACTCCTGGGTGTTCGAGGCGTTTGACCCGTCAAACCCCTTCGAGTCGATGGCGCGCGCCTTTCTGGAGCTCTTCATAGCGCGCTCCGACAAGGCTAAAGAGGGAATAATGGCGGAGCTATGCGAGAAATTCTCCGTGGACGGCGTCATATACCACGACGCAAAGACCTGCCCCAACAACTCAAACACCCGCTATGGCCTCCCGCAGAGGCTGCGCACGCTGACAGGGCTCCCCTTTACCATAGTCTACGGAGACCTAAACGACCTTCGCTGTTTCTCCGAGGAGCAGGCTAAAACAAGCATCGAAGCGTTTCTTGAGCAGATTGAGGGGGGGCGCGCTTAATGGCCTTTTACTGCGGCGTCGACATCGGCTCTACCTGGACAAAGGCGGTTATTCTGGGCGAAGAAAATGAGCCCGACTACACCCGCGCCCTCGTCAGGACGGGTATCAGCTTTGAGAGTGCCGCCCTCTCGGCGCGCGACGAAGCCCTTGCCCGCGCCAAGCTTACCCCTGATGATATCGAGCGCACCTTCTCCACGGGATATGGACGGATGAACGCCGAATTCGCAGATGGCAGACGCACAGAGATCGCCTGCCACGCCAAGGGAGCCTTCCACTCATTCCCGCACCCCTGCCATGTTGTCGATATCGGCGGACAGGACAACAAGATCATTCAGCTCTCGGAGAAGGGAGCGGTGGAACACTTTTTAATGAATAGAAAGTGCGCCGCGGGTACCGGCTCCTTCATAGAGGAGATCTCCCGACGTCTCGATATAGATATGAAACGACTTGAAGAGCTTGCCGAAAACGCAAACAAAGAGATCACCCTCTCCTCCTTTTGCACCGTCTTTTCAGCAACCGAGGTGATAAAGCTGATCCGCGAGGGCGAGAGCCCGGAAAATATCTGCAAGGGCGTTTTCAACGCCGTCGTCGCAAGGGTGACGGAGATGGGAACCTTAGGTGACAAGATAGTCCTAACCGGCGGGGTGGCCGCCGCCTTCCCAATCGTCGCCGACATCCTATCAAACGCCACCGGCGCTACGGTATTCATCCCCGAGCACGCACAGTTCACCGGGGCCCTCGGCGCCGCCCTTGAGGCCGCTGCAAGCAATTAGAAAAATTTTCACCGGCAATAAAGGCGCTGCCACGGCAGCGCTTTTTTTGTGTCTCGAATTGCCGACACCACCTTTTGCAGTAAAATGATATTACCTCTTGACGAGGGGCGTGGGTCGGTCTACCATGAAAAATGAATGAGCATTCATTCGGTTTGTTTTTTACCGTACATTTTTTACGGAAGGTGCGCGATGTCAGCTAAAGCGGCGCAGAAAAAAGAGCGGCAGGAAAAGATACTTGAGGCGGCTATAAAAGCCTTCTCCATGCACGGCTACCACAACTCCACTGTTGCGACTATAGCTCGTCAGGCGGGAATCGCTGACGGGACCATGTACCTCTACTTCAAGGGCAAGGAAGATCTGCTCATCAGCGCCTTTACCTTCATAATTGAAGGCTTTTTGGAGAAGCTTGAAGCAAAGCTGGGCGAGGCGAAAAACCCGCTCGACAAGTTGAAGGTCATTGTCATCTACCACCTCACCGAGCTTTCCGGGGACCCGGACAGGGCGAAGTTTCTCCAGCTCGAACTGAGGCAACCCGCGGAGTCCGTGCGGCAGGGTATAGCCAAACCGCTATCGCTCTACATGCGGAAGATCGACGCGCTGCTCGAAGAGGGTAAAGAGGCAAAGCTCATCCGCAAAGACCTCCCGACAAAGGTCATCAGGCGTGTCATTTTCGGCTCTGTGGATGAGACGATCTCCTCCTGGATAAGAAGAAAAGATGCAGCCCCGATAGACAAAGAAGCCGAAGCGGTATTCGAGGTGCTTCTCGGCGGCATGGCTACAAAAAACAGATGATTGGTTTTGATTTATTTAACGCGCTAACCAGCACTTAGCAGGAGCGAAAATGGGCAAAATAAGAAAGGCAGCAGTTCTGGGCGCGGGCGTAATGGGCGCGGCGATCGCTGCGCACCTGGCCAACGCCAACATTCCGACGCTTCTTCTGGATATAGTTCCGGGAGAGCCAAACGAGGACGAGAAGAAGAAGGGCCTCGACCTCCAAAGTCCCGCGGTCAGGAACCGCTTCGCCGCAGGGGGCATTGCCAAGGCGCTTAAAGCGCAGCCGGCAGCGTTCAGCCACAAGAAAAACGCTAAGCTGGTCACACCCGGCAACTTCGAGGACGACTTAGACAAGCTCGCCGACGTTGACTGGGTTGTGGAAGCGGTCGTGGAACGGATGGATATAAAGGTATCCCTCTTCGAGAAGGTGGCGACCCATCTAAAGCCCGGCGCATTGCTCACCACCAACACCTCCGGCCTCTCCGTCAATGAGATGGCGGCGGCGATACCGGAAGAGCTGAAAGGGCGCTTTTTCGGCACCCATTTCTTCAACCCTCCGCGTTATATGCACCTGCTTGAGATCATCCCGGCCGACACCACGGACACGGCAGCGATGGAGGAATTTGCGGAGTTTGCGGAGTTCTCCCTCGGCAAAGGCATCGTATACGCCAAGGACACCATAAACTTTATAGCCAACAGAATCGGCGTCTTTTCGATGCTTTACACCGGCGTGGCGATGGAGAAACATGGGCTCAACATTGAGGCGGTAGACGCCCTGACGGGCAAACCCTTCGCTAGGCCGAAAAGCGCGACCTACCGCACAGCGGACCTCGTCGGCCTCGACGTGCTAGCCCACGTCGCCAAAAACCAGTACGACGGCGCTCCCGACGATGAACACCGCGATGTCTTCAAGCTCCCCGCCTACCTCAACAAATTGCTTGAAACGGGGCAGCTCGGAATGAAGAGCGGCGGCGGCTTTTACAAACGCGCAAAGGATGAGTCGGGCAAAAAGGTGACGCTGGTCCTCGACCCCGCCACAGGTGAGTACCGTCCCAAAGAGAAGGTTAAATTCCCCGTCCTTGAAGAGCTAAAGCAGATTGATGAGCCAACAAAGCGTGTCGCGGCCCTCATACGCGACAAATCGGCGGCGGGCAAATTCAGCTGGGATGTCATCGCCGAGACACTGCTATACGCTGCGCGGCGCATTCCAGCCGTCTCCGCGGACGTGGTCTCCATAGACCGGGCGCTCCGCTGGGGCTTTGGCTGGGAGGTCGGCCCCTTTGAGATTTGGGATGGCATAGGCGTCAAGAAATCTGTTGAAAAGATGCTCGCCGATGGGCGCGATGTGCCGGAGGGGGTCAAAGCTCTCGCAGCATCGGAAAACCCAACCTTCTATATTAAAAACGGCCTTGATACTCAGGTCTGGAACATGGTGGAGCAAAAGCATGAAGAGCTCCCGGCCCGAAAGAACGTTACAATTCTCTCCGACCTCAAGGCCGCCGGGCGTGTTCTCTACTCCAACGCGGAGGCCTCCATCATCGACCTCGGCGACCGCGTAGCATGCCTTGAGTTTCACTCCAAGATGAACGCCATAGGCGGCGGCATCATGACCGCCATCCAGAAAGCAACCTCCGACAACGGCCTGAACTACGACGCCCTTGTCGTCGGCAACCAGGGAGAGAACTTCTCCGTCGGCGCAAACCTCATGCTCATCCTCTTCGTGGCGCTTGAGGGGGAGTTGGATGCCATCAATGCTATGGTCGCGGCCTTCCAGAATGGAACGATGTCCCTCAAATATTCCCCCGTACCGGTAGTCGCAGCCCCCTTCGGGAGGGTTCTCGGCGGCGGCGCGGAGGTATGCCTCCACTCGCACCGCGTACAGGCGAGCCTCGAGTCCTACATGGGCCTCGTGGAGGTCGGCGTCGGCCTAGTCCCCGGCGGCGGCGGCACCAAAGAGTTCGCGCTGCGCACCATGGCCGGCTACCCCGGCAGCGGAGCGGACCCCTTCCCCTTCATTAGAAACGCCTTCGAGACAATCGCCATGGCGAAGGTTTCATTCTCGGCTCACGAGGCCCAGGGGCTCGGCTTTCTGCGCCCAGGCGACCGCATCTCGATGAACGCCGAACACCTCATCGACGACGCCAAGAGAAGCGCCATCGACCTTCTTGAATCAGGCTGGACTCCGCTAGTAAAGGAGACCGCCACCATAAAGGCCCTAGGCCGTGACGGCCTCGGCAACTTCCGCTCGGTCCTCCACAACATGAAGTCGGGCAAATTCATCAGCGAACACGACGAGCTTGTTGCGACAAAGGTTGCTACGATCCTCTGCGGCGGCGACATCGAGGCGGGCACAGAGGTAACCGAGCAATACCTGCTTGACCTCGAAAGACGCGCTTTCATTGAGCTTTGCGCGGAGCGTAAGACCCTGGAGCGTATCCAGCACATACTAAAGACAGGCAAGCCCCTCCGGAACTAGGCGGTAGGCTTCAAAAGGAGATATATGATGCAAGATGCCGTTATAGTAGCC
>PKTU01000046.1 GCA_002869005.1 Deltaproteobacteria bacterium
CGCGGTAAAGACGATGCGGAAAAACTCCTTCCCGGCTATACCCATCTCCAGCGCGCGCAGCCTGTTACCTTCGGCCATCACTGGCTTGCGTATTATGAGATGTTCGCCCGCGACATGGAGCGCATGACCGAGACTTTGCGAAGGACAAGACGGTCTCCGTTAGGCGCGGGTGCATTAGCGGGTACGCCATACCCTCTCGACCGCGAAATGGTCTCAAACGAAGTCGGTTTCGACGCCGTTATGCGCAACAGCCTCGACGCCGTATCGGACCGTGATTTTGCGCTTGAGCTCCTCTTTAACGGCTCCGTCATTATGACCCATCTCTCGCGCCTCAGTGAGGAGTTGGTCCTCTGGTCGAGCCAGGAATATGGCTTCATAACTCTCTCCGACGGTTTTTGCACAGGCTCCTCCATCATGCCGCAGAAAAAGAACCCCGACGTGCCGGAGCTCCTAAGGGGCAAGGTCGGGCGCGTGCATGGCAACCTGATTGCGCTTTTAACTACTTTAAAATCCCTACCCCTCGCTTACAACAAGGATATGCAAGAGGATAAGGAGCCTGTATTCGACACCCTTGACACTATTAAAGGCAGCCTGGCTATAACAATTGAGATGGTCCGTTCGCTATCGCTGAACCCCGAGAGGGCGCGCGCGGCCCTCGACGCTGGGTTCGTCAACGCAACAGACCTTGCGGATTACCTGGCGAAGAGGGGGCTCCCTTTCCGTGAGGCGCACGAGGTTGTAGGAAAAGCGGTTGCTTACTGTGAGGATAAAGGCATTGCCCTTGAGGGGCTGACCCTTGAAGAGCTGAAGAGCTTCTCCGATATAATCGAGGCCGATATATTCAATGTCCTCCCGGTCGAGGCCTCCGTGGCGGCGAGGAAGGCTATCGGGGGACCAGCGCCTGAGAATGTCAAACGCGAGGCGGAACTTGCACTGGAGCGTTTAGAGAGCCTCTGGCCCCGGCGAGGTTAACGGTTGAGAATCGGCAAAGGCCGCATCCTCCTTCTGGCCCTATGCCTCACCCTGGTGGTGTGCGGGCGGATTGGCGACCCCATAGCCCCCGAATATGTGGAGCTCTCAAAGCCGGACATTCCCTCAGCTAGAGCACTCGGCCCGGCTATTATACTCACTTGGAAGACTCCCGGAAGGACCCTGGCAGGAGGGCCTGCCTCCATCTCAGGCTATCTTGTCGAGCGTCAAGGCTGGCCGCCCGGAGAGAACCCTTGCGCCGATTGTCCCCCGGAATACGATGAAGCAGCTAAAGTTGACGTGATAATAGATAAGACACGGATTAGCGCCACCAACAGCTGGAGCGACTTCCAAACTATTGACGGGTGGAGATATCGCTACAGGGTTACCTCCTTCGACGGGAGGGGGCATCCCGGCCTACCCTCCGAACCCGTCCTGACTTCATTTCGCGATCTACCCGCTCCGAAAGTGGACGTAGTGCCTATGCGCGACGGCTTCACCATAAATTATACTAAGCCCACATTACCCGGAGGATATGAATTCAGGGGGCTTAATATTTATGGTGAGGACAAGGGCCTGCTCCTAAACGTTCCGGCAGGAATCTCAGAGGGTCGGGTCGGAAGCCTAAAGGGCTCCACCTCTTATGATATTACTATGAGATGGAGCGCTCTAACCCCAGAGGGCTGGCCGGCGGAATCACCCCCTTTTAAAGTCAGCATAACCCCCAAAGACGTGGAGCCGCCTAAACCGCCGCTGGAATTGGCAGCCTTTCAGGATGAGGAGGGGGTGCGTTTGATGTGGGCGCCGCCGCCGGAAGAGCAATACGCCGCGGTGGTTATTTTACGGGGCGAAAACGCTGAATCCCTAAAAGTCCTTGCAAGAAGCGCTGCAAATACTACAATCTATATCGACAAAACCGTAGCCCCTGGCGTCACGTATTTTTACGGATGCATGGGGGAGGATGAGGCGGGAAACGTAAGCAAGCTATCCCCGCTCTCGAAGATTAGGACAAAAGAAAAGTAGTCAAGGCATTCCCCTAGCCTTGCCGAGGAGGTGAAACCGTGAGGATCGCCATCATCGGTCCGGGAGCAATGGGCTCGCTATTCGGCGCTTATCTATTACGCGCCGGGCACGAGCTGCTTCTAATCGACCACAACAACACGCGCGCCCGGACCATCGGGCAAGAAGGCCTGCGCCTCCACAAAGGAGACACGCTGCATCGTTTCACCGTGGATGCGACCGCCAACCCCCTTCCCCCCAGTCCAGACTCACCGTATGACCTGATCCTCGTGATGGTCAAAGCCCAACAGACAGCAAAAGCCGCTGAAACAGCAGCTAAAATCGCAACCGATGAAACTTTGATCCTCACCCTTCAAAATGGCCTCGGAGGTGCAGAGATTCTCTGCAAGGTCCTAGGGGAAGAACGGGTCCTGGTCGGAGTTACTTCGCAGGGAGCGACCCTCTTAGGCCATGGTGAGGTTCGCCACGGAGGAAATGGCGAGACTATTATCGGCCCTGCCGCGCCCGCCTCCAAACACGCCGCCGAACTAGCCCGTATTTTTACTGAGGCGGGGCTCGAAGCCCGCTGGGAGGAGGGCATTTCACTTCACCTCTGGAAGAAGTTATGCGCCAACTGCGGCATAAACGCCATCACGGCGCTAGCCAACATAAAAAACGGAAAGATTTATTCCCATCCCGAGGCCGCGGCTGTTTGCGCGGATGCCGTTAGAGAGACGGTGCGCGTAGCGACGGCTTCAGGAACGAGGCTCGGTGACGAGGAAGAGATTGTCTCTTGGGTGCTGTCGGTCGCTAAAGCAACCTCTGCCAACCGCTCTTCGATGGGGCAGGACGTAGACCGCCGTAGAGTAACCGAAGTCGATTTCATTAATGGAGCCGTTATGCGTGAGGGGGCCTTGCATGGCGTACCTACGCCCGTCAACGCCACTCTCTTCCGCCTAATAAAGACACTTGAAACAAACTTTAAGTCTTAAATATAAAGGAGAACTTTTATGCCTAAAGTGACCCCCCCAGCCATCATCGCAAGAAAACACAAAGGCCCTAAAATATCCGTTGTTACAGCTTATGACTACCCCACGGCAAGGTTGGTGGACGAAGCGGGAATAGATGTAATTTTGGTCGGAGACAGCCTTGGCATGGTTTGCCTCGGTTACCCGGACACCGTTTCAGTGACCATGGAGGAGATGCTGCACCACACCGCCGCCGCTGCACGAGGTTCTGAAAACGCCCTAATCGTCGGAGATATGCCCTTCCTCTCCTATCATGTAAGCCCCGAGCAGGCAGTTTCTAATGCCGGACGCTTTTTAAAGGAGGGGCGCGCCGACTGCGTAAAGCTGGAGGGTGGGGTTACTCAGGCTGACAAGGTGCGCGCCATCGTAAACGCAGGTATCCCGGTTATGGGTCATATCGGCCTTACCCCCCAAACCGCCGGCCAGCTTGGCGGCTTCAAAGTGCAGGGCCGTGATGCGTCGGCACAGGTGAAGCTCCTTGAGGATGCGAAAGCGCTTGAGGATGCGGGGGCTTTCTCCATAGTAATCGAATGTGTTCCCTCCCCCCTGGCGGCAAAGATAACAAGCACAATCAATATCCCTACAATCGGGATAGGCGCGGGCCCTCAATGTGACGGCCAGGTGCTCGTGTTTCACGACATGGTTGGCCTCTTCGACCGCTTCACCCCCAAGTTCGTAAAGAGATACAACGAAGCCGCCGCCGGGATCATAGAAGGGCTAAAGAATTACAAAAAAGAGGTTGAAGAAGGAGTCTTCCCCGGGGAGGAGCATCAGTTTTAGCGCGAGCTTAATCCTCGTGGAGCGTAGCCCGGTTGCCCCCCGCGCGACGGGAAGTATACATGGCTTTTTCGGCGCGGCCCGCCAGCTCAATATGGCTATCGGCCTCGCCCCTCCATGAGGATACTCCGAAGGAGCCGGTGAATCTTATCTTGACCTCGCGCCATTCGACAGAGGTCGAAGCGACCAGCCGGACAAAGCGCTCCGCCATCTTAAGCGCCCCCTCCCCATCTACTTCATAGAGGCTGAGCGCAAAGCGGCCGCCTCCCAGGTAGGCGGCTATATCCGACTCGCGAAGGTTGTTTTTCACCACGCTGCCCAGGTGGGACAAAAGGGCCGCCAAGGCGCCATTGCCGTGTCCCTGTGCTATGGCGGAAAATTGGTCAATCTCAAATATGACCACCGCATGGGTTGACTCGTACCGCTTGCTCCTCAGCTCCTCATGCTCCAGATGGGTTACAAACCCTGTGTGGGTCTTAAGCCCGGTGTGTTCATCGACGAGCCTAAGCCGCTCAAGCTCGCTCATATCTCTTGAATGGAGTAGCGCAAGGGCCAGGTGGCGGGCTATCACAGAGCAAAAATCCAGGCCGGATGCGTCCAGCGAATTGGCCTCCTTCCAACCGGAGACTATGACACCTACAGCGGAGCCCCTTGCGGACACCGGCATTATCAAAAGGGTCTCGAACTTTCCGGTTGAGATGGAGTCGCTAAGAGAGGGCTTCTCCGGGATCTCCTTTGATGAGGAGCAGTGAAGGTATTTATTACTCCCCAAAACCCATTGCGCGAGGCTCCCTTCTATCGACCCTGCTGAGCCGGCAAGCTGCTCTTCACCCTCTCCTCTGGCGTCGAGAACTTCTATTTCGCTCTCGGTGGTTAAAACCGCAAGGATAACAATGTCCGGAGTAATTCTCTCCTCAAGCACCTTAAGCGTGATGGCTGGGAGCTCCCCATCGGAGGCGCTCATTGAAATCAGGCGTGAATATTCCCTGAAGGTTCTCATGTCTTTAACAAGAATCGCGCTATTTGCCGACTCCTGGAAATGGTAGACAATCGATCCGAGTTGCTTGGCTGACAGTCTGAGGAGGACCATCAAGTCAGGGGGAAAAGCGTCCTCTTTAAGGGAATCAACACCCAAAACGCCCTCCACTCGTCCACCTACGAAGAGAGGAACACCTGCGAAGCTGCGGATCGGCACTTTGTTGTCGTAACAACCCAGCATAGCCGCCGGATCCTTTATGGAAGGTATTACCGACTCTTTGCGATTGTTCAATACCCAGTGGAAGGCGGTACCTTTGAGCCTTACTCCGGCATCATGGTGCGCCTCTCCGCCATCATTAACCATCGCCTTTACGTATAACCCTCCCTGAGGAGTTTTAAGTGCGAGTATCGCGCAATGCGCCCCCACACCCCTGCGTATCTCCTGAAGAGTCTCTGATATAGTCCTGTCCATTGTCGCCAGGACTCTCGAACCCTCTCCAACGGAGGAGCGCCTCCCGATATCCATCTTCAGCCGCTCCATCTTGCTCTTTAACCGTTTCGAGCGATTGCGCTCCAGCGAGATGGCTAAGTGCGATGCTATTGCCACTGAATATAGGGATATAAAGGCGGCGAAAAAGCCGAGTTCGGTTACCTTTAGCGAGGAGTAGCCGACCATCGCGGCGCTAAGCGCCAGAACCGCCAATTCGGGTAGCCCCGCGACTCCTGCAAGGAGAGCAAAGAGTATTGCGTGAACGAGAAGCCATAGGTTCCCGAGCGATGGGAGCAGTTGAAAACCGGTGCCGATTGCAAATATTGAAAGAAGCCCTATCTCCACAGCCTCTGCAACGGTGCCCCCGCGGCCATCCATTCTACCGGGAGCGGTGAATATATTAAATAACCGCCAAAGCATATACCCGATAAAGAGAAGTAGCGCCACCACCCCTATTACCGGGTAAGAGCTCGCGCTGAAACCGCCCCACAAAAGGACTGCCCCGAATACGGCCGGGACCATAAGCCGTAGCACCCCCCTCAGGAGGGAGTCCGGCTCGTTACCCTCCCGGCTGCCGCGCTTGTCACTTGTCATCGGTGTTTTTCTCGGGGATGAGGATTACGGTCTCGCCCTTCTTAACCCAACCCTCGCTGCGGGCGACACGTTCTACGGCCCGGGGGTCGTCGTCAAGCTCATGTATCTCTCGTGTGACGTGGTCGCGCTCCAGCTTTAGCTCCTCAAC
>PKTU01000182.1 GCA_002869005.1 Deltaproteobacteria bacterium
ATCAGGCGGGCAATTTCATAATGTTGAGGATCAATGAAGAGGGAGAGCGTATCCCCCTCACCGTGGCCGACAAGGACGCCGAGAAGGGGACCGTTACCCTCGTCTTCCAGGCGGTCGGCAAGACCAGCGCCGAGCTCGCTGAGCTCTGCGTGGGCGATTCGCTCCTTGACTTCGTAGGCCCCCTCGGTAAGCCGACCCACATCGAAAAGTTCGAAGGGGTAGTCGTTTGCGTCGGCGGCGGCATAGGCGTCGCCCCCGTACACCCCATAGCTTGCGCCTTAAAGGAGATCGGCAATCGCGTTATCTCCATCATCGGCGCGCGCTCAAAGGAGCTCCTCATAATGGAGGAGGAGATGAAGGCGACCAGCAACGAGCTTATCGTCTGCACCGACGACGGCTCCTACGGCAAGCAGGGCTTCGTCACCGAAGCGCTGGACGAGGTCATTAAACGGGAGGGCAAGGAGAATGTCGCCCTCGTAGTCGCCATCGGCCCCGTCCCGATGATGCGCTTTTGCGCTAAGACCACGGAGCCCTACGGCGTTCACACAGAGGTCAGCCTCAACCCCATCATGGTGGATGCCACCGGTATGTGCGGCGCGTGCCGCGTGACGGTTGGCGGAGAGACGAAGTTCGCATGCGTCGACGGCCCCGAGTTCGACGGCCACAAGGTCGACTTCGACGAGCTAACCAAGCGCCTCGCCATGTACAAGGAGAGCGAGGCCCGCGCGATGAAAATTTATGAGGAGGCGAGCCACGGTGGTAAACGCTGCTGGGAATAGCCCGTTTTAAGTTATTGAGGATTTTATAATGGCCCCGAGAGAGAAGACGCCGCGCCAGCCTATGCCCGAGCAGGAGCCCAAGGTAAGGGCGCGAAATTTTGATGAAGTACCCCTGGGTTATACCCCGGAGACAGCTATTGAGGAGGCGAAGCGCTGCCTCCAGTGCAAGAAACCAAAATGCCGCCAGGGCTGCCCGGTCGAAGTTCTGATTCCGCAATTTATAGGCAAGATCGCCGAGGGCGATTTCGCCGAGGCGGCTAAGACTTTGAAAGAGAAAAACAGCCTCCCCGCCGTCTGCGGCCGTGTCTGCCCCCAGGAGACGCAGTGCGAGGAGCTATGCATTCTCGGCAAAAAGGATGATCCCGTCGCAATAGGCAGGCTTGAGCGCTTCGCCGCAGACTGGGAGCGAAACGAGGGCAAGGTGGAGATACCGGCGCTCGCTCCCTCCACCGGCAAGAAGGTCGCGGTTATAGGCGCGGGCCCTGCGGGCCTCACCGTCGCGGGTGACCTCATCAAGATGGGCCACGAGGTGACTATCTTCGAGGCGCTGCACAAGCCGGGCGGCGTCCTCGTCTACGGCATACCGGAGTTCCGCCTTCCCAAGGCAATTGTTGAGGCCGAGGTAAATTACCTTAAATCGATGGGCGTCAAAATCAACGTCAACGCCGTCATCGGCAAGACGCGCACCCTCCAGGAGCTGATGGAGGAGGACGGCTACGACGCGGTCTTTGTAGGCTCCGGCGCGGGCCTCCCAACCTTCATGGGCATAGAGGGCGAGAACCTTAACGGCGTATACTCGGCCAACGAGTACCTTACCCGCTCGAACCTGATGAAGGCTTATCTCTTCCCCGAATACGATACCCCCGTGGCGCGCGGCAAGCGCGTCGCCACTCTCGGCGGCGGCAACGTCGCGATGGACTCTGCGCGCACCGCGTTAAGGCTTGGCGCCGAGGCTTCCATCTGCGTCTATCGCCGTGGCCGCGAGGAGATGCCCGCCCGCTCCGAGGAGATACACCACGCCGAGGAGGAGGGGGTGCAGCTAAATCTCCTCACCAACCCCATAAGGATCATCGGCGATGAGGTGGGGCGCGTCTCGGGGATGGAGTGCATCCAGATGGAGCTTGGCGAGCCGGACGACTCAGGCCGCAGGCGCCCGCAGCCCATAAAGGGCTCCGAGTTCATCCTTGAGGTGGACACTGTGGTCATAGCGATAGGAAACTCCCCCAACCCCCTCATCCCGGCTACGACTCCGGCGCTTGAAACCTCCAAGTGGGGTACTATAATCGCCGACGAGGAGACGGGAAAAACGACGATGGATGGAGTTTACGACGGAGGCGACGTAGTGACCGGCGCGGCCACCGTAATTCTTGCGATGGGTGCCGGACGCAAAGCCGCCACCGCTATCAACGAGTATCTTAAGAGCAAATAACGCGCGTTCGTCTGAGGGCTTTCCAGGAAAGCCGCTGAGCTTTCGTCGTAGTGAGAAAAGCCATCATCGCGGCGTATGGGTGATGAGAGAAATTTAAGCAAAAGGAAGCGGCCCAAAAGGGGCCGCTTCCTTGTTTTTACACCGCCGATATGCTAGTTTTCGCCGGACGGTTATAGCCGTTTTATACCTCAAATTTTCTATCCTTTCGGAGATTGTTATTCATGGATTCAAAGTACCGCCCCCAGGAGATTGAAGAGAAGTGGCAAAGAAGGTGGGATGAGGAGCAGACCTTCGCCGTCACCGAGGAGAAAGGACGCGATAAATACTACGTCCTGGAGATGTTCCCCTACCCCTCGGGGCGCATACACATGGGCCACGTAAGGAATTACACGATAGGCGACGTCGTGGCTCGCTATAAATCCATGCGAGGCTACAACGTTCTTCACCCGATGGGGTGGGACGCCTTTGGCATGCCCGCCGAGAACGCGGCTATAGACAGAGGCGTTCACCCGGCAAAGTGGACGCGCGAGAACATCGCCTACATGCGCGGACAGCTTAAGCGGATGGGCTTTTCATACGACTGGGAGCGCGAGCTGGCTACATGCGACCCGGAGTATTACAAATGGGAGCAGTGGCTCTTTCTCAAGATGGTGGAGAAGGGGCTCGCCTACCGTAAAAAAACCAGCGTCAACTGGTGCGACGAGTGCGCCACCGTGCTCGCCAACGAGCAGGTTGAGCAGGGGCTCTGCTGGCGCTGCTCAACGCTGGTTCGCCAGAAAGACCTCTATGGTTGGTTTTTCAAGATAACGGATTACGCCGATGAGCTTTTGGCTTGCATAGAGGATATGGGCGGCTGGCCGGAGAACGTCCTCGCCAGCCAGAGAAACTGGATCGGGAAATCCTACGGCTCCGCCGTCCGCTTCCCCTGGGTGGGACGTGAAGGCGAGGTTGAGGTCTTTACCACCCGCCCCGACACCCTCTACGGCGTCACCTTCATGAGCCTCGCCGCCGAACACCCTCTTGTAGAGGAGCTTGTCGCGGGCACTGAACATGAAGATGAGGTGATGGCCTTCGTAAACAAGGTCAAGGGCGAGGACAAGATCTCGCGCACCGCCGAGGATTATGAAAAAGAGGGTGTCTTCACTGGCGCTTACGTAAAAAATCCCCTCACCGGCGATGAAGTGCCGGTGTATGTAGCTAATTTCGTCCTGATGGACTATGGTACCGGCGCGGTCATGGCGGTTCCCGCCCACGACCAGCGCGACTTCGAGTTTGCCAAAAAGTATGATCTGCCGATAAAGGTTGTCATCCAGCCGGAGGGAGAGGCCCTTGACCCCGCCGCCCTCGCGGAGGCCTACGTAGACCCCGGCGTGCTGGTAAACTCCGCTCACTTTGACGGTACCCCCAACAAGAAGGCGATCGACGATATAACCGCCTACCTCGAAGGGGAGGGGCTCGGAGAGAAGACCGTCAACTTCAGAATCAGGGATTGGGGCATCTCACGCCAGCGCTACTGGGGCGCGCCTATCCCCATCATACATTGCGACAAGTGCGGCGTGGTCCCCGTTCCAGAGAGCGAGCTGCCTGTAAGGCTCCCCGAAGACGTGGAGTTCCCCGAAGGGCGCGTGCTGCCCCTAGCGGAGATCCCCTCATTCTACGAGACCGCCTGCCCCATCTGCGGAGGGGCGGCCAGGCGCGAGACCGACACTATGGACACCTTCGTCGAGTCCTCCTGGTATTACATCCGCTACGCCTGCTCCAACTTCGACGAGGCAATGTTCGACCGCGCGGCGGTGGACTACTGGCTGCCCGTTGACCAGTACATCGGCGGCGTCGAGCATGCCGTGCTGCACCTCCTCTATTCCCGCTTTTACACCAAGGTGCTGCGCGACATGGGGATAGTCTCCTTCGGAGAGCCCTTCACCAACCTCCTCACTCAGGGGATGGTCTGTAAGGAGACTGTAAGGTGCCCGCAGCACGGCTGGCTCCTCCCCGAAGAGCTGGCGGAGGACAATAAGTGCGCCAAGTGCGGTAAGGATGTAGAGTTCGGGCGCACGGAGAAGATGTCAAAATCTAAGAAGAACGTCGTTGACCCTGAAGCGCTCATCGCCGGTTACGGCGCCGACACCGCGCGCCTCTTCAGCCTCTTCGCCGCCCCGCCGGAGAAAGACCTTGAATGGTCGGAGCAGGGAGTTGAGGGCTCTTACAGGTTCCTTAGGCGCGTCTGGAAGTTGGCGGCTGACAATCAGGAGTGGCTGATGACCACCGCGCCCTTCAAGGGCGGCGAACTAAAGGGCGCCGCGAAGGATATACGCCGCAAGGCTCATGAGACCATAGTAAGGGTCACGGGCAACATCGAGGACCGCTTTCACTTCAATACCGCTATCTCCGCTTCGATGGAGCTCGTAAACGACCTCTCCTCCTTCACCCCGGAGGATGATACGGACCGGGCGGTCTTCCGCGAGGCGGTTGACATACTCGTCACCCTCCTCTCCCCGATGGTTCCCCACTTCGCCGAGGAGCTATGGGAAGCGCTGGGCAACGGGACACGCCTCTTCGACACTCCCTGGCCCGACGCGGATGCGGCCGCCCTGGTAAAGGAAGCCATAACCATCGTTGTGCAGGTGAACGGCAAGGTTAGGGGACGTCTAGAAGTGTCACCTGAAGCCGAAGAGGCTGAGGTTGACGCAGCGGCGCGCGCCGACGAGAACGTTGTACGCCACCTTGAGGACAAGACGGTAGTAAAGGTCGTCTACGTCAAGGGGAGGCTCCTCAACATAGTGGTTAAATGATAAGGTCCCGCTTACTCGTCGCCGCGCTCTTTTTGAGCCTTATGACCCTTGCGGGGTGCGGCTACCACCTCGTAGGCAGCGAGCTCTCCGGCGGCAGAGGCTTTGCGGCGGGGCCGGTGGACGATTTGAGCCGGGAGCCGCTTTTCGGCCCCTACCTGCGGGCGGCGATGGCTTCGCGAATAGTGGAGCGTGGCGGCGCAGGCGAAATAACCATATCAGTCCTGCTCCACCGCGTGGATGAACGCGCCCGCGCCTTCGTCGTGGGTGACATACCCAGGGAATACCTGCTCACCGCTACCGCCGATTACACCCTCATACGTGGGGGCGAGACGATCTTCAAGGAGACCGGCGTTACCGCCGAACAGGAGTTCGCTGCCGGGCTTGATATAAACGCAACGCGCTCCTTCAAGGAAGCGGGGCTCAGAACGCTTGCCAAAACGTTGGCAGACAAGATCCTTGTTCGCGCGACTTTGGCGATGTCGAGGGAGGAGCGGGCGAAAAGATGAACGCTCCGCCGGTAGTGCTCCTCCAGGGTGATGAGTCCTTTCTCGTGGATAGGGAGCTGAAGGCCCTTGAAGCCGCCGCCGAGATAACATCGCCGGAAGATATGAACAGGCAGGTCTTCGACGCCTCCGAGAGCAACGTGGGAGAGGTCGTCAACTCCGCCAAGACCATTCCCTTTCTGGGCTCCAGGCGGCTCATAATAGTCAAGGGGGCGGACAAGTGGAACGCGTCGCAGTGGGATACTTTAACCGCCTATCTTGAAAAACCAAACCCCTCCACGACGCTGGTTCTCATCGCGGAGAAGCTGGATAAGCGCCGCGCGTACTGGAAGACCCTTAAAAAAGCCGCGCACATAGTCGAATGCGCGAAACCATCCGATAGCGAACTCACCGGCTGGATCAGGCGCATTTCTCAGGAGGCAGGCTTTGAGGTCGGAGCAAATGTGGCTCAGTCCCTGGTGTTGCGTGTGGGGCCGGACCTTCAGCTACTCTACCGTGAAATTTTAAAGCTTCAGGTCTTCGCCGGTGAAAAAGGGCGGGTTACCGTAGAGGATGTGGAGGTGTTGGTCGGCGAGTCGCGGGGTACCACCGTATTCGTCCTCTGCGACGCGCTGGGCATGAAGCAGCTCGGCCCATCCCTGAAGGCGCTTAGAAAGCTACTGGAACTCGGCGAGGCGCCGGTGAAGATCATCTACATGATCGCCCGCCATTTCAGGATACTCACCAAGGCAAGGTATCTGAAGGAGAGGGGCGGCCGCGTAACCCCCGGAGAGGCGGCTTCAGCCCTAGGCGTCCCCCCCTTTGTCGCTCGCAAAGCGATGGATCAGGCGGCGAGGTGGAGCAGGGCGCGTCTCGACAAGGTGGTTCGTGACCTCCTCCACGCCGATTATATGTTGAAGAGCGGCGGTAAAGAGGAGGTCGTTGAGAAGCTGATCATAGACCTCTGCACTTGATACGGCACAATGCCGGAGCCCTTTTTCATTTTTCACAGGAGGCTTAGGCGCCGATGGAAATTAATAACAGTAAACTCGCGGAGTTGGTCAGGGGCGCTAAAAGCGCCGGAGCGTCAGACGCGCGCGTTGTGGAGGTCTCTTCCATTGTCGTCGACGATGGCCTGGCGGAAAAATGTGTCGAGCCCAGATGCCCGAACTATGGTCTCGCCTTAAGCTGCCCTCCAAACGTGGAGGGCCCGGATGGCTTTCGGGATAAGCTAAAGCATTTCACTAAAGCAATAGCCGTAAGGCTCGATGTGCCCTACAAACTCCTCTATTCAAAGGAGTCATACACCGCCTTCAAGAGGCTTGGTGAACTGGCGGTGGAGGTCGAGGAGCTTGCCGTCGAGGCCGGTTTTAAAGACGCTCTTGCCTACACGGGCGGTTCCTGCAAGGTTATCTTCTGCAAAGATGAAGAGCGTTGCCGGGCGCTTACGGAGGGTGGCGAGTGTAGGCATCCGAGATATGCCAGGCGTTCGACGTCCGGGTATGGGGTTGATGTGGCCGCGCTGGCCGCAGAGGCCGGGTGGAAGCTCTCCTGGAGCGGAGTCGAGCCGGAAGACGGGGGCGGGAAGGTTGCCAGCGTCTATGGGTTGGTGCTTGTTTATTAGCATTTTTTGCCCCCACTCTTTGGGGCATCTTTGATTTTTTAAGCGAGGAGTTATGGAGTTCGAGATAGTGAGGGATTGCTCGGGGATCGACTGGGAAGAGGTCGCCGGCATCCTTGAGGAAGTGGGTATGGGTACGCTGGGCGCCGATATCAGGAAGGTCGCCTTCGAAGCGAGCTACGCAAAGGTTTTTCTCTTTAACGAGGGGCGTTTGGCGGGCTTTGGCAGGGCGCTCTCCGACGGGGTCCATGAGGCTGCGATCTACGATGTCGCCTTGAGGCCCGAGTGCCAGGGGAGCGGTGGCGGACGCATTATTTTAGAGGAGCTCCTGGCGGCTATCCCGGGGGTGAACTTCATCCTCTATGCGCGGCCAGGTAAAGAGGGCTTCTATGAAAAAATGGGCCTCAGCAAGATGAAGACGGGAATGGCCCGCTTCTCCAATTCCGATTACATGCGCCAGCGTGGCTTCACTAGCTAGCCGCCCTGTCGTCTCTGTCATGCTTTCGAGGAGTATTAAATGGTCAGTGTCATAGCTTCCATTAAAGTGAAATCAGGCTGCAAGGACCTCTTTCTCACGGCTTTCAAAGCCAACGTCCCGGCGGTCCTCGCGGAGGAAGGGTGCCTGGAGTACGCCCCGATGGTGGATCTGGAGACCAAGTGGCCGGTTCAGGCGCTGGACGGCAACGTAGTTACGATAATAGAAAAGTGGGAGAGCCTTGACGCATTAAAGGAGCATTTGGCATCCGAGCACATGGCGGCTTACAGGGAAAAGACGGAAGACCTGGTTATGGAAGCGGCGGTGAAAATTTTAACCGCGGCTTAAAACCGTTGATAGGAGCCGAAATAAATATCTTGCTATTACTGTAAAAAGAGATTATTGTCCGCACCACATTACGGCCTGTTGAATTTGGGCCGAAGAGAAAAGCACTGTTTACGACACCAAAAGGGAGAGGCGACAGAAGCCTCTCCCTTTTTTTAGTTTTCCGGCGTGAATTTCTCGCGCCGCTAATAGCAATTGGATGGATATGCACACAAATATGGGATCAACCTCTCTTGCAGTGCTCTTTACCATCGCAGTTGCGTGAGCATGGGACGAAGATGCCCTGCAATGAAAGGTTGTCAAAATGGCAAAAGGTACAGTCAAGTGGTTCAACGATCAGAAAGGTTTCGGCTTCATTACCCCCGATAACGGCGGTAGCGACCTCTTCGTTCACTTCAGCGCGATCCAGGGCGACGGTTTCAAAACCCTCTCCGAGGGTCAGCCGGTAGAGTACGACGAGGGGATGGGCCAGAAAGGTCCCCAGGCTACCAACGTACGCCCCAACTAAATCAGCTCCAATTGGAAAAGCGGCTCGTTTACGGGCCGCTTTTCTTATTAAATTAAACACCATTCAAGGACTACATATTGAGTTTTAAATCATTAGAGCTAGATGAAAAGATAGCTTCCAATATAAAGAGAGCGGGCTATGAGACGCCTACGCCGATACAGGCGGCTGCGATTCCCAAGGCGCTCGCGGGCAATGACATTCTAGGGATTGCAGAGACGGGAACCGGTAAAACGGCGGCTTACGTCCTACCCATCCTACAGCGACTGCTCGAAGGCCCCAGGAACAAGGTCCGCGCCCTCATAGTCGCCCCGACAAGAGAGCTCGCCGAGCAGATACATGAAAGTATAAAGGGGCTGAGTCGAAAGACCGGACTCCGCAGCATGACTATTTACGGAGGGGTGGGTTTTAATCCGCAGATTGACAAGCTGCGCCGAGGTTTTGAGATAGTCGTATCCTGCCCCGGCCGCCTTCTGGACCACGCAGGGCGCGGGACCATCGACCTTTCAGGGGTGGAGGTTCTTGTGCTGGATGAGGCGGACCGCATGTTCGACATGGGGTTTTTGCCTGAGGTGAGAAGGATAACCGCGCTTTTGCCCGCCACGCGTCAGACGCTCCTTTTCTCGGCGACGATGCCCGAAGAGGTGCGCCACCTGTCGTCGGAGGTGCTTACCGCCCCGCAAATAGTCAAAGTCTCCCGTAGGGCTATGGCTGATACCGTGAGGCACTCGCTCTTCCCCGTCGAGAAAAGCAAAAAGGGCGCGCTTTTGCTTGAGCTATTGGCAACCACCGAGACCAACTCGGTGCTCATCTTCACCCGCACGAAGCACCTTGCCAAGCGCATAGCCGAAAAGCTCGCCAAAAACGGCCACAAGGCGACCTCTCTGCAAGGGAACCTCTCCCAGAACCGTCGTCAGGCAGCGATGAAGGGCTTCAAGGATGGCACCTATACGATACTGGTCGCGACGGACATAGCCGCGCGAGGGATAGACATATCCACCGTTTCCCATGTCATCAACTACGACATGCCCAAAACCGTGGAGGACTACACTCACCGTACAGGGCGTACAGGCAGGGCGCGCCGCTCCGGAGACGCTTTTTCTATGGTTACCGGCGAGGACCGCGCAGTGGTGAGGAAGATAGAGAAGATAATGAACGCCCGGATCGAGCGCCGCGCAGTCGAGGGGCTTACGGTAAATAACGCAGCTTAACCGATCAGCCTTGTGGAGGCTTACCAGAACCTCCACATACCTACGACAAGCAATATCCCGAAAGCCACGGCGAGGTTTACATAGGCCATCACGTAAAGCAGCCGCACCTCTTTCGTCTCCAGCTTAAGTTCACCGTTCGCCATCGAGAATGTTGGGAAGCCCTCCAGCTTCTCGATGCCGTGCGGCGCATCCTTGAGTGCCGAGGTCATATCCTCCCCAGCCTGATGGCGTCCAAAGTGGCTACCTTCTTTCCACCTTTCGCTGCCGCTTAGATCATAGAGCACCTCATCGACTCGCACCCACGCCGGGCGCCCCTCCATACCGTCGTTTACCTGCCATCCGGCCCTGAGCTTCTTCAGCTTGGGGCTCAGGATTTGGGAGACGTATATAGCCGATAGGACGAGGAAGAGGTATAGCCCGATCTTCACCAGCAGCAACTTGCCGGAGGTTGAGTCGAGGAGCGCGCCGGGGTGGTGGTATCGCATCTTCGTCAGAATCACCCCGGTTACCCCGAGGACCAGTATCGATGCGAAAGCTATGCGCGTCTCGGTCTTGGGCAGCCCGCCCTTTGCGTACTTCGGCTTTAGTACCAGATGGACGTAGAGTATGGTGCCTATCCAGGCGAAGGCCGCTATGAGGTGCGCCATTCCCAGGAGTATTTTCAGTATGCGTTCCCCCGCCGTCTTCGGCGCTCCTATCGAGGTCTTTGGCGGCGGCCACTCGTAGCCGGAGGTAAGAAAGGCATCACCCACCGGGGTAAGGGTTCCACCGCCGGTTTCGTCGATATGGCAGGTTTTGCAGGGCTCTTTGCTCTGCATGGCGAACTCCTCTGTGGCCCGGGAGACGCTCACACAAAATAGCGTAGTCAGAATGAGGGCAGCCAGGAGTAGCTTTAGCTGAGCTTTTAAAGACATTGTCCACGCCGGTATCAATGCGTTCACCTCTTTTCGCCGGTGAAGTAGGGGCATTGCCCCTCCCGGCAGCCGTGGGGATGCGCGCTGCTGAATTCGCAGGCCGATGGGGCGGATATGGGAAGGACTACCTCGAGCGCCTCGGCGAGATAATCAGCCGCTACCGCTATTGAGGCTAGCATGTACGCTTTGCAGCAGCTGGGCCCCGTGAGCCCGGTTATCGCGCTTGAGGTTCGCGTAGCAGCCTCCATGGTTATGCGCTGCTCCCCATTTGTGCCGCACTTTGACCCAGTGAGCAGGGCGAAGACTGCCCCAATCGCAGGAGTAATGCCGCAAACCCCCGTAAGGCCGCAGTACCCGCCGATGGCTTGTCTGTCCAGCCTGGAGAAGACCTCGTCCACTTCGGCCTCTTTTATATTAAATGCCCCCTTATTTCGAAGCGCGCCCAACAACGCCCCCGCCGCGATGTAGGCGTGTTGGCAGCCGAGCATGGCAAGGCGGGGGTCGCGCAGCATCTGCTCCGCCAGTTGAATGGGGTCCATAGAGGAGGAGGATAACGCCGTCCGTTTAAAGCTCTTGAGTGAATCGGCGTTGCAACAAGCGTCACAGAGAAAATGACCGTCAGGGCAACGAATGTGCGCGCGCTGCTCTCTGCCGCAGAGGTCGCAATTCAGGGTTGCCGCGCGGGTCAGGTACTCCAGGGGGGTCCCGCATGTCAGGCAATGGGTGACTTCTTGCGGCGTCGAAGGTGTTGCAGCGCTTTCGGAGTGCCGACCGGCACTATCCTCCGGAGCTCAACAGCTTTGATTGATTTTTATTTCATCCATCTTCGAACAGGGCTCCGATGGCTGTTAGCCGCCGTCTCATCGATTGGCTGGCAAAAGAAGTTAGTGAAGCCCAAACCTTATCACGCCTCTCTTGTCCTTGCCAGATGGGAGAAGTTCCCAATCGAAAAGAGACTCGGGCAAAGCCTCGCCGGTTGACCCCGGTGGCTTAGTGGCCGCAGAATAAAGGGGTAGAGTTAACTATCGCCCGCCACCTGCCGGGCAGCAATGAGGTCGGACAGCCATGAAGTTCGAAATATCCCCCATAGGAATCATCCATACCCCTTTCAAAGAGAAATCAGAGTGCCCTGTTCAGACTAGGGCTGCCGGTGAAACCATGGGAAGGGTAGAGCTATTGCCGGAGCTGGCGGCCGGCCTTAAAGACATAGAGCTTTTTACGCATATCTATCTCTTTTACATCTTCGACAGGGCAGGGGAGGTAGAGCTCCTCCGCCACCCTTTCCTCGACGATGAGCCGCACGGGATCTTCGCCACACGCCACCCATGCAGGCCCACCCCCCTTGGCTTGTCAATAGTTGAGCTCTTGGAGCGGCGGGATAATATGCTCACGGTAAAGGGGATCGACGTGCTGGACGGCACCCCCCTCATTGACATAAAACCATATGCACCCAAATTCGATGAGATTCGCGGCGCCTCAAACGGGTGGCTTGAGGGTAAGGATTGGCGTCATAAACCGGAGGGCCGGGAGTAGTTGGATGATCGCCAAGGTTTAAGGTGGCTATGACTTAATGTAGTGAGCCCAGGCAAAGTGCCGGGGCTCTTTTATCCGTCAACTTTAAGGCCAAAGTCATCCAGGAGCTTTTGAGTGAGCTCCACCGGCCGGCCGGTTTTAAGCGATACTATTACGAAGGTGACATTGGCGTCCGCTACGACCTTGTCGCTTCCCTCCAATAGCACTAGCTGGTGGATCACTGCGCTCTTGTTGCCGGTTGAAATCAACTCTGTTTGGATTTCCAGCGCCTCACCCTGAAAAGCGGGTCGGCGGTAGTCTATATTTATATTAACCACGCTAAACCCAAGCCCCTCTTTGACTACATTCTCGAAGGCGCCGACCTTCTCGAACCACTGCCAGCGCCCCTCCTCCAGAAACTCCAGGTAGCGCGCGTTGTTTACGTGTCCATACATGTCAAGGTGGTAGCCCCTGACCTTGATTGTTGTCTTGACCTTCATAACTGGATCTCCCGCAAATTATTTTATGAATAGCGGTTCATTATGTTCTGCGTGCCTCTACTTTGCACGCGAAAAAAGCTACAATGAAATAAAAAAGCCCCGCTCGCCGTGCGGGGCCTAAGCGGATACTACAAGATTAAACTACTTCCGAGAGGACCGCGCTGACCTTACTGGTCAAGTCAGTTGGCCTGTATGGCTTTTGGATGAAACCGGCGAGCCCTTTGCTATCGAAGTGGTCGGTTGCTTCCTGCTCTCCGTAGCCGCTGGAGAGGATTATTTTAATGGCGGGGTTCAATTCCCTGAGCGCCAGGTAGGCCTCCTCGCCCCCCATCCTCGGCATAACCATATCTAGCAGTACAAGGTCGAAGGGCACCGATGCTTCGCGGAAAATTTCAAGCCCCTCTACGCCGTCCATTGCGGTAACGACCTCAAGGCCGGTCCGTTCAAGTACACTTTTTGCAAATTCGCACACCACCGGCTCATCGTCGATGACCAGTACCCTTCCTTTCAATCGTTCGCTGCCGATTTCAGCAACAGGGGAGTCGTCCGGCATATGTTTTTCCGGTGTTCCCTCGGAGGCGGGCAGATAGACCTTTACGCTCGTTCCCTTTCCGACCTCGCTCTCAATCTTTATGGCGCCCCTATGCCCACGGACTATCCCCAGTGTCGCAGCCAAACCCAGGCCACGTCCGGCGAACTTGGTTGTAAAGAAGGGGTCGTAGACCCTCCCAAGGGTCTCTTCATCCATGCCGCAACCCGTATCCGTGACCTCTATGTAGATGAAAAGCCCCTCTCCGGCGTTTTCGCTGGCGGACATATCATAGAGGTCGCCTTTGGAAAGCTCCCTTGTCCCCGTGCTGACACGTATCTCGCCCTTGCCCCCCTCCATAGCTTCAGCTGCATTTGTTATCAGGTTCATGAAAACCTGTCTTATCTGGGTGGCGTCTGCGTCTATTGGGGGGAGATCTTCGGCAAGGTCGAAATGAAGGGTGGCGCGTTTTTCCGTGCTGGACTCCAGCAGCGCGGTCATCTCCACCGCCATCCGGTTTATATCCATAGTCTCTACAACAAAGTGGCCCTTGCCTGAGTAGGCAAGCATCTGCCGCGCCAGGTCAGCGGCGCGAATCGATGACGCGAGAATGCTCTCGACGTTGCCGCGAAGAGCGCTTTTTTCATCTAATTTCATGAGCGCCATCTCCGCATTGCCCATGACACCGACGAGGAGATTGTTGAAGTCGTGAGCTATTCCTCCAGCCAACACGCCCAGGCTCTCCAGCTTCTGCGCATGCTCCACCTGGCGCTGTAGTTTCAGGCGCTCAGACTCGGCTTTTTTCCGTTCGGTTATGTCTATACATGACTCGATGATCTGTACCACCTCGCCACCCTCATTGAAGATTGGCGCGGCTATTACCTCTGTTATCCGAGCGTTGCCATCTTTGTCCAGATGTGTGTGCTCAGTGGTCAGCTTTCGGCCGGTCTTGAAGATGATATTGACGGGGCAGTCGTTCTCCGCCTCAGGGCAGGGATGGGCTTCGCCGTGATTTACCTCGAAGCAGTAGAGGTAATCCGCCTCGCTATGCCCTGATGAGCTCCTGTCTTTCGCCGCTTGATTCATCATGGCGATAGAGTGGTCGGCGTTGATCACCAGTATGGATTCGGGGAAGCTGTCGATAATAGTCTGCAAAAACTCCTTTGACTGCCTCAGCTTTGCCTCGCTCTCCTTTATCTCTGTTATGTCGAGGGCCGTGAAGGTGATACCCTTTGAAAAATCGCCGCCGTCTATGGGGGTGCTGCTAAGGAAGATGTCTACTATCTCGCCATCTTTCCTTTTGAATTTGGTTTCAATCGAGCCTACGCCCGCCTTAGTCATCTGGTTTTGTGTCTCTACTCCTACCGCCTTGTACTCCTCCTCGCTTCTATATATAAGGCGAGCTTTCTTTCCCAAAAGCTCCTCATCGGTGTAGCCGGTAATTATCTGGAACTGTTCGTTTACCCAGGTGAACACCCTGTTGACGACTATGCCGATGCCAACCGGCGCGACGCGAGAGACGCTTTCGAGCATTGAGGCGCTTTTTAGCCATGCCGCTTCCGCCTCCGCCTGCTTTAGCATCTTTTCCCTTATGTTTCGGGAGCCGGCGAATAGGCCAAGCATCCCGAGAGCCCATATCGTAAAGTGGAGGCCTCCCATCTGAAGAGCCCTTACGTTGTGAAGGCGCAGGTATTCATCCATGGGTACCGAAACGCTTACGCCGCCACGGACGTTGCCCCCCGCTACGCCCCCTCCGGCGTGGCAGCCGCCGCACCCCTCGCCACCGACGACCGGCTTTATTATCCTGTAGTAGGTTTCACCATCTATTTTTGAGAGCCCCTTGACCTCGTCACCATTGCCGGTAAAGCTTTCAAGCGCGGCACGCTCCCAAGGGTCTGGCTCATTATCTTCGCGCATCGGGTCCAGGCTTGAGAGATGGCCCCTTATGCCGCCGGGAATGCCTCCGATGTCATGGAGCTGGCGGGTGACATAGGCGGGGTTCATCAGCGTCAACCTTTTGCCTCCATCGGTCGTGGCGTACTTGTCGCTATCTTCCGGTATTAGGGGATTCGGCGGGGTCTCTTCGCTTATCTCAACGTAGATGCCGTTGTGGGAGAGGACCCAGCTCCTTAGGACGAACTCCTTTTCTAGTACAAGCTTCGCCTGCTGCTCTGCTATCGCTAACATATTGCTTCGATTAGAATATGAGTCCCAGAAGAAGGATAGCAGTGAAAGAGTCGTCCAGATAAGCGCTAGGAGCAGGGTAGTTCGCTTTAGCGTAACTACCTGGGTGTCAATCGACAAAGTCGCGGTCCTTTCCCCGGCGGGGCAGGACCATTAGCCTGCCCCAAATAAAAGGGTATAGGTCGGGCGCGTTGAGGTATGGAAAGCGCCCTAAGCCTCAACTTTAGAGTCGGGGCTTAACTTGGATGATTTTCCCACAAAATAGCACAGTAAAGGTAGGCGTGTAAGGGGAGGTCGATGCCGCGTTTATTGATTTTTATAGACCAAATACCACCGAGCGCATGGAGACACTCCTGTTTTGCATAACCTCGCAAGGAAAGGTGACGCTGTCGTGCTCTTTCTTTAAGGCAGCCGCCCAGAGCAGGGGCAGGTAGTGGTCCCTCGTCGGTACGCTGTATCTGGCATCTCCGCCCCAACGCTCATAATGCACGAGCGAGTCCAGATCTCCCGTCTCAAGAGCGCTTTTGGCTAGCGCATCAAAACGGAGGCCGCGTGGGTCCGGCGGCGCGTTCTCATTCATAAGATCGGCGTCGAAGAGGTTGTGGACAATATTGCCGCTGGCGAGGATCAGCACCTCCTCTTCGCGCAGGGGAGCCAAGCGCTGTGCCAACGTTGCGTGGCGGCTTGCGGGGGCCTCCATGTCGACGCTTATTACCGTGATAGGTATATCGGCATTGGGGTAGAGGAATTTCAATACAGCCCAACCGGCATGGTCGTCTCCCCAGCTATCGTCCAATAACACCCCTTCGGCTTCCCCGCCCATCAGTTTATGCGCTTTTCTCGCCACCGGAGGCGCGCCTAGAGGCTCGTAGCGTATGTCATAGAGCTCTTGTGGAAAGCCGTAGAAGTCGTAGATCTGCCGCGGGTTCGGCGAGTCGGTTATGTGCGTTCCCGAGGTTTGCCAATGCGCCGAGATTATTACTATAGCCTTTGGGAGAGGGAGGCGGTCCCGTAGTGCTGTCAGGCTGCGGGTGTATTCGTTGTCCAGGACCATGTTCATCGGGCTGCCGTGACCGATGAATATTACCGGCATGCTCTTCATTAGCTGCTCCCCTTTTAGCTGAGAGATTTTGGGGTACAGGATAAAGATAACGCAAAATATAAACAAAGAGAGCCCCGGCTGTTATGACCGGGGCTCTCCAATGCTAAAAAAGCTAGGCGGGCGTTAACCCTCCATCGCCTCCACCTGCTTGGTGAGGCGGGAGATGTGTCTCGCGGCCTTGTTGGCGTGTATGACGCCCTTGGAGGCGGCGCGCTGGAGATAAGGCGCCGCTGCTTTAAGGGCTTCCTTCGCCTGGGCGCTGTCGCCGCCATCAACCGCGACGCGCACGGCCTTGATGAGGTTGCGGTAGCGTGTGCGGACCGATTTGTTGCGCTCATTGCGCTTTTTGTCCTGGCGAATCTTCTTCAAAGCGTTCTTATGGTTAGCCAAAATCAAACCTCCCGTGGCAAACGGATTTTTTCGTGTTTTTTTGAGAGCCGCATATCTAACACCACGGCAAGCGGTCTGTCAACCCCATCTATGGGGCAAAAGTTCAAAAAACCCGCTGGAAATCCGGCGTGACGTCAACAAATTCCGTCGTACAGGGGTGGCCCGGTGCGAAAAGGAACTTTGTTACCCTCCCCCCGGAGTCAACCCTTATGATTGAAGAGGAGGATGTTCCAAAGCCGGGCGGCCCCTCCTCATGTACGCAAAGTGGTGTGAATTGGCCCTTTGAGAGGTGGTGGTCGCCGAGGAATTCGGAGAGGTCTCCATCGTCAAGGCGCCCCTGCCTTATCATATCGTTTAGCCGCAATACCGACCGCTCGGCCTTTGTGTCGCCAGCCTCGCCGAAACGCCGGTTAGTTATGACGTGTGGGCCTGGTTTAAGAGGATGCAGCCTTAACTCACCCATGGCGTTTTCCGCGACGAAGGCAACGTTTGGGTCCGCGATGAGCATCGTGTAGGATTTGCATGCAGGCGCAATCGCGCGTGCGAAGTCCACGGCTTCGGCGGCGTTCTCATGGCGAAGCGTCTCCTTTACAACATAGCCTCGCGAACAAAGCGAGCCGCCGGAGGAGAGGGTCCCCTCGTGGTTGGCGAGGGCAACCAAGAGCCCGCACTCGTTTACACCTGTCCATGTGCCGCCGCCGGCAAGGTCCCGTGGGCCGTAGATTGCGGGAAGCCGTGAAAGCTCTCCCGGCCACTCCCATTCCCGCGCAAGGAATTCATCCCGATTTGCCGCGAAGAGGAGAGGTTCCCCCGGAGCGCATTTGAAGAGAAGGTGAAGGGTACACATTTTTTTAAGAGCTCCAGTTGTCTACTGGGTTGAAAAAACCTTGAAAATCAGAGCCTTTTCAGAGCCGCTCGCGCTTTTCCACCACCGGTTGTGGATAACTTGCATAAAAGTCTGTAGAAAACTGAAAAAATCGTTAAAAACAGGACGCGTTATCCAAGGTGATTAAATTTTGTGCAAATAAAAAACACTGTAATATCAATATGTTGCACATGTAGCTTGTAGGCTGCCAAATCCCGCAGTGTATTTATCGACAGTTTAGGTTCCAAATAACGCTTTGGTGCGGAAAAGCGGCTATTTTCCGGGCGAAATCTCCTCCATCCCATACCTGAACAGGGTGAAGTCGTAACGTAGCGGATCATTTGGTTCAAAATGCCTGAGTGAGGTTGTAATCTGCTCCGCCATCTTCCAGCCGGGGCTTTTCAGCGAGGTCAGGCCAAAATGCCTTCCCACGCGGCCAACGTGCACGTCAAGAGGCACCACCAGCTTTTTATGGTCAATTTTCCCGAGCCAATAACCCGGGTCCAGGGCATCTCTTCTAACCATCCACCTTAAAAAAAGGCAGAGGCGTTTAGCCGCACCGCCGCTGGCGGGTGAGGATAAGAGGTGGCGCACCGGGTGGCCCTTCGGCAACGTTGCCGTTGAAAGTATCGGACGCGCATCCCCAGCGAGTAGCTCCTGTGTAAAAGCGCTCATCTGCTCTTTTATCTTAGTATAGCGCGCTTTAGTGAATATGTTAACAAGCGAGCCGTTGCGCTCGATAGCCTGTCTCAGAAGCCAGAAAAAAAGTGATATGTCTTCAACCTTGTGAAAGCGGTACGCGAAGCCCGCGAATCTTTCTGTCCACTTCTCCGGTGGGGTCGACAATATCGCTTCTTTTGGATTTTGGCCCAGCTCGTCGAAGATGAGGGTAAGGTTCTTCACTATCTGTTTGACATTGCCGTAGGCAAAGACGCCCGCTATCAGCCCTGCGAGCTCTCCTTCAAGAGGGTCGTTAAAACCCCTCGCAAAAATTAGTGGGTCAGGCGCCAAGTTTTCCAGCCTGTGATGTTTATCGTAGAGCTCTTCTAGGAACTCGCGGGTCAATTCCGGTCGCTTCATCTCACCTCCAATCGGCTAAATATAACACGTAATAAGGTAAAAAATGGAGATTGAAACCGTGAAATAAGCAGTCAAATCAATTATCTCCTTGACTTACGCATAACATACGCATACACTTTCAACCATGAGAAAAGGAGCCATTACACCGAAGCAAAAGGCGATGCTCGACTACATCGGCGATTTCACCGAGAGCATGGGGTACGCGCCATCGCAGCGTGAGATAGCGGACCACTTCGGCTACTCCTCTTTGGGTACGGTTCAGAATTTCCTCGTGCGCCTGGAAAAGGCGGGCTGGCTTGAGCGGAGCTGGAACGCCAAGCGCGCTTTGAAAACTTTAAGCGCCCGCACTTCAGCCGGGTCCTATGAGTTGCCAATGCTAGGTTTTGTGGCGGCGGGTAAACCCATTGAAGCTGTCGAGTCGCCTGACACAATGGAGGTGCCCGAGACGATGATGGGGCGCGGAGAGAACTTCGTCCTTAAGGTTGAGGGGGATTCCATGGTTGGCGACGGCATTTTAGATGGGGACATGGTTGTGGTCACCAAGGCCTCATACGCGAATAACGGGCAAACGGTAGTCGCCATGGTTGATGGGGAGGCGACGGTCAAACATTTTCACCGTGTCAAAGAAGGTATCGAACTTAGAAGCGCAAACCCACTTGTGCCCACTATTAACGTCACTCAGGAGAATGAATTCAGGATAGGGGGGATAGTGGTAGGCGTCATTAGGCACTGCTGAGCTTATTGCGAAGCTTTTTGTCATGGAGGCAGATAATGTTTTCAAAATTCTTTAAAATTTCTTTAGCAGGCGTAGGATTTTTCATAGGTTTTCTCTGGGTTTTGCAGCGTTGGGCGGGCAGCGATGTTTTAACTCTGCTTTTAGAAAACAGCGGCCTGCTCTCCGCTGCAATCGGAGTTTACGCGCTGATGCTGCTTATGCTTGTTGCATCATCGTCAAAGCGTGAACGTGAGAGGGCGCGCACGCGGGCGGCGCTAAAAATGCGGGCGGGTGGAGACGCCGCGCTCTACTCTTCCGTCAAGGCTATAGTCGCGCCACTTCTCTTCTTCGGCTCCTTTATCCTCGGCGCCACCGGCATGGGCACCGCTCTCTGGCTTATAGTCTAGGCGGATAGGATTTTCTTTTACTCATGACGGGCGGGCTCATATCGAGCCGCGTTAAGAGCAGTTAAATACAAATTCAATGCCCCCCTCAAGGCCCATTCGTGTTGCCCGTGAGGGGGGTATCTGTTAGCTTTAAGCCTTCATTAATTAACTCCCAGAGTGAGAGATAATCATCAGCGATGAGAGGCGAACGAGCGGACCTCGCCCCCTACGCCGCCAAGAGCGCGTTGAGTCGTGGGCGCGAGCACGAAGAGTTTCTGAAAGATGACCGGCCCGCCTTTGAGCGTGATCGTGACAGGGTTATCCACTGCGCGGCGTTCAGGCGGCTGGAGTACAAAACACAGGTATTCGTAAACCACGAAGGCGATTACTACAGGACCCGCCTTACGCACAGCCTTGAAGTTGCTCAAATAGCGAGGGGACTGGCACGTAGGCTAGGTCTTAACGAGGACCTTTCGGAGGCATTGGCTCTTGCCCATGACCTCGGCCATACACCCTTCGGCCATACCGGTGAAGATGTCCTGGACTCGCTCATGAAGGGCTCCGGCGGCTTTGAGCACAACCTTCAAGGGCATCGCGTCGTCACCCTCCTTGAGAAGCGCCACCCTGATTTCGAGGGGCTGAATCTGACATGGGAGGTTCGGGAGGGTATCGTTAAACACTCCTCCAGCTGGGATTCCCCTGATATACTGGCGGCCGAGGGCTACGACCCTGAGCGCCAGCCCCTCCTTGAGGCGCAAATTATCGACTTCGCCGATGAGATTGCCTATAACAACCATGACATAGACGATGGGCTCGAAGCGGGGTATATAACAGCCGAGGAGTTGGCGGAGGTCACCATTTGGCGGGAGGTCGGCGGTGCCGTCGAGGAGGCTATGCCGGCAATCTCCGGGCGCGCCAAAGTTAGCCAGACGATCTCATACCTGATAGGCGCGATGATGGCTGACCTTGTGGCTGAGACCTCCGCGGCAATATCCCGCGCAGGAGTGGGGTCGCAAGAGGAGGTGGGTAAGGCTGGAAGGCTTGTCAACCGCTCATCGGAGATGGAGAGTAAAAACAGGGAGCTTAAAGAATTCCTATATAGGTCGCTATACCGTCACCCGAAGGTGGAGACGATGCGCTTTAAGGCGGAGTCGATATTGACCGCGCTCTTTTCCGCGTACATCGACAATCCGGGCCTTCTGCCCCGGAATCTCGCGCCAAGCGTTGAGCGGTGGGGCCTTGAGCGCACGGTATGCGATATGATCGCCTCGATGACTGACAGGGAGTGCATCGAGGAGCACAGCAGGTTATTCGACCCCTATCGCAAGGTATAGGGAGTGAGGGTTAATAGATGAAGAAAGCAGTGTTTCTCGACCGTGACGGCACGATTGTCGAAGAGGTCGAGTTTTTGTCAAAGGTCAAGGATATGAAAGTTATCGAGGGCGCCGCCGAGGCGCTCTCGCAACTTGGCGAGGCGGGATACCTCTTGATTGTAGTCTCGAATCAGTCCGGGGTGGCGAGGGGGCTATTTGACGATGCCGTGGTAGAGAGGATCAACGTTGCCCTTGCCAAGGAGTTAAAGGCTTCCGGCGCAAAGGTTGAGATGTTTCTCTGGTGCCCACACCACCCGGATTTCTCAGGGGGGTGCGGCTGCCGTAAACCATCGCCGGGGATGATCCTCGCCGCCGCGCGTGAACTCAATGTGGACTTGTCCGCCTCTTGGACGGTGGGTGATAAGTTATCGGATATTGAGGCCGGACGGAGCGCCGGTACACGCACGGCGCTGGTGAGGACCGGCTACGGTAAATCCGTTGAAAGTTCGATGAAAAAAAAGGGAGTTATACCCGACGGCGTATTCGATGATATCGGCAAGTTCGCCGATGCTCTCCTCGGCGGGGCAAAGGATTAGCGATGGCGCTCACAAAAGAAGTCCTTGAGCTTTTAGTCTGCCCCAAATGCAAAGGGGAGCTCCAACACAAAGAGGAGGTGCCCGCCCTTGATTGCGAAAGCTGCCTGCTCCGCTACCCGGTTGAGGGCGACATCCCGGTTCTCATAATAGACAAAGCTCTCTTGCTTGAAGGTAAGAAGTAAATGCCCAAGCCCATCACCGCTACGATCATCACGTTGAATGAAGAGGCCAACATAGAGGGCGTTATCGCCTCCGCAGCGCGTCTTTGCGACGAGGTGATCGTGGTGGATTCAGCTTCAACGGATCGCACTGTTGAGCTCGCCGAGGCTGCCGGGGCGAGGGTCTTCGTTCAGCCCTATCTAGGCGATGGGCCACAAAAGAATTACGGCGTAAAGTTCGCCAAAAACGATTGGATATTCTCCATCGACGCCGACGAGCGTTTTGAAGATGACGCCGTCGAAGCGCTGCTTGCACTCGACCTCGAACGCGCCGAAGCCGACGCTTACGCTGTGAGACGTAAAACTTTTATAGGCGACCGATGGATAAAGCTCTGGTATCCCGATTGGGTTACGCGCCTCTACGACCGCAGGGTCTGCGCCTATGAGGACAGCATCGGGCACGCCTCCGTGAAGGGCGGACGGGTAAAAAAGGTGCCTTGCGATCTGCTCCACTACTCCTATAGAGACTACAGCGACATAGTAAAGCGTGTGGACAAGTTCGCGGCGCGCGGCGCAAAGCAGGTGCTGGCGCGCGGCGGTATGATAACCCCGGCAGCGCCCCTTTTACACGGCATAAGCAGGTTCTTGAAACAGTATCTAATAAGGGGCGGAGTTCTTCAGGGGGTCGACGGGCTGAACGTCTCGGTGATATCGGCCTTTGGCGCCTATATGAAGTATGCGATGGCCCTTGAGGCGCGCAGGAGCGGTGCGGCAACGGAGAGGAAACCTTAGAAGTATGCGCCAAAAAAAAAGCATCTCCGCGATAATCCCCTCATACAACCGCCCGGACCTCCTGGAAAAAACCTTGCACTCCTTTGCCGCCCAATCACTCCTAGTGGATGAGGTGGTTATCGCCGATGACGGTTCATCTGTTGATATTCCAGCCGCGCTCCTAAGTACCCTCTCCAAGTTGCCGTTTCGCGTCAAATACGTCTGGCAGGAGGATCTGGGTTTCCGCGCGGCCAGAGCCAGAAACAATGGCGTGAGGGAGGCAGGAGGCGATTTTTTAGTTTTCGCGGACCAGGACCTCGTCTTCACCACAGATTACGTCAAAACCTTCGCTGAAAAGTGCCGCGAGGGTGAATTCCTGGTATCTCACCCCGTACGCTTAACTAGGGAAGAGAGCGAGCTGGTAACCTTGGCTATGGTGGCGGCCGGCGATTATGCCGGTGTGCTATCCGAGGAGAAGTTGGGCGAGGTCGCGAGGCTTTGCCGAAAAGACCGCCTCTACTCTTTGTTGAATCGCCTTGGCCTGAGACCCATCGGGCCGAAGCTGCGCTCCGGGGTTTTCGCCATTCGGCGCGACGACCTCCTCAGCGTCAACGGTTTTGACGAAAAATACAAGGGGTGGGGCAATGAGGATGATGACCTCGGCTGGCGGCTTCACTACGCCGGGGTGCGCGGCAGAAACGTAACCCGACGTGAGGTGCCGATACACCTGTGGCATGAGTGCAAAGCCGTGATGCGCTCAAACAAGGAGTATTACAGAGCTAGGCGTAAGGATATAAAGGCTGGAGACGTCCGAGCCCAATACGGTATAGACAACACCCTCGATGAGGACCCCTATAGGGTGGAAATTCTTAAATAGTGGCTGCGGGCTTTATTGGCAGCGCCGCCAAAAGCTCATCCCGTCTGAATGTCGGCTTTAGCCATTCCCTCTCAACCAGAAGCTCACCCGCCGCCAGGGGCTCCGGCGCTTCCCTATCCGTTGAGAGGTAGTAATCATGAAACTTGAATTTTCCGCCCACCACTTTGTCCGAGAGCATCATCCAATCCGCCGCTATGCCGTAGCTCTCGGCTATTATGACTCCATGTAGAGAAGAGGATACGACCCGCTCACAGGAGATAAGTTCCTCTAGAAAGAGCTCGGGCGGCGATAGAATGTCTATGACCTTGAAGGCAGGGTCGCATGGCAGCGGGATATTCCTGTCGCTATAGTGGGGAATGAAGCCCACCCTCTTTCTTTCCTCGGCTGCTTTCCCCGGAGGGTGTATTAGGGGGAGGAGGATCGCCGGGTCGCCATAGCACTCAGGGCAATCGACGCCCTCCGAGAGGAGCCTTGCCCTCGTAAGGGGGCCCCTTACCGCGGTAACGAGAATATTCTTTGAACGTAGAGTTGAATTCCCGCCTATAAAACCAGTACCCCAAACCACGTCACCAGCGCGCGCCTGATTGAGGACGGAGCCCACGGCCAGCATCTTTGGCGAATCCCTCTTCTCGGCCCTCGCCACCTCCCTCCCGGTGAAGTGCGAAACGATGATGGGGGAGATTACATCTCCAAGATTTTGGTTGTTTCCGCCGGAGAACCAGTAGAGCTTAACGGCGTCTCCGGCGAGGCACCTTTTGGCGGAAGGTTTTCTAAGCGAATTTAAAAAGGGAATATTCATACTCTTTAAGGGGTTTAAAGATGGCTCCGGTCGGGTTGCATTTCTCGGTTGCTTCATTCATTCTATGCAATCCTGGGGCGAATGTAACCAATTTGTTTGGGCGCCATAAAACTGATGTATAATCGGGGCTATATGAAATTCAACCGCATCCTAATATTGCAGACGGCATTTCTGGGTGACGTGGTGCTCACCACGCCCCTCTTCCGCGCCGTAAAGCGCCTTTACCCCGAAGCGCACCTGACCCTCCTGACTACGCCGGCGGCCAAACCCTTGGTGGAGGAAGACCCCCATCTGGACGAGATCATCACCTTCGACAAGAAGGGCGGCGAGGGGATGACTTCAATAATATCCCGGGTAAGAGAGGGGAGACATGACCTTATAATCTCCCCACACAGGAGCCACCGCACATCGATCATCGCGATGCTCTCGGGCGCATCCGTGCGCGTTGGCTATCGGGAGGCGGGGTTCTCCTTCGCTTACAACCGGCGGGTACAAAGACCTATGGAACTCCATGAGGTAGACCGCATTCTGGCACTTTTAAAACCGCTGGGTGTGGCGGTTGAGGATTCCGACAGGACCCTTTACGCAGGCTACACCTGGGAGGAGCGGGAGCTG
This sequence comes from Deltaproteobacteria bacterium, assembly GCA_002869005.1. GTDB lineage: Bacteria > Desulfobacterota > Deferrisomatia > Deferrisomatales > BM512 > BM512. The sequence continues at coordinate 24,946 of PKTU01000182.1, forward strand.
GTTGACGGCCTCTTGAAGGAGGCAGGCTTCGCCCCCGGAGAGAAGATACTGGGCCTTGCCCCCGGCTCGGTCTGGGCCACGAAGAGGTGGCGCGCCGAGGGCTTCGCCGAGGTGGCGAGGGAGCTTAAAAACAGGGGTTACCGCATAGTGATAATCGGCGGCCCCGACGATCTGGCGGCCGCCGGCGCGGTGGAGGACCTAATAGGCGGCGAGGTTCTGAATGCGACGGGAAAAACGCCATTAAAAGCCCTCGCGGCATGGCTCGATTCATTTGCGCTCTTCGTCACCAACGACTCCTCGCCTCTTCACATCGCAGCGGCGCGGGGCGTTCCCACCGTCGCGGTCTTCGGCGCAACTGTAAAGGCGCTTGGCTTTTACCCCTTCCATGAGAGATCGAGGCTGGTGGAGCATGACCTCCCATGCCGCCCCTGCGGGCTGCATGGCGGCGACGATTGCCCTGAGGGCCACTTCGACTGCATGGGCCTTGTTACGGCGGATGACGTTCTTCGCGCCCTTCAAGAGCTTGAGGGGGCGGCGTGAAGATTCTCCATATCGATACCGGCAAGGGGTGGAGAGGGGGCCAGCAGCAGGTCTTCAATCTGCACCTTGAGCTTACCCGCGCGGGGGTGGATTCACACCTGATCACCCAGCGTGGTGGAGAGCTTTTAAGGCGTTCCGAGGGCGCCGGGCTACCTGTTTACGGGCTGCCGCTGCTCGGAGAGTGGGACCTCTACTCCGCCCTTAAGATCGCAGGGAGATTAAAGCGGGGCGGCTTTACACACCTGCATCTTCACTCAAGCCACGCTCAGGGTATTGGCGTCTTAGCGGCTATGCTCTCTGGATTTAGGAACGTCATAGCAACCCGCCGGGTGGATTTCGAGCCGAAAAGCGGCGTGTTAAATAGGATTAAATACGGCGGCAGGATCAAGCGTTTCGTCGCGATAAGCGAAGCGATAAAGGCTATCCTCCTGGCTTTCGGCGTGCCTGAAGAGAAAATATCACTTGTAAACAGCGGCGTGGACCCCGACAGGATCAAGCCGGGCTCCGGCAACCCTTTCCGGGGCGAGTTGGGCATCAGTGAGGGAGCGCTGCTGATAGGTAATATCTCCGCGTTAACGGACCACAAAGGGCAGCGTTACTTTATCGAAGCCATCCCGCAGATACTTCTGAAGGCACCCGAGGCGCGCTTTGTCATTGTCGGCTCCGGCGAGCTTGAAGAGGCCCTTAAAGCTCAGGCGGCTGGACTGGGGTTAAATGATGCGCTTACCTTTACGGGGTTTCGCAGCGACGTTGATGAGATTATGGACGCGCTGGACATCTTTGTGATGTCCTCGCACATGGAGGGGCTTGGCACGATAGTCATGGACGCCCTGGCCGCGTCGAAGCCCGTGGTGGCGACGCAGGCGGGAGGCATACCGGAGATAATCGGCGAGGACCGTGGCGCGGGCCTCCTTGTACCCCCAAAAGATCCAGCTGCGATCGCCGATGCCGTCTTGGAGCTCATCGAAGATGAGGGTCTTGCGGTGTCCCTGGCAGCCGCAGGTCGTAAGCGGGTGGTCGACAAGTTCAGCGCCAAGGCGATGATGGAGGGCAACCTGGCCCTCTACAGAGAGCTTGACTATGGCTAGCCCCCGCGTATTGATTGTCCGCCTCTCCTCCCTCGGCGATGTTGTCCTTGCGACCTCTGCCGTCGAGCGGTTCGCCGTAGCAAAACCCGGCGAAAGGGTTGATATCCTCACAAAGCCGGCCTTCGAGGAGATATTCAGGGACAACCCCGCTGTCGGGGAGGTGCTTTTGTGGGGTGCTGACGATTCCCCCTTAGCGGTTGCCAAGCGCCTAAGGAAGCGCGGCTACGATCACATAATTGACCTCCACGATAATTTGCGTACGCGCGCGCTGCGCTTCTTGGTTAGAGGGGTCAAGTGGAGCGTCTACAAAAAAGGTTCGATAAGGAGACGCTATGCTGTGGCGAGAAGGTCTCCCGGCAGCCTAGATGGGAAACATGTGGTTGAGCGCTATACAGATGCGCTGGCTCCACTCGGCATACACGGCGGGATAACCCTCCCAAAACTCTACCCCTCCAAGGCGGATGAAGCGTGGGCAGCGGAAATACTAAAGGGTAAGGACAGCTCACCACTTCACCCCGTGGCCTTTGCCCCCGGCGCGAAGTGGGCGACCAAGGGGTGGCCCAAGGGTAAATGGGCCGACCTTTTGGGCGTAACCTTAAAAGATGAGGGGGTATTCCCCGTCATGATAGGTGGCGTCGACGAGAGGGGACTTTGCGCCGACATTTTGGCGGAGGGGGGTATAGCTGGGGTAAACGCAGCGGGCGAGGGTAGCATCCTACAGAGCGCGGCCCTCATCGGCGCCTGCGAGGCTTTGGTGACGGGGGACTCCGCGCCACTTCATATCGCTTGCGCCGTAGACACTCCGGTTGTGGCGATCTTCGGCCCGACAGTCAGGGGCTTCGGCTTTTACCCGCTTGGAGTAGATGACAGGGTAGTTGAGACAGAGCTCGACTGCCGCCCCTGCTCGCTACATGGAGACGACTCCTGCCCCAAAGGGCACTTTAAGTGCATGGAGTCGATATCTCCGTAGCGTGTTTTCGACGCGCTCAACGACGTGCTGGCTTTGGGTGTGCAGAGATGAAGATTCTCCAGATTGTGCAAATTCACTGGTACAACGCGGAGGTGCAATATTGCTATGACCTCTCCGAAGGGCTCATCGCTCTGGGCCACGAGGTCCACATCCTGACCCGAAAAGACTCCCTCTCCGCAGCTAAGGCCGTTGAGAGGGGCTTTAAGGTCTTTGAGGAGGATGGCTTCAACGGCAAGGGGCTAGCAGCCTTCGGCGCTTTCGCCGCCACCGGAAGGCTCCTTGAGCTTTTGAAACGTGAACGCTACGACATTGTCGAGGTTCACCGTTCTGAAGGCCTCTTTTTAATAGGTTGGGCCTGTAGGAGGGCGGGGGTGCCGGTTGTGCGTGTCAGGGGGGAGATGCGCCCGGTGAAGGCGAACTTTGCAAACCGCTACGTTTACAGACGCCTCGTGGACGGAGTCATAGCGACAAATTCCACAATATTCAAGGGGCTTGGTGAGCGTGTCGGCGGCATGGATAACCTCGCCACAATCCATGGCGGCGTTGATGAGAAGGAATTTTCACCGAGGGGCGAGCCTTCGGACCTGAGAAAATCGCTTGGCTTTACGGCAGGAGACTTTCTCGTAGGCATCGTCGGGCGGCTCTCTCCAGTCAAAGGGCACGCGCATTTCATCGAAGCGGCGAAAAGAGCGTTGAAGGAGAATGACCGACTTGGTTTTGTCATCCTTGCCAAATCATTCTCCGCGAAGCCCGAAGAGCTTGAGCGCCTTAAGTCACTCCTCGGGGACAACAACCCCCTCCACCTGGAGCGCATACGCTTCGTAGACCACCGCGCCGACCTCCCGGGTACCCTGAGGGAGTTTGACCTTGGCGCGGTCACCTCGGTCGGCAGCGAGGCCAACTGCCGGGTCGGGCTGGAGTGGATGGCCTCGGGCAAGCCACTCGTGGCTACCACGATAGGGGTTCTTCCTGATATCGTTGAGGAGGGGGTGACGGGGCTACTCATCCCCCCCGGCGATCCAAAAGCGCTCTCAAATTGCTTCCTCTCACTGGCGCGCAATCGGGAAAAGACCCGCCTCATGGGGGAACGCGCACGCTCGCGTATAAAAGAGCGCTTCACCGTCGAAAAGCTCGCTAGCGCGCATGAAAGGTTCCTGTCGGATATTCTTTCCAGCGGCGCCCATTGATCTTATACTCAAAATTTCACGGTGGGCGCAGAGTTGTTTTTATCCAAATGATTGAGGCAAAACCTAAGCACCGCCCTTAACACCCCCGATTGGCGAAGAGCGAATAAGCTATGACAGTTAACAGACATTTCAGCGAGGATGCCATAAAATCGCTCCTCGGGAAGATGGCGCAAAAGCGTATCGCCGTAATCGGCGATCTGATCCTCGACAAGTTTCTGTATGGAGCCGTCTCCCGCATCTCTCCGGAGGCTCCTGTCCCGGTGGTCGACCTGCGTGAAGAGCGGCATCTGCTCGGAGGGGCCGCGAACGTAGTGAGGAATATAGCCTCCCTCGGCGCCACGCCGGAGCTTGTAGGCGTAGCTGGTGAAGACGCCGAGGCGGCTGAATTTTTAGCCCTTCTTGAGAAGGCCGGGGGGCGCGGCAAGGGGATCGTGACCGATCCAAGCCGCCCGACGGCGGTGAAGACCCGCGTCATTGCTCAGCACCAGCAAGTAGTCCGCTTTGACCGTGAGGAGAAGGCCCCCTTGCCGATGGAGATAGCTCTCAAAGTGAGGGAGCGAGCCCTTGACGCGGTGAGCCGCGCAGATGCGGTTGTAATATCGGATTACGGCAAGGGGATAATAACCCGTGAGCTCTTCACCGCAGTGACGGGGGTGGCAAAGGAGCGGGGTATCCCTCTCGCGGTGGACCCGAAACCGCTAAACACCAACTGCTACAAGGGGGCGGGGGTTTTGACCCCCAACGCCAAGGAGACGGAGGAGATGAGCGGCCTTTCCGTCACCACCGACGAGGAGGCCGAGGCCGCCGGAACAAAACTCATGGATATGCTTGACGCTGGCGCGATGCTTGTCACCAGAGGCGAACGGGGGATGACCCTGGTGCGGCGCGATGGCGTTACAACGCACATACCTACCCAGGCAAAGGACGTCTACGACGTGACAGGCGCGGGCGACACGGCGATTTCGATCCTCACCCTTGCCTGGGCGGCGGGCGCCGACCTTACGGAAGCGGCCCTGCTGGCTAATATCGCCAGCGGCATAGTGGTGGGCAAGTTGGGGACGGCGGTGGTTACTCCCGCCGAGTTGATTGAGGGGGCTTAGCGCCCGGCTGAAAGGATAAAGCAGATGATAAGGTCAATGACAGGGTACGGCTCCGCAGAGGGGGAGGTCGCGTCCAAACACCTGTATGTGGATTTCAAAGCGGTAAACCACCGCTATTTTAATTTCTTTGCAAAGCTCCCGCAGGACCTGGCGCCCCTTGAGACCAGCATACAAGCGCTTGCCAAGGAGCACCTTTCTCGCGGCCAGATCTCGGTCTTCGCCAGCTGGAACAAGGGGGGAGCTTCCCAGCAGGATCTAAAGATAAACAAAAAGGCCGCCGGAGGGGTGATAAAGGCGCTGACGGAGCTAAAGGAGGAGTACGGCCTCCAAGGGGGCATAGAGCTCTCTCACCTGCTTGGCTTTGGAGAGCTTTTTAGCCAGTCGGAGCTTGACATGACCCAGGATGAGCTTTGGGAGGCGATTAAGCCGATCTTTGAAGAGGCGCTAAAGGACCTCGACGCGCTGAGGCTGCGCGAGGGCAGAGACCTCCACGCAGACCTGCTGGACAGGTTGGAGCTTTTCGAGGGGCTCGTCTCCGAGGTGGGTGAGCACCGGCCACAGATAATAGCCGAGCAGCGAAGCCGCTTTGAAAAGAGGATAGTAGAGCTCGCCCCCGATGGGGTTGATGTCAACGCGATCGCCGACCGCGTCGCGCTAGAGGTCGCCCTCTTTGCCGATCGCGCCGATATCTCCGAAGAGATAACACGCCTTATGAGCCATCTTGACAAGTTCCGCGAACTCCTGGACAGCGAGGGAGCTGTGGGGCGAAAGATTGACTTCCTGATTCAGGAGATGAACCGGGAGACCAACACCATCGGCTCAAAGTCGCCTGATGCCGCCGCTGCGCGGGTAGTCGTAGAGATGAAGGCTGAGCTTGAGAAGATACGCGAACAGGTACAGAACGTAGAATAACAACTGTAGACTCAGGATATAAATATGCCGGGCCACGCCAACTTCACCCACCTCCATCTCCACACGGAGTACTCACTGCTTGACGGGGCGATCCGCCTTCCGGACCTCTTTCAGAAAGCCAAGGAGCTGAGGCTCCCCTCCCTCGCGATGACCGACCACGGCGCGATGTACGGCACCGTGGAGTTTTACAAGGCCGCTATGAAGGCTGGGGTGAAGCCAATTATCGGCTGCGAGGCGTACGTCGCTCCCGGGCGCATGGGCGACCGCACCCCCGGCCCCGACGGAGAGAACTACTATCACCTTATATTGCTCGCCAGGAATCAAGAGGGGTATTCAAACCTCTGCCGCCTCGTCAGCGCCGCGAACCGTAAAGGCTTTTACTACAAGCCGCGCATAGACAAGGAGATCCTGCAAGAGCTCTCGGGCGGGCTGATTGGCCTAACCGCCTGCCTTCAGGGCGAGGTCCCGTTCAATCTGAGGCGCGGGCGCGTGGAGAAGGCAAAGCAGGTCGCGGAGGAGTACGCGGGCATCTTCGGTGAGGGGAACTTTTACTTCGAGTTGATGGAAAATGGTTTCGCCGAGCAAAAGGAGGTCAACTCCGGGCTCATCGACCTTGGGCGGGAGCTCTCCATCCCACTCGTAGCCACCAACGACTGCCACTACCTCGAACGTGAGGACGCCTTAAGCCACGAGGTCCTTCTTTGCATCCAAATGGGCAAGACGATGGCGGATGAGAAGAGGATGCGAATGGAGACCGACGCCCTTTACGTCCGCTCTCCAGAGGAGATGAGCGAGCTTTTCGCCCACTGCCCCGAGGCGATAACGAACACCATAGAGATAGCCAACCGCTGCAACGTAGAGCTCAACTTCAACACCTACCACTTTCCAAAGTATGACACGCAGGAGGATGAATCCCTCGCCGACTGCATGGACCGCCTCTCCCGCGAGGGACTTCAAAAACGCCTGGAGCACTTCCAATTCGACTCGCCGGAGGCTGAGGCGGCGACAAGGAAGAGCTACGAGGAGCGGCTGGAAACTGAGCTCAGAGTCATCCGGGAGATGGATTTCCCCGGCTACTTCCTCATAGTTCAGGACTTCATCAACTGGGCCAAGGAGAATGACGTAGCGGTGGGGCCGGGGCGCGGCTCGGCGGCTGGGAGCCTGGTCGCGTGGGCTCTGCGCATAACGAACATCGACCCGATTCCCTACGACCTCCTCTTCGAGCGCTTTTTAAATCCAGAGCGTATTTCGATGCCTGATATCGACGTGGATTTCTGCTTTGAAAACCGCCAGAAGGTCATCGATTACGTCACCAGCCACTACGGCTCCGACCAGGTCGCGCAGATTACAACCTTCGGGAAGATGCTCGCCCGCGCCGTCATACGAGATGTTGGCCGTGCGCTCGACGTCCCGCTCTCCGAGGTTGACCGTATAGCCAAGCTCGTCCCAGACCAGCTTGGGATCACCTTAAAAGAGGCACTTGTAAAGGAGCCGGAGATAAAGAAGGCGATGGACGCGGACCCGCGTATCGCCGAGCTTATAAAACATGCGCTCCGCCTTGAGGGGCTTAACCGCCACGCATCAACCCACGCGGCGGGCATCGTCATCTCGGACAAGCCCCTGGAAAATTTCCTCCCCGTTTACAACGGTAAGGAGGGGGAGACGGTTACCCAGTTCGCGATGAAGGCGGTTGAGTCGATCGGGCTCATTAAGTTCGACTTTCTGGGGCTCAAGACCCTCACCGTAATCGAGACCGCGCTAGACCTCATCGCAAAATCGCACCCGGGCGAGGAGCCGATAGACATCGACCATATCCCCATGGATGACGCCGCAGTATATGACCTCCTGAGCAGGGGCGAGACTACAGGCGTATTCCAGCTTGAGTCCTCGGGGATGAAGGAGCTAATGGTCAACCTTAGGCCCTCGGTATTCGAGGATATCATCGCCCTCGTAGCTCTATATCGGCCCGGCCCCCTCGGCTCGGGGATGGTCGAGGACTTCATCAGGAGAAAGCACGGCGAGATACCTACCGTATACGAGCTGGAGCAGTTGGAGCCGATCCTGAAGGATTCCTATGGAATTATCCTCTATCAGGAGCAGGTCATGAAGGTGGCCCAGGTCATCGCCAATTACAGCCTTGGAGAGGCGGACCTGCTGAGGCGTGCGATGGGCAAGAAGATCGCCGAGGAGATGGAGAAGCAAAAGGAGCGCTTCCTCACCGGGGCGAGGGAGAACAAGATCCCTGAGGCGAAGGCGGTAAAAATCTTCGACCTTATGGCGGAATTCGCGAAGTACGGCTTCAATAAATCCCACTCGGCAGCATACGCGCTTATCGCCTACCAGACCGCTTATCTTAAGGCGCATTACCCGGTCGAATTCATGGCGTCGCTTTTGACCAACGACCGCGCTCACTCCGACAAGATCGTGAAGAACTTAAACGAGTGCCGGGAGATGCACATAGAGGTTCTGCCCCCCGACATCAACGAATCGGATATATTCTTTTCAGTCTCCGCCGGGAAGATACGCTTTGGGTTGGCGGCGGTAAAAAATGTTGGCGAGGGCGCTATAGAGTCGATAATAGAGGCGCGCGACAAGGAGGGCCCTTTCACCGGCCTTGTGGACTTCGCGGAGCGGGTGGACCTAAAGCGCGTCAATCGCAAGGTCACCGAGTCCTTGATAAACTGCGGCGCTTTCGACTCATTGGGCGGACTGCGTTCACAATACCTCGCCTACCTTGATCTGGCGCTTGAGCGAGCCTCCGTAATCCAAAAGGACCGCGCAAGGGGGCAGTTCAACTTTTTCGACGCGTTGGCTCCGGAGCCCTCCGGCAATGAGGATGATGAGGGAACCGACAGCCTCCCGGACCTCCCCGACCTCTCCCCGGCCGACAAGCTGCGGGCGGAAAAAGAGCTCCTAGGCTTCTATGTCTCCGGTCACCCCTTGAGAGAGTGGAGCGAGCTTTTGGCGGCACACACCGATGGAACCATCGCCGCAATTGTAGAGGGCGGGGCGGACAAGAGCCAGGTAACCCTCGGTGGGTCGGTGGCGTCTCTTAAGGAGAAGATCACCAAGAACGGCAAGAAGATGGCCTTCGTCCTCCTTGAGGATATGGAGGGGGCGATAGAGATAGTGGTCTTCCCGAACGTCTACGAGGCTACTATGGAGCACCTGCGCTCCGAGGAGCCGATAATCGTGCGCGGCTCCCTCGAACGGGGTGACGATGCCGCAAAGGTGCTAGCCGACCGAATAGTACCCCTCGCCGAGGCGACGGAGGTTCTAACCCGCTCGGTCAGGATAAAGTTCAATGCGGGGCTGCACTCCGAGGCCGATGTCAACGCGTTGACCAGCGTGCTGGCTTCGGGGCAATTCAGGGGCGAGTGCCCCGTACGCATAGATGTCGAGTTCCCCGGAAAGGGGACGACGGTTTTGAAAGTTCCCGAAAAATACTGGGTGGCTCCCTCGGCCGCGCTGAAAAAGTCAATATCGGACCTCTTCGGCGCGCAGGTCCTCACCTTCAGGTAGGAGATAAGAGAAGTTTTGAAGAAGGGAAGATTCTACATACAGACCTTCGGGTGCCAGATGAACGACCACGACTCGGAGGCGATGGCGGGTATAATGCGCGGCGCGGGGTACGAGGAGGCGTCGCGTCCGGCGGATGCCGACGTTATCCTGGTCAATACCTGCGCCATCCGCGAGAAGGCGGAGCAG
>PKTU01000167.1 GCA_002869005.1 Deltaproteobacteria bacterium
CGAACTTCGGTGAGGTGAGTGATTTCTCCGGCTCCCTTATGTGGGGCGATGAGCTCATGCTGGAGGCGGAAGGACGCGCCAAGAGCTTCGACCTGCGAGGGGCGATGAGCCTCATTCCTACCTTTAAAACACGCTATTTTCCCGTTGGTCTTTCAGCCGATGGCGAGGTCAAGGCAAAGGGGCCTCTATACCCTGAGCTCTCGCTGGAATCCACTGTCTCGGCGAAGGTATCGGATTTCGACGTCTCCACAATTCATGGAGGAGAAACTCCGACAACCTGGTATTCACTCCCGTCCGCCGAATTAAACACCAACTGCGTTGTGGGTAGGGAGGGGATACTTTTCGGCAAAACCACCGTAGAGTCAGCATCTCTATCTCTGGATATTCCAAAGGGCAAGATAACCTACCGGGAAGGCCTCTGGTACGATACCGACCTTGCCATACGCGATATCTCATCGATAAAGCGTTATCTGCCTGAAGGTTTTGACGCTCACGGAACGGCGAAGGGGCGCTTCGGCGGCCCATACTCCGAGCTCAAATTCAGCTACGACCTCAACCTTGAGGAGACGCGCGCATTCGGGGTCGAGCTGGGTAAATTCAACTCGAAGATGGACTATGACCTCCGTGAATTAAGCACAAATGGCTTTACCCTTGACGGCCCGCTGGGAAGGCTAAAGGGTAGCGGTATGGCAAGGCTCAACGCCGAGGGCTTCTACTCTATGGATTTTGAGCTTGAAGGCGGCGATGTGGGAGAAACCCTGGCCGCGCTCGCCCCGTTTTTTACCCTTCCAATCTCCCTCGACGGAAACCTTGAGGCCAAAGGGCGCCTTGAGGGGGCGCTTAGGGAGCCAAGATTTAAAGGCAGCGCCAAAGTCGATGAATTTAGAGTGGGGCCCTATAGCCGGTTCAAGGGGGCTTTTGCATCCACTGTTGAGGCTGAGGGCGATTTCGGGCTCGACAGCTGGTCATTTGACTCCATAAAAGTTGACGGCTACGGGACGACCCTGAGAGGAGCCGGCGCTCTTAATATGACCTCATTCGACTTCAATGCTTTCGCGGATGGGTTCGACCTCTCCCGCTTGGAAGAGATCGTCAGCATGCCCGAGGGGGTAAGGGGTTCTTTGAGAGCATCTCTCGACGCCTCAGGGACATTTGATACGCCGAGCGCCACTATGGTCGCGGCGGTAAAAGGCGCTTCTTTTCAGGATATCCCTATCGGCGATCTTACTGGGGAGGCAGAGTTTCGCGGGGGCAAGCTCACTTTGGATATGTTGGCTGAAGAGGAGCGAGTGCGTATAGCGGGCGAGCTTTTGGCGAATGGGGAGTTCGAGGTTAACGGAGATATAAACCACGTAGACTTCGACAGACTTCCTGTCGAGCGTTTCCTAGGCAATCGCTTGGAGTGGCTATCGGCAAAGACCTTCGCCGGGACCGTTAAGGTTAATGGCACGCTTGGAGCCGGAGAAAAACCGCTTAACTCCTTTTCGTGGCGCGGCGATCTCTTTGGAGTTAGGGCAAAGGGTATAGGGATGGAGGCCCTTGGCCTCTCGGCAGGCTATCCAAGGAGCGGTGCAAATGGAGCGGAGGGAGTGCTGGTAAATATCCGGGGGGCTGAAAATGCTCTAAGCGCTGATATATTCCACCCACTTGTGACCGGGGCATCGACAAGGATAGAAGTCGAGGCCAAGAACCTTACCCTCGACAAAATTACACCCTACTATGGCGGCATCCCCCTTGATGATGGGGTCATTGACGGCTCCGCGATCCTTGAAGTCGCCGGGGCGGCATCCGGTGAGGTCTCGGCCGATGCGGTAAGGCTCCTTAAAAGCTCCTTTATCCTTTCAAAGCTCTCCGCAGCAGGTTTCGGTGAGTTGCCGGACGTTTTGGTAGAGGCCACTTCCGACTCCGGAGTAATAAAGGCGACCGCTAAAAGCGACGGCCTCTCGCTTAGCGACGCCTATCTGAAGCTCTCCTCTCTTGAGTGGAGGGGTACCCTCAACCTAAATGGCTTCAAACCCTTTGACCTTTACCACCTGCCAGGAATAGCGCTGGGCGCAGAGCTACACGGTTCTATTGAGTTCTCGGGTAAAGGAGGAGTTTTTAACAGCGCAACAGGCGGGGGCGAGATAAAGGGGGTCAACCACCGCTTTGTGAGACCCGTTGATGGCAGTTGGCAGCTAGAGGCGGATGGGGCAGAGGTCAAGATGACCCTTGAAACCTCCAATGGCGCGGATGCAGTCGCTTCCCTTAAACGTGGGCGTGGGCTGACTTTTCTCGCAGAGCTTCAGGATGCCCGCTTTGAAGATTGGCTCGACATAAAGGGCTTTGACGCAGAATCCATAAACGGAATAGTCACCGGGCGTGTGGAGGGAGAGATTCCCGAAGGCGGCTTCCTGGCGATTAATGTGGGCATATCCAGCATATCGATGGACCTGCCGACGGGGCGGGTCGTCAACATCGCCCCAATAGCGTTCACCTATCAGAACAACATCTTCAAAATCATCCGGCTAGCTCTGTCAGGCGGAGGAGTCGATATAGACGGCGAGGGCTATTTTACGCCGGGCAAAGAGTGGAATGTTAAGATAACAGGCGGCGGTGACGCAGGGACTATACTATCACCGGTTAGAGAAATCGAAGAGGCCTCGGGTCCCCTTGAGCTAAAAGCCTCGATAGAGGGGCCATGGGATAACCCCTCAATAGCAGGCACGCTGGGGCTAAGGGAGGCGGGGCGGTTAAAGGTGCGCGCCCTTGACTATTCCTTTGAAAACATAGCGCTAAAAGCGACCTTCCTTGGTAGTGAGGGGCTCTCTATTGAGACCTTAGAGGCTAACTTCGGCACAGGCAGGGTAAAGTGCGAGGGCCGCTGGGAGATGGATGGAATAAAGCCCGGTGAACTTAAACTTTTCGCGGTTGCTCAGAATATCTCATACGAATTTCCAAAGGATGCCCGCTACAACCTCGACGCAGACTTCCTCCTGACCGGAACTTTGAAGGCGCCGGAGATTAGAGGTGAGGTGAGGTTGAACTCCCTCCTTTACCGGCAGCACCTAAGGTGGCGCACCAGTGTGCTTAACATGCTCGGATCAAAACCACCGGCGGCCCCGAGCGTGGTCAACGCCGTAGAGGATCGCGAGGGCACGCCCTTCATCGATATAGCGATAAGAGGCGATGAAAACCTCAGGGTTGAAAACAACCTCGCAGAGCTGGATCTCATAGCGGATCTCAGGGTGAGGGGCTATTTACCCGACCCGCTGGTCTTCGGCAAGGTGAGGGTGCGCGACGGTTTCTTGCGTTTTCGCGGCCGCATCTTCGAGCTGTTAAGGGCCGAAGTGGATTTCCTTGGCGATGCAGGGCCGGGAGCGGTTCTTGATGCCGCCTCAACGACCGAGGTGGGGCAGTATTCAGTAAATATCTCAGCCGCCGGGCCGCTAAACGATATGCGCATAGAGCTAAGCTCGGATCCGCCGCTGCCGCGTACTGACATAATCTCCCTACTTGCGCTCGGTACTACCTCGGAGAATATCTCGGGTGAGGACGTAACCGCCTATGAGGCGACAAGCTTTCTTACCGGCGGACTACAGGATGAATTGGAGAGCCAGGCCAACTCGGCCTTTGGGGTGGACCAATTCCACATAGAGCCCGCATACTCATCGACAACGCAGTCCACTGTTCCGAGGATAACGGTGGGCAAAGCCCTTTCGGACTCTCTTTACGCCCGTTACGGAGTCCTCATGGGTTCTCAGCGGGAGCAGGAGATGCGGGTGGAGTATACTTATAAGCCCGGTGTCCTCTTGATCGGTTCATGGGGTGGCGAAGAGTCGGACTCAGAGGGCTCCTTCGGCGCGGAGATACGGTTCAGGTATACCTTCAGATGATGAGTTACTTCAAAGCGGCGGCCCTCCTTATGGTGCTGGTCCTAACCTCGCTCCCCTCGCTGGCGGAGGGACCCCGGAGTTACGAGGGGCTTACGATCACTTCGGTGACGCTGGAGAATACCTCCGCCGCGCGTGACCGCGAGATCATGCGCCTCTTCAGATTGAAGACGGGCGACAAATACTCCTCACCCTTAATCGCGGACGCTATAAAGCTGATCTCAAGGATGCCCACCGTTGGGAATCTAGCGGTTTCGCGGCGCTTGGAGGGAGAGGGGGTCGCGCTTTCGCTGGTGGTTGTTCCAACGCCGCTTGTTAGGGAAATCATCTTCCCCGGCATGGATTCCCTGGAGGAGAAATATGTCCGCACCCGCCTTAGGACGACGGTGGACAACCCCATTTACGGGCCATTTCTGGAAGCGGACAAAGAGAAGATACTGGAGCTCTACAAGGCGGAGGGGTTCAACCGCGCCGAAGTGTCGGTGCGCCTTGAGCGTACAAAAAATATCCTATGGATAAACGCCCTCTTCGAGGTGAAAGAGAACTCGGCTTCGACCATCACCGCTTACGGAGATATGGGCGACATAGATATCTTCGGCAGGGATGAGGCGTTTAAACTTCTCGGCATGTCAAAGGGTCATACCGCTTCGCCGAAGAGGCTTAGGGATGGGGTGGAAAAACTCCTTTCAGAGGCGCGCTTGCGTGGCTACCCCGAGGCCACCGCCTATGATGCGCGCTTCGAGGAGGAGGGGGACGAGGTGGTTATGAGCGTGCCCCTTGACCTCGGGGACCCCATAAGGTTCACCATAACGGGCGGTGAGAAGGTCTACCCCTCAGAGCTCGACGACGTATTAAAGGGCCGCTACGGCGAAGAGGTAAACGAGTCATGGCTGCGCCTAGCCGCGCAGGCGCTACAGGATGAAGCGGTTGGGCTGGGCTATCCCCTCGCCAAGGTTACCTGGGAGAAAAAGGAGGAGGGCGACCTTAGCAGGGTAACATTCAGGGTAAACCTTGGAGTATCCGCCAAGGTGGAGAAGGTATCGTTCACCGGAAATGCCTCCGTGGATGAGGATGATCTGAGAGATAGAATGCCCTCTGTAAGCTCCTCCTTTTTCGGCCGACCCGCCTACGTCAGGGCGCTTATTGAAAAAGACCTTCCTGCAATAGAGAGTTACTACGCCTCCAAGGGCATGGTGAGGGCGCGCGCGTCAATCGATGAGGAGCGCATAACCCCCAAGGGCGATGTTTATATCCTCATAAAAGTTGATGAGGGAGCGCTTTACCATTTTGGTGCGCCCCGCTTTAATACGGACTCCGCGATGGATGAGGGCGAGGCGATGAGCCTTGCAAAGATAGAGGAGGGGGATGAAGCCGTCCCCGGAGCGCTCGACAGGGCTCGCATCACAATTCTTTCGGAGCTCTCCAAGCGGGGCCATGTCAACGCGAGCGTTAAGTACAGGACCCTCCTCGATGAGGAGCAAAAACGGGTATATGTAAATTTCGATATCGTTGGCGGCGAGGCTATGCGCTTCGGGCCGGTGGTAATCTCAGGCAACGCCCGTACCCGCGCGGAGGTCATAGCGCGGGAGCTGACCTTCAACTCAGGGGAGCTCTGGAATCAGGAGGAGATACTCCTCAGTCAACGCGCCATCTTCGATTTGGGATATTTCAGCGACGTGAGGATAAACACCATACCGCCCACGGGGGAATCAAAAGAGCTTCCCGTGGTCGTGGAGGTGACGGAGCGTGACGCCGGAAGGATCGATTACGGTATAGGGTACGGCTCTCAAGAGGGGCTCCTCGCCTTCGCCGAGATAGGGCACTCAAATATCAAGGGCACTGGCCGTTCCGCCTCGGCGAGGGTCGAAAAGCGGGGCAGTGACCACGCAGCTTTTTTAAACTTTAAAGAGCCCTGGCTCTTCGGGTATCCCTA
>PKTU01000095.1 GCA_002869005.1 Deltaproteobacteria bacterium
AGGCTTGTAATATTCCGCCCCTCGGCGCGGAGAGGTGACCGAGTCGGCCGAAGGTGCTCGCCTGCTAAGTGAGTGTACCTCAAAAGGGTACCGAGGGTTCGAATCCCTCCCTCTCCGCCATTTTAAATTTAAGTACAGGGTTTTTGACAAAAGATCAGGAGAGGTGACCGAGCGGCCGAAGGTGCACGATTGGAAATCGTGTGTGGTGCAAGCCACCGGGGGTTCGAATCCCCCCCTCTCCGCCATCTTTTTGGCAATTGTGCTATTATTTAATTGCCAAGCGTCCACAAACCCTGTATTTAGACATACCTCGCGCGCGCCGGTAGCTCAGCTGGATAGAGCGTCTGGCTACGGACCAGAAGGCCGGGGGTTCGAATCCTCCCCGGCGCGCCAATAAAACAAAAACGCCACCCTGCATTGGGGTGGCTTTTTTGTTTTGTAGCCGTGGGGCTTGAGAGCCCCCGCCGGGTTCGCTCGATTTCGCCATGCCGCGAAATCGGACGCGACAAGCAAAGCGTTCGCGCCCCGAAAGGGGTGAGGATGCGAGAGCATCCGAATCCATCCGACCCGGCAGCACAACTTCTTAGCCACCCTGCATTGGGGTGGCTTTTTTGTTTTGTAGCCGTTGATGCTGCCTCCTCCCAACCGAAAAAGCTACCTTCTCAATTTCCCATACTGTTAATAGATATTTTCACCAACCGATAAATTAAAATATTTCCCGTCCCTTCTTTTATTGTGTTATAGTTTTTACCAATTGCACCCTTCCATTGCATTAAAGCAGGGATTTTTACTGCCCATTAACTGCTTGAATTGGAGGTATCATGAAAAAGATTGCGCTTATCCTCTCCCTATTAGCCCTTGCCGGACTATCAGGCTGTTCCAGCTCCAGCGACGGCGGCCCAAGCTACAGCGGCTCAACAGCCAAAGCCGTTGTCGATAATGGCAATGATATCGATTTCGCCAACGTGACAACCTTTGGCCTTCGCATGCTTTTCGATGAGGATGGTATCCCGGAGCTGCCGATCAGTTCTGGCCCAAGCAGGATCGCTGCGGCGGGGTCAACACAGCAAACTTATGAGGGCGACTGTGGCGGTACCCTTGATTTCACCTATACCGAAGATTACGACTCGGCCACCGGCTCTCTCTTTTACCAGACAGTTATTGTAACCAATGACTACTGCTCGGAGAGCGATTACCCGAAGACCGACGGCAACATCCTCAACGGCAAGGCGGTCGAAACTTATGACAGGGTTGTCCCGCCAGCGCCGAGGAGCGCGGAAGTGGTAATCATCGGAGCGACGGAGACTGAAACATACAGCTTTACAAACTGGAGCGTCACAACCCCCGCCATTTACACGGAAAACGATAAAGACGAGACTTTGCTCTACAATGGCACTCAAACCTACAACCATGTAGTGCCTGACGATTTCAGCAGCTATACCCTGGACCTCTTTGTTAAATACACCGCAGGTGACGACGCCCCCATCGTAGCGCGCTTCGACCTCACGGGTACCTACTACTACAACAACTCATTACATTTGGCGGAAGGCGAAATATACTATAACGACCAAGGGTACGTCACACTGACCACCCACGAGCAGTACAAGGTCTATTACGTGCCGCCAGACTATGAAGCCACCTTCGCCTCCGGAGGGGTCACCCTTGAAGGCGACAATGGCAGCAAGCTAAGGATGAATTTCATCTCCTACCCGATTTACGGCTATGCCCTCTCATTGTGGGATCCGACCATCGGGGAAACAGGTGATTGGGGTCCTGAAACAATATTAGATTTGGAATGGGAACCGGTTGTGATGTAACGAACCACTTTTTTAATATCATTACTTAAAGCGGAGCCTCATGGCTCCGCTTTTATTTTTTACGCAGGTTAACGCGGTAACTACTTTGTGGTAAAAGAGAGCAACGAAATTCAACAATAAAACCTGAGAGGGTTAATCAGTATGTCGAAGAGTAAAGTTCTCATAACCTGCGACCTGGGCGCGGCGGCGCTTGACCGCTTTGGCGATGTCGAAAACGTTGATGTCATAGTTGAAAACATAAAAGATGTGGAGACGCTGGCCGCGCGTGCCACCGACGTAAACGGCATAATAGTACGCTCAAACGTAAAGGTTACCTCCGAGGTAATAGCCGCCTCGAAAGCCCTCAAGGTCATAGGCCGCGCAGGTATCGGCGTCGACAATATAGATATAAGCGCCGCCACCAAGGCCGGAGTCGCTGTGGTAAACGCGCCCAGCGGCAACACCGTCACCACGGCCGAGCACGCGGTATCGATGATGCTCTCGATGGCAAGGCGCATTCCCCAAGCCTCGGCGTCGATGAAGGAGGACAAGTGGGAGAAGAAGCGCTTCATGGGCACCGAGGTGCGCTCCAAGATCCTCGGCATTATAGGCGCGGGGCGAATAGGCTCCACCGTCGCGGGGATAGTAAAGGGCCTAAGGATGCGAGTACTCTGCTACGACCCCTTTCTCACCGCCGAGCGAGCCCGCGATATAGGTGTGGAGAGCGTCGACCTTGACACCCTCCTCGCCGCCGCCGACTTCATAACAATCCACACTCCACTGACCCCCGATACGAAGGACCTTATCGGCGGCGAAAACCTCCATAAGGTTAAAGAGGGCGTTTTCATAGTCAACTGCGCGCGGGGCCCGATTGTAAACCTTGACGACCTCGACAAGGCGATTGAGGCCGGACGGGTTGCCGGCGCCGCGCTCGACGTATTCGAAGTTGAGCCGCCGCCGCACCATAAACTCTTTGAACGGGAGAACGTTATACTCACCCCTCACCTCGGCGCGTCCACGGTGGAAGCGCAGGAGTCGGTAGCGCTGGAGATAGCGGAAAACGTTATCTCCTATCTCACAACCGGCGTCTCCCCCAACACCTTAAACCTTCCTTCATTGCCGGCAGAGGTCTTCGCCGCGCTTGAAAAGCAGATGACCCTTGCCGGTAGCCTTGGGCTACTGGGGGCGCAGCTCGCTGAGGGCCCGATATCCTCCGCCACGATACAGCTCAAGGGAGAAAGAGTTGAGGAGGGCAAAGATATCCTCACGTCCGCCTTCCTCGCCGGCCTCCTCACCCCCGCCGTAGGTGACGCCAACATCGTCAACGCCCGCACAATCGCGGAGGAACGTGGAATCAGCGTAAGCACCGCGACTACCACCGAGCTCGGCGACTTCACAGATATCGTAGCAGTGGAGATCTCCGGGGCATGGGGTGTGAGCCGCCTTCAAGGCGCCCTCTTCAACAGCCGCGACCCGCGTCTTGTAAGCCTCGACGGCTTTCGAATAGACGCCGTGCCGCGCGGGGAGATGCTGCTTCTTTACAACCGGGATGTACCGGGAGTCATTGGGGCCATCGGCAAAACTCTCGGCGAGAACGGGATCAACATTTCAGGGCTCTATAACGGCAGGGAGGCAATCGGAGGCAGAGCGCTAACCCTCGTCAACATAGATACTCCCGCTAAAGCTGAGACCATTGACGCGCTCTCGAAATTGCCCAATATGCTCAGCGTCAAGTGCGTGAAGCTGTAGGATTGTCCTAATATTTTTTCGTGATATTAAAATCTTGCAATACAACTTTTGCTGTTAGAGAATTTCTGTTTAAATTTTGCGTTCCGAAACACCTTATTTTTTCCCGGCCGTGAGTGGACGGGGCACAAAGGAGTCCAAATGAAAAGGTCACTAGTCAAAAGCACCATGCTGGCAGCCGCTTTTTCGATGGTAGCCATCCCCGCGCTAAGCGCGGACGTCATCAAGATCGGCTTCAACATCCCCATGACCGGCGACATCCCCAAGGTCGGCGAATCATCCAAGCTCTCCGCCGAGATGCTAAAAGAGGATATCAACGGCGCGGGAGGCCTGGAAGTGGGCGGCAACAAGTACATGCTGGAGTTCATCTACGAAGACAATGAAGCGAAAGCCGAGTCTGCGGTAACAACCGCGCTCAAGCTCATCGAGAAGGATGAAGTCCTCGCGATGATCGGCCCCAACTCCTCCAAGCAGGCGGTCCCCGCGGGCCAGGTAGCCGATGACAACGAGACGGTGATGATCTCCCCCTGGTCCACCAACCCCGACACCACCCTCGACCGTCCCTGGGTCTTCCGCGCAGCGTTCCTCGACCCCTTCCAGGGTCCCGTCGCGGTGGACTTCGCGGCAAAGCGCTTCAACGCCAAAACCGCCGCGGTCCTCTATGACCTCTCCAACGACTACTCCAAAGGGCTAGCCGAGATCTTCAAGGACGATTTCGAGAAGAAGTTCGGCGAAGGCTCCGTCAAGGCTTTCGAGAGCCACGGCACCAAGGATCAGGATTTCTCCGCGCAGCTTACGACCATCATCAAAGCCAAGCCCGATTTCATCTTCCTGCCCGACAACTACAACCAGGTCGCCCTCATCGTCAAGCAGGCCAACCAGCTCGGCTGGAGCGGCCCCATCATGGGCGCTGACGCCTGGGGTAGCTCTGAGCTGATGGAGCTTTGCGGCGATCTGTGCAAGGGCTACTACTTCTCGACACATTACGCCGCCAAGGGCGCACAGGGCGCGACCAAAGAGTTCATCGACCGCTACACCGCCAAATACGGCGAGGTGCCGGACGACGTCGCGGCCCTCACCTGGGATGCAACCCGCATCGTATTAAAGGGCATCCAGCAGGCGGGCGAGCTCACGGGCAAACTCTCCAAGGACCGTGAAGCCATCCGTGACGGCCTCGCTTCAATCACCAAATTTGACGGCATCACCGGCTCAATGTCCTTCGACGAGCAGGGCGACCCTGTCAAGTGCGCCGTGGTTGTAAAGATCACCGACGAAGGTGAGTTCGAGTTCACCGAATCCGTATGCCCGTAATGAAAGTCTAAACAGGCACCGCGCAGGTTAAGGGGCGGTGGAAGCCTTCACGGTTTCCACCGCCCCCCTTGCTTTACCCCGGCATCGCCTCGAAGGAATTGACTCTTGGAAAGCCTCGTTCAAAACATATTAAACGCGCTTCAGTGGGGCAGCTTCTACGCCCTTATAGCCCTTGGCTATACGCTGGTTTACGGCGTCCTGACACTAATCAACTTCGCCCACGGCGACGTCTTCATGGTGGGCGCGTATATCGCATTTTTCGTCTCCACCTTCCTCCTGACAACACTGGGTTTGCCCGGCTGGGGGGTTTTGATCCTCGCGATACCGCTGACCATGTTCTTCACCTCGCTCGTCGGCGTTACCCTTGAGCGCGTAGCCTACAGGCCGCTCAGGCGAAAAGGCGCGCACAGGCTCTACGTCGTAATCACCGCGCTGATGGCCGGGCTCATTTTGGAGCACGCCAACCTGGCGATCCTAGGGGCTAGCCGGAAAGCCTTCCCCTCCCTCATCGAGGAGCAGGTTTACAACATCGGTGGTGTAGTGGTGACCAACCTCAAGCTCGGTGTAATTTTCACCGCGGCTGCGGTTTTCATGCTGCTTAACTTCATCGTCACCAAAACGAAGATCGGCATGGCTATGAGGGCGATCTCCTACGACAAGTTCGCCGTGCCGCTTATGGGGATCCCCATAGACCAGATAATCGTCTTCACCTTTATACTGGGGTCATCCATGGCCGGTCTCGCGGGACTCCTCTTCGCAATGAGCTACCCCGTCCTTGAGCCGTACATGGGGGCGCTCATAGGCTGGAAGGCCTTCATCGCGGCTGTTGTCGGCGGTATAGGCGACATACGGGGGGCCTTCATCGGCGGCTTTTTACTCGGCGCAGTCGAGATAATGGTCGTCGCGGTCTTCC
>PKTU01000042.1 GCA_002869005.1 Deltaproteobacteria bacterium
AGCCATCGTTTAGCCACAATCGCCCACGCTTTGGTTGCTTCTTGGGGAGCTTTAGCCCCTCACGTCGCCATATGCGTTCCACCCGTTTGTGGTTGATACGCCAGCCCACACGATTCATGATCGCCGTAATCCTTCGGTAGCCATAGCGACCAAATCTTCTGCCAAGCGCAATGATGGCGGCCGTCACGATGTCTTCATCTAGCCTGGGTTGCGCCACAGGCCGCTGAACCGAACGGTGCTGCCCCAGCACTTTGCAAGCCCTGCGCTCCGATACGCCCAACTTCTCTCGGACCTTGTCCACACAGGCGCGTCGACGTTCAGGGCTCAGAAGTTTCCCTGTGCCGCCTCCTGTAATATCAGCTTGTCCAGGTGTAGGTCGGAAACAGCCTTGCGAAGCCGGGCGTTCTCCTTTTCCAGCTCTTTAAGCCGTTTGGCCTGGCTGACCTTCATGCCGCCGTACTCCTTACGCCAGCGGTAGTAGGTCTGCTCTGTTACTCCAAGTGATTTTACGACTTCGGGGACCTTGCTGCCTTGGGCTAACAGAACGTCAGCTTCACGCAGCTTGGAGATGATTTCCTCGGGACGAAAACGCTTTCTTGCCATTACCTGCCTCCTCTCGACCTCGGTCGAATCCTAACATTAAGACTGGACCAATTTCGAGGGGGCAGGTCAGGAGAAGGATGCCGAAAGAACAGTTGGCTTTATTGATGCGCTGAATGCCCCCGACAATTTCCGCCTGGCTATGGTTCACCCCGAACCGGGCCGGCGCAGGTTGTTCTTCCGGGACCTCACCAGAAAGAGGGGGGTAGACCTTGATTACTTCCCCTCGCTTAGTGAGGCCAAAAGATGGCTTTCAAGGGCTTTTTAAAGAACGGCTAGATTTTAAGGGCGTTGGGTGATACCTGATAGTTCCAGTTGATGGACTTCCAAGGCTCAGGCACTGAGAAGAGGCCGACTCTCGGCTTGGTGACTATCTGCTTAGGATCTATTTCAACGCCCCCCTCAAGGAAGAGAGCCGAATCGGGACCGCAAAGGTCAACTCCGTCAAAATCCAACTCAAGATCAAGCGCCTGGCAAAGCTTGGCAGGGCCGTCCGTGAGCAGTTTGTCCGGTTTGCCGCTCCTCCTTTCACGCATCCGCTCGATCCCCTCGGTGGGGAGGATTGACCTTAGGAGGACAGCCGCCGGGAATCCCTCGGCTTCGGTGACAACGTTTAGGAGAAAGTGCATCCCGTAAGTGAAATAGACGTAAGCGTGCCCCGCGTCTTTCCACATAGAGGCGTTTCGTTTGGTCTCGCCTGAGCGCGCATGGCAGCCCAGGTCATCGGTGCCGACGTAAGCCTCGGTCTCCAAAATCAGCCCCGAAGTGCGCGTACCGTTCTCCTCTATCCGTATAAGTCTCTTCCCAAGAAGAGCCTTGGCGACTTCAAGGGTAGGGCGTGTGAAAAAATCCCTCGTAATTAGCATTTAAATTGATATCACTCCCCAATTATCTTGACCAGAATGCGCTTTTTGCGGCGGCCGTCAAATTCGCCATAGAAGATCGCCTCCCACGGTCCGAAATCCAAACGGCCATCGGTTATTGCAACCACTACCTCCCGGCCCATGACCTGACGCTTGAGGTGTGCATCGCCGTTGTCCTCGCCGGTGAGGTTGTGGCGGTAGCGTGAGAGCGGTTCGTGGGGGGCAAGCTCTTCGAGCCAACGCTCATAGTCCTGATGCAGCCCACCCTCATTGTCGTTGATAAAAACCGAAGCGGTGATGTGCATTGCGTTGACCAGACAGAGGCCCTCTTTTATTCCGCTTTCACGGAGGCACTCCTCGACCTCTGGGGTGATGTGAATGAACGCGCGGCGTGTAGGCACATCGAACCAAAGTTCCTTACGGTAGCTCTTCATACAGCCTCCAATTCTTAAGTTTTTTGCTCGGATATCTTGTTTTTGTTCAGAGGGGCCGTTTCGTCATGTAGAATCGAGTTGTTCTCGGGTAGAGCCACAGTATAAAGCAATTCCTCCAGCTGGAGCACGTAAAATGAGGATGCAAAAGTTGATGCTTTTGTGCTTTGCGAGGGGCGCCAAAGCCTTCCTCCCGGCATTGTTTATGCTTTCTCTTGTCCAACCTTCCGGGGCTGCCGTAGTAGCAGTTAAGAGGCCTTTCGGTCTGCAAGGAAACGCTACTGTAAATAAACCCGGCGACACGCTATTGCTTAAAAATGTAATTGAAAGAGATGATGTTGGAGAGCTCCAAAAGCTGTTGAATTCAAATGCCTATACTTTTGAGTCCACCGTAAAGATAGGTTTCGAAAGCCGCGTAGGGGTGGACAGGCAGGAGGAACTCTCTCTTTTAAAGTACGCGCTGCTGGTGAATTCCACCAAAATTTCAGATTGGCTTTTGACGAGAAAGCTTCCCTTCAGCCCTAACCGTGACGAGATCCTCTTCGCTGCCAGGGGCCTTAGCTACGAGGTTATCCCAAGGCTTGTCGATGAAGGAGGGGACATCGACATAGTCGGTCAGAATGGTATGACGCCGCTACTGATTGCGGTTGAACATTGTACAAAGAGCGAAGGGTTTCTCTCCGCGGGCTCTCAAGCTGAGGAAGAGGAGGAAGAAGCGTGCGTTTTCACCATGCGGATGCTCATCGGTCTTGAGGCTGACCCCGATGCTAAGAGCGATTCGGGAAAAACCCCTCTGACGATGGCGGTCAGGGCCAACGCTCCTACCCCGGTGAGGCTTCTGCTTGATGCCGGGGCTGATGTCAACCTGCAAGGGGTTGATGAGATGAAGCCTTACGACCTTGCACGTTTTTACAATCTGGACAAGATGACCTCCATCCTCTTGGCTTCCGATCCATCACTTGAGTCGCTGCTGGCCGATGAACCTGCCCGTGGCGAGATCCCTATGCCGGACATTTACGGGTTCGACCTTGATTCTGCCACTGGCGCGCCTATTACCAGAAGGCTTCTTGGTGATATCAATATAGTTGCTATCATTGACTTGAGATATTCGGCTAATGGGTCAAGCCTTTTAAGCCCTCTTATGCGGTTGAAAAGTAATTATCCCTCGCTCTCTCTGACTATCGCGTATCTGTCCGACAGGGAGAAGGAGGCGGATTATCAGCAAAATTCAGGCGGCAATCCTCTAACGTTGGAGGAGTTTTTGAATGATTCCAGGCATAAATTGACTGGGGTTGGGAGGCTTGTTTTTTTCCCGGATGATGAAGCTGCTCTTGAGGAAAAAATAGGGTTGGGCAAAAGGGTGACTGTTCTCTTGGCCGATAAAGACCTGATGATGACAGGAATATTCAGGGGCGACGATTACTCTTATGAAGAATTTGTAAGAAATAAGTTTAAAAGGATCAACCCTGAGAGGGAGAGCAGCCTAGAGCTTGCAGGTGAGATGATAGCTCTTTGCTCAAAAGGCGATTCGGATGGCGCAATGGAAAGGCTGGAATCCGGTGCAGCCGTTGATGCGTTACTGAATAGCCTGGAGGAGACAGAGATAGGCCCCAGGATGGTTAACGTGACACCGATGGTGGTGGCGGCTGAGCATGGCGACGTGAAATTACTGAAAGCTCTCATAGATCGGAAGGCGAACCCTGGTTTTCCCACCTATTTTAATCAGGCGCAGAGGGCATTGGAGCGGGCGCTGGAATTTCGCAAAACCGATACTGCGCGAATGCTTTTGGATTACGCAGAGGGTTATGATTTGGAAAGCGCTCTCAGATTGGCCGTTACGTATACGCCTAGGGACTCAGTGGTTGACAAGCTGCTCCAGCTAGGAGCGGATATAGATCGCTCAAGGGTGCTGGGGACAGCGGTTTTCAACGCGGAGGAGTAGTTGGTCGATAAGCTGTTGGATTATGGTGCGAACCCGGATGTCGAGATGGTCTACCTACGTGCCGGAGGCGGCAGGTATGGCTTTAAGGGGAGCGTTTTGGATAGTCTGAAGAGTAATGTTTATCGCAAGGAAGAGGCTCTTTCCAAGGCAACCCTCGACGATAGTAAAAGAAAGAGGTTCGAAGAGTAACTGGTTGTTCTCCAAAGGATACTGGACCGGCTCTCCATGTGATCACTCCTGATGGTGTTCGGTGCGGGCGGGCTCCAAACGTACCCCGGTCTGGTAGTAGGCCGCGCAGCCGCCTATGTCGGAGGTGAGAGGGAGGGTGACTTCATTTACCCCCGCGCCGAGGCTCAGCCAGCCGCCCCTGGGCACAGCTACAACATCTGGGTGCAGGTCGGGGTCGAGGTGCAGCTCGCCCTCGAGCTCGCCAACGCATGAGACAACCCTAAGGGGGTCGCCTGATTTCATGGAGTGGGCGGCGGCTGTTATCGGATGTACCCTGATCGGGAGGGGCAGCGTCTCCTCCTCGGGCAGTATCTGCGAGTGCATGAAATCGCCGCGTACATGTGTAAGGAGGGTGAGGGGGTGGGAGGGGTCCCTCGCAGGTTCCTCTGAGAGGGTTGTTAAGAGGCTGAACTTGCCGTCAGCATGGGCAAAACCACCTTCCCAAGCTACTTTGTGCCACTCAAGCTCTATAAAGTCCTCTCTGCGTAGCCGCTCCAAAGTTTCTCTGCCGCCGGGGATGCAAGCGGAGAGCCATTCGTCGAGTGTTTCATATTCAATATCAAGTTTTAGCCTCTTTGCGAGGTCTGAAAGTATCTCGAAATCGCTCTTAACGCCCTTTGGCCGTTTGGCAACGGGCCTGAGTATGGAGATCTCATTCCAGAAAGCGCTCGCCGCCAAATCATACTCCTCCGGCCAGAGGGCGACGGGGAGGACTATATCGGCGCACTTCGCGGTTTCTGTCCAGAAGGCGTCGGCGACGACGATGGTTCCCACTGTGGCGAGCCCCTGCTTTACCGCCTTGGCGTCGGGGCATTGATTTGCTGGATTAAAGCACGCCACCCATGCGAAATTGATATTATTCTCGGCTATGGCGCTTCCCAGGTGGGTAAGGGGTAGGGGCTGCGGTGGAGGCGCTGCGCGGCCCGAAGGTTTCGTAATATGACGCCCAGAGGAGATGTTGTAGTAAAAGCCGCCTCCGGGGATGCCGAGCGTACCCGCCAGAAGTGTTAGCGCATGAATTGCGCGGACGTTTTCTCCTCCGTAGAGGTAGCGTTGTAGGCCCCAGGAGCAGATGGTCGCCGTCTCTTTTGCTTCGTTGTAAAACTTTGCGACCTGCTCTGCTTCCTCCCTTGTGGCGTCACATTTCGCCAGCAGATCCTCAAGAGACAACGAGTTCAAATAGCCAATAAATTCAGAGCTGTTAGACGCTTTATTTAAAGTTGTTTCGATGTTACCGGATTCTAAAAGCAGCTTGATTACAGCGAAAGCGAAGAAGCGGTCGGTGGATGGGCGTATCATTACCGCATAATCCACGAGGGGCTTTACCCTGTGGTTGTCTATGCCCACGGCAAAAACCTTCGCCCCTGCGGCTTTGGCCTTTTTAACCCTCGCGGTTATGTGCGCAGAGGAGTCGGGGCTCTTGCCCCAGAGCATTATCTGGCGTGCCTTTTCAATCTCCGTTGCCGCGTTCATGTCGAGCGCGCCGCAGTCGGCCTTAATAGCCTCTATCCCCGCGCCGTCGCATATGGAGCCGGAGGTGAAGCGCGCCCCCAACTTCTCGAAGACGTAGGAGTAAAAGGCCTTTGATAGACCGAGGCTGGCGTAGCCCCTCAGCATGAGCACTGATGCCGGATCCTCGGCTACAGCAGCTTGAAGCCTCTCTGCGGTAAGGGAGAGCGCTTCCTCCCAGCTGGCCTGGTGGAAGCGTCCGCCGCGTTTGATCCAGGGTTCGCGTATGCGGTGAGGGGAGGTAAGGTTCTTAGTGAAACGCTTAGTCTTCCCGCAGATGAAGCCGAGTGAGGTAGCGTGGTTCGGATTACCCCTGAATGTGAGCCCGCCCTTTTCTTCCTCGGCAATGAGGGTGCAACCATCGGGACAGTCCCGCGGGCAACGGGTGACGATTCCCATTTAACGCTCCTAAAGCTGCTCTTTCACCTTTGCAACTACGTTTTCCACAGTGAAGCCATACTCCTTGGCTATAACTCCGGCGGGCGCGGAGGCCCCGAAGGTCCAAACGCCTACCATCTTTCCGCTAAGGCCCAGGTAGCGTTCCCAGCCGAGGGGGTGTGAGGCCTCAACGGCTGTGCGCACAGTAACCTCCTCGGGCAAAACCTTGGCCTTGTAGGCCGAGTCCTGCGCCTCGAAGAGGTCCCATGAGGCCAGATTTACAACGCGGGTGGGGATCTCGTCGGCTTCAAGGCTCTCGGCCGCCCCAAGAGCGAGATGGACCTCGGAGCCGGAGGCGATGATGATTGCCTTGG
The DNA here is from genome assembly GCA_002869005.1 of Deltaproteobacteria bacterium. Classification (GTDB taxonomy): domain Bacteria; phylum Desulfobacterota; class Deferrisomatia; order Deferrisomatales; family BM512; genus BM512. The sequence continues at coordinate 6,326 of PKTU01000042.1, forward strand.
GCGAGCCCCCCGCCGCCTCTTTCAGTATGTAGCCGCCGCGCTCTATACCCTCGGCGCCGGCGTAAAGGCTCCTGTCCAGGGTGGGGAGGTTCTGCCGGGAGAGGACGAGAATGGTTGGCTTATTATTGTTTTCCAGGGCAATTTTCCACGCAACGGCAGTCTCATTGGCGTCGGCGGGGCGTATCATGGAAAGCCCCGGCATGGCGCGAAGGCTCGGCAGGTGCTCTACCGGTTGGTGGGTGGGGCCGTCTTCGCCTAGGTATATTGAATCGTGCGTCATCACATGGATGGTGCCGAGCCCCATGAGCGAGGAGAGTCGTAGCGCAGGACGCATGTAATCGGTGAAAACAAAGAAGGTGGCGTCGAAGGGGCGGAGCATCCCGTGGTTTGCCATCCCGTTGACTATCGCGCCCATGCCGAACTCACGCACGCCAAAGCGCATTATGCGACCCTCGTATGCTCCCGCCTCGAAATCTTTTTCGCCGGAGATCTCGGTATTGTTGGAGGGGGCGAGGTCGGCGGAGCCGCCAATGAGCTCGGGTAGAATTGGCGCCAGGGCGTTTATTACCTTTCCGCTGGCCGCGCGGGAGGCTATACCCTTAGCGTCCGTCTCGAAGGATGGGAGGGCGTCCAGCCAGCCAGCCGGCAACTCTCCCGCCATTCTACGTTTGAACTCGGCGCCAAGCTCCGGGTTCGCCGCGCAATAAGCCTGTAGCTTCTCATCCCATTTTGCGTGTAGCGCTTTTCCGGCAACTCCGCGCGCGGTAAAGGGAGCTCTGCCTTCGTCGGGTACGAGGAACGACGGCTCCAGCGGCCAGCCGAGGTTTTTCTTTGTTGCGATGACCTCATCCGCGCCAAGGGGTGCACCGTGGGCTCCCGCGCTTCCCTGCTTGGCGGGGGAGCCATAACCTATCTCCGTGCGAACGCGGATCAGTGATGGTTTGCCGGTCTCTTCACGCGCCTCTTTTATCGCCGCCTCTATGAGGTCCAGGTCGTTGCCGTCTGCGACCGTCAATACCTGCCAGCCGTATGCTTCGAAGCGCCTGGAGATATCCTCGCAAAAGGCCAGCTCAGTTGAGCCCTCGATGGTGATCTTGTTATCGTCGTGGAGCACAATCAGCTTGCCCAGGCCGAGGTGGCCCGCCAGCGAAGCAGCCTCTGATGAGACACCCTCCATAAGGCAGCCGTCTCCGGCGATGGAATAGGTGTAGTGGTCTACAACGTCGAAGCCGGGCGTATTGAAGCGGGCTGCCAGGTGCCGCTCTGCGATAGCCATGCCCACGGAGGCGGCTATTCCCTGACCCAGCGGGCCGGTGGTGGTTTCAACGCCGGGGGTGTGTCCATACTCCGGGTGACCGGGGGTCAGTGAGCCCCATTGACGGAAGTTCTTTATTTCGTCGATGCCAAGGTCATAGCCGGAGAGGTGGAGGAGGCCGTAGAGGAGCATCGAGCCGTGACCGGCGGAGAGGACGAAGCGGTCCCTGTCCGCCCAATCCGGCGTCGAGGGGTCGAAATTTAGAAACTTCGTCCAGAGGACGTAAGCCATCGGCGCGGCTCCCATCGGCATGCCGGGGTGCCCGGAGTTGGCTTTCTGTACTGCGTCCACTGCGAGGAAGCGTAGGGTGTTGATAGCGGTCTCGGCGCTCATTTAGCTCTCTTTCTTATCTTTATAATCGGTTACTTCGCGGCCTTCATGCGGCGGCGGTACTTTACGATGGCGTCAAGGACGCGGTCGGCGACCTTCTCTTTTTCCATAAGGGGTATGCCGATGTGTTTGTCGTCGGAGGTCATGACCTTCACCGCGTTGGTGTCGGCGTGGAAACCGGCGTCCTTTCGCGTCACATCGTTTGCGACGATGATGTCCAGATTTTTGGAGACCATCTTAATCTTTGCGTGCTCTTCGATATTATTTGTCTCGGCGGCAAAGCCCACGAGCGTCTGACCCTGAGGCTTCATCTCGCCGAGGGTTTTAAGAATGTCGCGGGTCTCCTCCAGCTCAAGAGGCGGTACGCCGCTCTCCGCCTTCTTTATCTTGGCGGCTGCCCTGGCGGTGGGCCTCCAGTCGGCAACCGCGGCGGCTTTTATTACAACCGATGCGGCAGGGGCAACCTCAAGGACGGCGTTAGCCATCTCCTCGGCGGAGCAGACCTGGATCGTGGTCGCGCCAACAGGGGGTGGGAGTAGGGTGGGGCCGGAGACCAGCGTCACCTTGGCGCCGCGCCTGATGGCGGAGAGCGCCAGCGCGTAGCCCATCTTTCCTGAGGAGTGGTTTGAGACGAAGCGCACGGGGTCGATATGCTCCACAGTCGGCCCGGCCGTCACCAGTACGTGCTCGCCCTCCATATCCTTGGGGGTGAGGACAGCCTTAATCTTCTCTATGATCCTCATAGGGTCGGCCATCTTGCCTTGACCCATGACGCCGCAGGCAAGCTCGCCTGATTCCGGGTCCATGAAGTTGTACCCTGCCGAGACGAGGCGGCGTACATTGGATTGAACCGCCGGGCTTGACCACATAACGGTATTCATCGCCGGGGCGAAGAGGACCGGCACCTTGGTCGCCATTATCATCGTCGAGAGGAAATCATCGGCGAGGCCATTCGCGACCTTGCCGAGTATGTTGCCGGTGGCGGGGGCCACCACGGTAATCCTTGCGCGGTCCGCAAGCGAGATGTGCCCTATCTCCGAGCCGGTTAGGAGCTCAAACATCTCGCTCGTCACCGGATTTCCCGTCACCGTTTGGAAGGTTAGGGGAGTTATGAACTCCTTTGCGTTGTCGGTCATCACCACATGGACGTTTGCGCCCTGACGCACCAACTCGCGGGCGAGGATTACGCCCTTATAGGCGGCTATTGAGCCTGTAACTCCGAGGATGATCTCCAGATCGCGTATCATGGCGTCCTACCTGAAAAACGGGTTTGTACGCTTCTCTCTGCCGACGGTAGTCGCCGGGCCGTGGCCGGGGTGGACTATGGTATCGTCGGAGAGTGTGAATATCTTTGAGGTCACCTGGCGGATCAACGTTTCATAATCACCGCCGAAGAGGTCGGTGCGCCCGATGGAGCCGAGGAAGAGCAAGTCGCCTACGAAGACGTGCCCCCCTCCGATTATGCAAATTGATCCGGGTGAGTGCCCTGGTGTGTGGACGATGTCGAAGGTTAGCTCGCCAACCTCAAGTTTATCGCCCTCCTCAAGGAAATTGTCGGGCTCGGGACCATCCTTCTGGGGCAGACCGAAGAGGGAGGCCTGTGATTTCATCCCTCTGATTACGGGCAGCTGCTCCTTGTGGGCGTAAATAGGCGCATTTATAAGAGCCTTTAGCTCCGCGCCGCCTTCTACGTGGTCGTAATGACCGTGGGTGAAGACTATAGCTACGGGGTCGACCTGCATCTGTTCTATCTTTGCCGCTATCTTAGGGGCGTCGCCGCCCGGATCTATTACCGCCGCTTTCTTGGTTGCGGGGTCGGCGATGATGAAGCAGTTCGCCTGTATGATTCCGACGACTAGGCTCTCAATTATCAAGGTTCAATCTCCTTAAAGATGTTTGACTATTATTTCATCAAGCGGGTAACGGTTCTTCGCCGCAGGGGGTTCATCGTCCAGCGGGTAGCCAAGTGCGATTACCGCCATTAGTTCGAGCTGGATCGGCGCTTCTAGGAGGTTCTCAACCTCCTCGTGGCGGTTCAAGATCTCGCCGAGCCAGCAGGCGCCGAGGCCGTAGGAGTGGGCCGCCAGCAGGAGGTTTTCGATCGCCGCTCCAATCGACTGGATATCCTTCTCCCTGTGGTAGATGCGGGAGGTGTCGATGAATACGGCTATCGCGGCGGGGGCGCTTTTTAGAATCCTTGAATATTTTGTCAGCGCGGCGAGATTGTCCAAAACCTCGCGGCTTTCGATGGTAATAAATCTCCAAGGCTGGTTGTTGAGCCCCGAAGGCGCCCACCTCGCGGCGTCAATGAGCGCCTCAAGCGTTTCGCGCGTGACCGGCTCGTCCGTGTAGCGTCTCACCGAGCGGCGGGTCTCTATGTATCCGATTACCGAGTCATTACACATCGGTCGTCTCCTTAATCATTTGAGAAGTATAGCAATTAGCCTTGCGTCGCGCCATACTCACACAGCGTCGCCCAGCCTTTCGATATTCACGCCCTTAAGGGCTTTCATGGGGCAGGCGGTTTCGCAGAGGCCGCAGGCCACGCACCTGTCCGGGAAGAACTCGACCTCAAGGGTTTCTGGGTTCACGGACAGCGCGTCGGGGCGGCAGACGGCGGTGCATGCGCCGCAGTGTACGCAGAGCTCATCGTCGCGCCGGGACTGGTCGGCTATCGTCTTTACCGTGACCCCCTCTGCTTCGAGAAATTCAATACCCTTACGTACCGCTTCCTCATCGCCGGAGAGCTCCAGAATAAGACGCCCCTCCCGGCGTGGTAGTATCTTGGCCTCAAGGATGTTGAAGATGAGGTCGAAGTTCCTTACCAGATTATGGATGATCGGTTTGTACATAACCTCCTGGTGAAATATCAGGAGGACATTCTTTGATGTTGCCATATCGCTTCGCTCCGCTAGTTTACAGCTTCTCAAGTTCCAAGTCGCCCCGAAGGGCCAGGCGGCCGCCCATAACCGCGATGGCTCCGAATACGCCATCAATGGAGAGCGCCCAGTCGACGCCCGCCTCCAGTTGGGACGGGGTCTTAATCCTGTTGCCAAGCGCCGTCGCCACGGCGTCGGCGAGGGCCACGTCATGTGAGAGCACCGTCGCTGCATCCGCCCGCCCGAAGCTGAGGCTGGGGCCTACGGTGCCGGAGGATGTGCAGACCCCAACCGGGCGCGTGGTGGCGTCGACTTTAAAGGCCAGCTTGCCTGAGAAGGGGGATAACCCCGCCCAGAGGCCAACGTTTGTCACGCACCCCGTATCCAGATAAAGGTCGCCACCGTTTTCAACCAATACCCAGTCGGAGCGCTTCCGCAGTTTTTTTCCTACGTAGCCCGCAACCGCCCCGGCCACCGCCGCCATCGGCCCCGTGCCCGCCAGTACACCCGCTCTATACATAGAACGTACCAGGGTGCCGGCATCTTCGCGTTCCTTGAGGGGCTTTAGGGAGGTCAGAAAATCAGGGACCTCCGCCACCTCCCGCTCGATGAGGGCGCGCGCCTCTTTGATCTCCTTTATCGCTTCTTTTTCGAGGCTACGTTCCGCCCTGATGAAGAGGTCGGTAGTCTCCACCGCCGCCCTGAATGCCGCGCCGCCCTCGTTCGAGGAGGAGTAATCGCGGTAAAAGCGCAGCTCCGGCGCGCCCAAAGGTTACTCCGGCACCTTCACCCGCTCAGGCGCGGTGGGGAAAAGCTCCTGCGCCGCGCCCAGGTTGAAGCCGCCTTCAGATATCCAATTTTTTAATATGTTCGCTATCTCCCGCGCCCTCACGACCGAGGCAAGGGGGGAGGTGGGGATACGCTTCCCTCGGATCTCCACCGAACCGGAGAATAGGTCTTCATAATTTACCAGCCCCAGAGGCTCGCCGGTGCCCTGTGGGTAATCATTGCCGTAATCCACCACCGGACATTGAATCTCGCGGTTTGATACTCCGGCGTGGTAGGCCACCTCCTCGTCCAGCACGGGAATGGGAACCCCTATGCCGACCATGAGGCTGGTTCCGTAGCCGGCTAACGATGCCCCCCTCAGGTAACGTTTGTTCATCTGTTTGAGGTCACCGGTCACCGTTAGAGTTCCTGCGCCGCCGGTGGGTATGCCCCGCTCGTTTCTCGGCGTCAGGGGGGCGTGCTGCGTCCCCGCCCAGGTCACGACGCCGGTGCCGCCGCCCAGGAATATTCTGGTTCCTACGCCTATCGTGCGGTAGTAGGGGTCGTTCAATAGGGGGCTTAGCTGGCCCGACGTGGAGAATGTGGCGTTGTTCATCCTGGGCCTTAAAATGCCCATGTAGGTATATATTGTCCGGTCCGAGAGGTTGACGGCGCAGTTGTAGTTCCGGTAGTCATTGCGCGGGTTGTGGAGGATGGCGTCGCGCATATCCGCCAGGGTCATTGTCTTGGTGAGGCGTCTGGCCGGGTAGCAATCCGTCCCGTATGAGGTGGCGGTTAGGGTAACCTCCTTGCCGGCGACAAGGTCCTCGATGACATGTCCGCCTCCGTAGGAGAAAGCCCCGGGGTGGACCGCGTTAAGGGGGTCTCCTTCGCGTACCTGGGTTGCGCCCAGGTAGCAGTCGACGGCGGCGATTCCGGCGTACGCCTCGACCTCGTTTATGAAGACTTTGGAGGCTTTCATCTTTGGGGAGGCGTGGCCGAAGTTTAAAAAGGCCCCTGAGGAGCACATCGTTCCAAAGGTGCCGGTAGTTACGACGTCTACTTTTTTCGCAGCGCCTTTGGGCCCCTCCGCGGCAACGATATCTATCATCTCCTCGGCGGTTACCACTACGCATTTTCCCTCGCGGATACGAGAGTTTATCTCTTCTACGCTTTTGGTGCTCAACTTGACTCTCCGTCTTGATTTAACGGGCTAAATGGTGAACCATTAATCCTTTCGGAATTAAGGCTCTCAGTCAAGGAGAATCAAGCGATCTGCGGGGTTGTTGGAGGTTCTTTTTATGGGGTAGGATTCATAGATGGGAAATGAACGGGAAATAATAGAGATCATACACGCCATCCATAGCGGGAAGTGCTCTCGAAACATGCACTTTGATAAGCTCTCGCGAGGGTCCGGGCGGCGCGCGCATGTCGCATATAACAGGCTTACCTCGCTGCTCGCCGAGATTTCAGGAGAGGGCTCGAAGGTCAGTGTTGCCCGGGTTGGCCGAGGTGGCCGATGCCGCTGCCACGCTTTTGAGGTGAGCGTTGAGAGGATGGGCTATACTCACCACGCCCGCCTCTCCGGGTGGGAGACTAGATTTTTTCTCGACGACCTTGGAGGCCGCGATTTCCTGCCCGCTTTGGAGGTGGAGCTTTGAGCCGGGTAGCGGTCGCGATGAGCGGCGGGGTGGACTCCTCGACGGTGGCTGCGCTATTGAAGGAGGAGGGGCACGAGGTCGAGGGGTTTACAATGGTTTTGCACCGCCACTCACGCGTAGATGATGCAGAGCGTGTCGCCGACGCCCTCAAAATACCCCTGAATATTCTCGACATAAGAGAGGCTTTTGAGGAGCTTGTGGTGGAGCCCTTTGTAAATGCCTACGATTCCGGCCTTACGCCCAACCCATGCGTCACCTGTAACCGCGGTGTGAAGTTCGGCTATCTGGTGGAGGCTGTCAAGGAGGCAGGTTTTGAGAGGGTAGCCACGGGGCATTACGCGCGGCTATCCAAAGGGGATGGCTATACGCGGCTCCTTAAGGGGTTGGACGCAAAGAAGGACCAATCCTACTTCCTCGCCCCTGCAAGGCGCGGCGTGTTCGACGATATTATCTTTCCTCTTGGCGGAATGGAGAAGGGGAGGGTGCGCTCAGTTGCTGCATCCTTTAATCTTCCCGTGGCGCAAAAGTCCGACAGCCAGGACATATGTTTCATCCCTGCCGGAGACACTGCTGCTTTCCTTGGGGCTCGCTCTAGAGCCGAGCGTCGCGGCGCGATCCTCGACATGGATGGGAAGAAGCTGGGTGAGCATGGGGGGGTACACCGCTATACGGTAGGGCAGCGGCGCGGTTTGGGGGTCTCCTCGGTGGAACCGCTTTATGTGGTGAAGCGCGACGTGGCCTCTAACGTCATAGTGCTCGGCCCAAGGGAGAGCGCTCTTTCAAAATCGTTCACCACAAAAGAATCTGTCTGGGTAAAAGGTGAAATATCAGATAGTTATAAAGAAAAATTCATCTTGAAAGTTAAGATAAGATCGACTGGAAGAGAGTGCCCATGCAAGGTTTCGGAGCGTAGCGGAGGCCTGTTGGTTGAACTTGAGGAGGCGCAGTTCGGCGTAGCGCCGGGTCAGCTTGCGGTCTTTTACGAAGGCGAGGAGGTCGTCGGCTCCGCATGGATTGAGGGCCCCTTTGAGTAACCTGAAGAAGAGATTTCTTATTAAGACCCTTGGCTGCAAGGTGAACCAGTATGAATCTTCGGCGCTGGGCGAGGCCCTTGAGGGGCGGGGGTTTGAGGTTGTACCCGGCGAGGGTGAGGCTGAGGTGGTGGTCGTCAATACTTGCACAGTCACCCACCGCTCAGAACGCGACGCAAGGCAGATGATCCGCCGCGTGAGGCGCGAGCACCCCGGCGCATATGTCGTCGCTACCGGCTGCTACGCCCAGATTTCAGGGGATAAGGCGCTTGAGGCGGGGGCGGACCTCGTCGCAGGTACGGCCTGGAAGGCGAAACTTGCCGACCTGGTGGCTAAAGAGCAGCGGGGCGTGCTTGTCACTGACGATTTTTCTCCGCTCCTCGCACCGGAAATCGTAACAGGGCTCAGGGGGCGCACCAGAGGTTTTCTGAAGGTGCAGGATGGATGCGAGGCCTTTTGCAATTACTGCATAATACCCCACGCGCGCGGGCCGTCGCGCTCACTGCCTCCCGAAGAGGTAAGGGCTGGGCTCGCGAGGATGCTGGAGGCGGGCCATCGTGAGGTGGTGCTCACGGGGATACACATAGGCAGATGGGGGCGCGACCTGCCCAACCCTTTAGGGTTCACTGACCTATTATCGATAGCCGAGGAGTCGGGGTTGCCGAGGGTGCGCATCTCGAGTCTGGAGCCGCTGGAGACGACTGAGGAGGTTGTCGACATGGTCGCGGCCTCAAAGGTCCTCTGCCCCCACCTGCACATACCCCTGCAATCCGGTAGCGACGAGATTCTAAAGGGTATGGGGCGTCCCTACGGTGTCTCCCAGTTCAGGGATCGGGTAGAGTATGCGCTTGCTAGAATACCGGGGCTTTGTCTCGGCTTTGACATCATAACCGGCTTTCCCGGCGAGCGCCCAATGCACTTCGAGGAGACCTTGGCGCTTCTTCATTCTCTCGACTTTGCCTATCTCCATGTCTTCCCCTATAGCCGTCGAAAAGGCACCCCCGCCGCTAATATGCCGGCGCAGGTTCCCGATGCGGTAAAGCGCGAGCGGGCAGCGGTGCTTAGGAAGCTCTCCGCGGATAGAAACATGGCTTTTCACGAGGCGCGCATCGGTAAAACCATCCCGGCCCTCGCCGAAGGGCGCGTCACGGATGGAGCGCTTCGTCTGCGGGCTCGCGATTATACGGAAGTTTATGTAAACTGGGAGGTGGATGGGGCCCCGGTGGATGAGGTGCCCGTTACCCCCACTCACATCGAGGGGCACAAGCTTTGGGCGAAACTGTGAGGTATAGCTGATGGATATACGCCGGATTGAGCAGCTTAGGACACTCGAAGAGGATCTGGGCTATATCTTCGAGCAGCCCAAACTCCTCAACCAGGCGCTGGTGCATAAATCCCACGCCAATGAAGCTCAGGGGGAGATAGTGGACAACGAGCGCCTGGAATACCTTGGTGACTCCGTTCTGGGTCTTGGGGTGGCGCGGCTACTCTATGACGTGGAGCCACTTTTGAATGAGGGTGATATGTCGCGCATCCGCGCCTACCTCGTCAAGGAGGAGACCCTCGCGCAGATAGCTAAAACCATCGACCTAGGTCCCCACCTTCTCCTCGGGAAGGGTGAAGCCCGCCAAGGCGGCGCGGAGAAGCCCTCCATCCTCTCCGACGCCTTCGAGGCGCTTGTCGGGGCCATATACCTCGATGGCGGCTTCGAGATAGCCTTCCGCTTCATCGAATCGATATACCAGCCCGTCATAGACTCCGCAGGGGTGGAGATGATTGAGCTGGATTACAAGACCCGTTTGCAGGAGTATTGTCAGGCCCGCTATAAAAAAGCTCCCACCTATAAACATCTTGGCGCGGAGGGTCCGGACCACGACCGCGTCTTTACGGTTGAGATACTTTTGGGCAAACGCTCACTCGCGAAGGGCAGGGGGCGTTCAAAAAAAGAAGCGGAGCAGGACGCCGCCGAACACGCAATGAGATTCTTCGAATAGCTGGGAGATTGATTAAATGGCAGAGTTTAAAAATGTGACGGTGGTTGTGGAGGCCAATATTTACTATGAGGGGCGGGTGACGAGCCGCACCCTTATCTTTGAGGATGGCGAACGGAAGACGCTTGGCTTCATGCTCCCCGGGGAGTATGCCTTCAACACCGGAGCGCCGGAAATCATGGAGATAATCGCGGGCTCGATGCTGTACAAGCTCCCCGGCGCCGAGGATTGGAGCACCGCCAAAGCGGGAGAGTCTTTCTCGGTGCCGGGTGACACCTCCTTTACCGTACTTGTTTCGGAGTATGCCGACTACTGCTGCTCATTCGTTGGGTAGTGCCGATTATGAGGTCATAAAGAGCCCGCCTAGGCGGGCTCTTTATTTTTAGCGGTTCATTTACTCAGTGAGCGACTAGATGAAACAACGCTCCTCAAGGTGCCCGGTTTTCTCGATTGCGGCGTCAACATCGGCATAGAGCCTGCGGCATTCGCCTTCGTAACCACGTTCAGTCTCACAGTAGCCCAGCCGCGCCGCGATGCCGTGAAGGTCACCCATCAACTCTCCAAGTTCAGCTCCGCACCTGCCGTTCTCCCGCATGAACTCAACGTCCAAGTGCTCAAGGTTTTCACCCAGCGCGTTAAATTTATCCTTGAAGAGTTTGTCTTTGGTTTTTTTAGCTTCTGTTAGGAAGTGCTTCATGTAATCACCCACTTCCCATTTCTCATATCTGCTGACCATGATGCCCTCCTTTCTTCTTTTAGGAGGAGTTCCCCGGAGAGGCTGCCTTTTCCTCTCCTTCATTTATTTTGATGAGGATTGAGAGGAGAAGGTGACAGGAAGGCTGCGCCGTAATGCTCTTGCAAAGTTAAAAGACCCCGGCACGTCAGTCGCGCCGGGGTCTTTTAAGTTGAGGCTTTACTATTCTTAGTAGAGCAGGCCCACGGCCTTTCTGAGCTTGTCTATGGTCTCCTGCGCGGTGGCTCTGGCCTTTTCGGCGCCTTTGGCAAGGATCTCGCGAATCTCGTCCGGGTTCGCCATCAGCGAGTCGAAGCGCTCCCGGTTGGGCTCAAAGCGTTCCCATATAATCTCAAGAAGCTCTTTTTTGACTTCACCGTAACCCATTCCGCCCGCCTTGAAACGCTCCCGCAGCGCCTCACGCTCTTCGGAGCCGATAAAGAGGGAGTAGATGGCGAAGACATTTGAGGTGTCGGGATCCTTGGGATCCTCGACCGCCGCCGCGTCGGTTACGATGCCCATTACGGACTTTTTCAGCTTCTTCTTGGTGGTGAATATCTCGATAGTGTTGCCGTATGACTTTGACATCTTCTGGCCGTCGGTGCCGGGTATTACGGCGAGGGAGTCGTCTATCTCTGCATCGGGCACGGTAAAGGTGTCGTCGCCAAACTGGTTGTTGAACTTTATCGCGATGTCACGCGCAACCTCAAGGTGCTGCTTTTGGTCGCGCCCAACGGGTACCACGTCGGAATGGTATAAAAGTATATCCGCGGTCATGAGCACGGGGTACGCGAAGAGGCCGTGGTTGGGGATCAACCCCTTGGCTACCTTGTCTTTGTAGGAGTGGCAACGCTCAAGAAGCCCCATCGGGGTGCGGGTGGAGAGTATCCAGGTAAGCTCCTGAACCTCCGGCACGTCCGACTGCACCCAGAAGGTGCATTTGTCAGGGTCGAGGCCCAGCGCGAGGAAGGCGGCGGCAGTTTCAAGGGTGTTGTGCGCCAGAAGCTCGCCATCCTGCACCGTGGTCATGGCATGGTAATTGGCGATGAAGGCGAAAAGGTCCGACTCCTCCTGATAACGGATCATCTTCTCCATCATGCCGAAATAATTGCCGATGTGCAGTACGCCAGAGGGCTGAATGCCTGAGAGCACCCTTTTCATGACTTCACGAGCTCCATCTTTTGAGTGAGTAAAGTAGCGTAAACCCGGAGATTATCGGGGAGGGTGGGTAAAGTGTCAATACTCCGCGGCCAACCTTACTACAACTTTCTCGATGGCCTCGCCAATGTAGGGGTCGTAGCCGGTGAAATCGCCCTGGATTACACCGTTTCTATCAATTACGAAGACACGGGGAATAGGCGAGACGCCGAAGTCCATCATCGTCTTCCTGTCGGAGAAGACTATCGGGTAATCGACAGTGGTGCGGGTGAGGAAATTTTTAACATCTTCCGGATTGTTGTCCAGGCTCATGCCCACGAAGATGACGCCGTTCTCTTTATTTTCATTATATATTTTGTTCAGGTGCGGTATCGCGGCGCGGCAAGGGGGGCACCAAGTGGCCCAAAAGTCTATAAGAATTACTTTTCCCTTGAGATCGCTGTAGCTTAGTGTTCCTCCGTCAACCTTTGGGAGTACCCAGTCAGGGACCGGCTTGGAGGATTTAGGCTTGGCTTTGTTGGCGCTGTCGCTGCACCCCGCCGACGCCAGAAGTGCGGCGATAAGGAGAAGCGGCAAGATTTTCTTGGTACGGTTCAACATCATTCTTCCCCAGGGGGTATGTAAAGAGAGCGCGTCGGCGCTCTCTGAATAAAACACCGGGAGAGGGTTAAAAGCTCACCCCGGTAATCAACCGATTGAAATGAAAACCCCCCATCCAAAGGAGGGTACTATCGGCAAAAGGTTTTTTCAATAAAGAGTTTTTTGCTTCTCAAGCGCCCACGGCGCTATGGCATCACCTTCAGGAGAAGCCGCCTGTGCCGCCCGGGGAGCAGGAGCTTCCCTTGGAGGAGGTGCCGAAAACCGACCACGCTCGCTCCATCTCGCTTCCGCATGAGGGGCATTTAGGCGCAGTCGCCCCTGCCGTTTTTTTGACCAGCTCTTCCACCTTCTTGTCGCAGGAGGAACAGCAAAACTCAATGATCGGCATTTTAAAGGGCTTTTTCCATTGCGTCGATTATGTTGGGCTTGGGCACCGCGCCGACGATCTCAAGGTCGGAGAGCATCTCGCCGCCCTTGAAGAACTTTATGTTGGGAATGCTCCTGACATCGAATTTTCGAGGGGTTTCGGGAGACTCGTCCACGTTCATCTTCGCGATGACGAACCTGCCTGCGTACTCCTGGGCTATCTCCTCAAGAACCGGACCTATCATCTGGCAGGGGCCGCACCAGGGCGCCCAGAAGTCAAGGAGGACGGGCAGGTCGGATTTTATTACCTTCTCATCGAAGTCGGCGTCAGTGACGTATACGATATTTTCGCCAGCCATTTTATTCAACTGCTCCTTTCAAGTTTCGTTGCCGCCTGACCGGCGGCTCAGCAGGAACCTCACCCGCCACCGCGGGAGAGGGCTATAATAATTACAAGTACTCCTATGAGTATCAACGTTTCCAAAGCGTCACTCCTTCTCATCGGTACAGCGGCGACGGAGGAAGTCGTGCAGCTTGGTACGAACGGGCGAGGGGATCTCCACCTCGTCCCCGGAGGTGTTGTAGAGCTTCACCGTCTTTTTCAGCGTGTTCATGAAAGCGACGCAGGGAGGGCAGTCGCCCATGTGCTCGTCGATCTCATCGCACATTGAAGGGTCCAGCTCTTCGTCGATGTACTCGCTCAGCTTCTCCAGGATCTCCTTACAGGAGAGTTTATCATACGCCAAAGTTACTTTCCTTCCATCGCTTCGAGCTCCTCGGGGGCGAAATGGGAGCTAAGTATCTCCCTCAGAAAAATTCTCGCCCTGTGCAGCCTCGTTTTTACAGCACCCTCGTTAATGCCTAAAGCATCGGCTGTCTCAGCCGTTGAAAGACCTTCTATATCTCTTAAGAGAACCACCGCGCGGTAATTCTCCGGCAGCTCCTTTATCGCCTCGGTCAAAATCTCCCTGACCTCTCCTGATTGGGCGGCGTCGGCAGGGTCGAAATCCCAATCCCTTATCTCGCGCCGCTTCAACTCCTCGTGGGTGGGGAGGGGGAGTTCGTCAAGCGGAAGCTCGGGTTTTCGCTTTCTAAAGAGCATAAAGGCGTGGTTGGTGGCGATTCTGTAAATCCACGTTGAGAAGGTGGAGTTGCCCTTGAAGGAGGCAATGTTCTTATATGCGGAGAGGTATGTCTCCTGTAGTAGCTCCTCCGCATCCGAAGGGTTGTTCACAAGGCGGAGGAGGTGGTTGTAAATCTTGCCCTCCGTCCTGCTTACCAGCTCCTCGAACGCCTCGAACTCACCCTTCTTCGCGCGCCCTATAAGCTCATTTTCTTCAGCCCTGTTTTCGCTGCTCATGGATTTGATGCTTTTCCCCGGAAAAGGTAACAGATTGTGCTCTCGTTGTACGGGCAGATAATAGCCATTAAGGGTCATATTATGCAAATTGAAAATCGGCGCGAAACCCCTTTTCGCATACTATATATTGTGCTAGAATGCCAATTCGATACCAGATGTTGAGCAGAAAACCCGAATAACCAGTTGATTTTTTTAATGAAAGGAGACCTCGGTGGGCGAAGTCACAGATATCTCCGGGCGCATACAAGCGATTGATTCAACAGCCACCGACAAGGCCCTCTTTGTCCGCACCTCCGGCATGGAGATCGTCGAATGGGACCATAAGCGGATTGTCGATACGCTAATCCGCGAGACCTATATCGATGAAGACACGGCATGCCGCGTCGCAGATGAGGTGCAGAAGGTCATCTTAAGCTCCAAGATTGAGGTGCTGACGGCCCCCCTCGTCCGCGAGCTTGTAGACGCCAAGCTCATAGAGATGGGCCTTGAGAGCGCCCGCAGAATGCATACCCGCCTCGGTATGCCGCTCTACGACGTCGAGGAGCTTCTGGTAAACCACAATAAGGAGAACGCCAACGTCCCCCACGGGCCGGAAGCGACCAACCTCACCCTCGCCGAGAACATAAAGAAGGAGTACGCGCTACTCACCGTTTTCAGCCAGGATGTAGGCGACGCGCATATGCGCGGCGATATCCACATGCACGACCTCGGCTTCATCGACCGCCCCTACTGTTCCGGGCAGTCACTTGAGTACCTTAAAAAGTTCGGCCTGAACCTCCCCAACGCCCTCGCGGTGGCTCGCCCCGCTAAGCGCGCCGACGTGCTTCTGGCGCACATGGTCAAGTTCGCCGCCGCGCTACAGTCGAACTTCGCGGGCGCTATAGGGTGGGATGCGGTGAACCTCTTCTTTGCACCATACCTCACAAATCTAAGCGACGACGATATCAAGCAGCTCGCGCAGATGATGATCTACGAATTCTCCCAGCAGGCCGTGGCGCGCGGCGGGCAGGCGATCTTTACCGATATCAACATCTATTGGGAGGTGCCAAAGCACTTTGAGGACGTCCCCGCGATAGGCCCCGGCGGGGAGTTTACGGGAAAAACCTACGGTGAGTATGAGAAGGACGCGCAGCGCTTTGCCAAGGCGCTCTTCGAGTGCTACATGGAGGGCGACGCCTGCGGCCGCCCCTTCTTCTTTCCCAAACCCCTCGTCCACATAACGGAGAAGTTTTTCAAAACCGAGGGGCATGAGGAGTTCCTTGAGCTCATCTGCAACGTCTCTGCTGAGAAGGGGACGACCTATTACGTCTTCGACCGTGGCGACACAGCGAAGATCTCCGAATGCTGCCGACTCTCCTTCAAACTTGAAAAACAAGACTTCGAGGATGCCAAGGAGCCATGGCGGATGCGCTACTCCGCCCTGCAAAACGTGACGATCAACCTCCCGCGCATCGCCTACAAGGCCGGCGGCGACGACCAGACGCTATTTACAGAGCTTACCAAGATGATGGAGCTTTGCTGCACCGCGCACCTTGAGAAGCGCGCCTTTATCGAGAAGCTCCTCAGCCAGGGCGAAAACGGGCCGCTTGCGCTGCTTACGATGAACCGCGACGGGCAGTCCTACCTCAGGATGCACCGCGTAAGCTACCTGATGGGCATGGTCGGCCTTAACGAGATGGTAAAGGTGCACGTAGGCACCGAGCTCCACGAGTCAGAGGAAGCGTTCAAGCTGGGGCTTAAGATTATCGCCCACATGAAGCTCCTCACAGACAAGTTCTCGCGCCACCACAAAATGCACTTTGTCCTTGAGCAGACCCCTGCGGAGTCCACCTCCTACCGCTTCGCCAAGCTCGACCTTAAGCACTTTAGCCCCATCGCGGGCCACACAGTGCGCGGCGACATCTCAAACGGTAACGTATACTACACGAACTCGACGCAGCTCCATGTCGGCTGCGACGTTAACGCGGTGGACCGCGTCGGGCGCGAAGGACTCTTTCACCCCTTAATCGAGGCTGGCGCGATAACCCATATCTGGCTGGGTGAAGAGCGCCCCTCGGCGGCTAGCCTCGCCAACTTCGTCAAGAAAGTCTTTACCAATACGCACAACGACCAGATAGCCTTCAGCCCCGAATTCACCACATGCATAAGCTGTGGGCGCACCGAGCGGGGCCTCACCGAGACCTGTACCCGCTGCGGCAGCGACGACGTTGAGGGCATCACGCGGATCACCGGCTACTTCACCAAAGTAAGCTCCTGGAATGACGGCAAGTTGGGCGAGCTCGCCGAGCGCATGAGAAACAAAGGCTTTTTCGCCTCCAAACCCGCCACTTGCGATGAAGCCGACAGCGGCCAGGGAGGATAGAGAGATGACCCTGTTCACCAAGGAAAATTGCGAGAAGTGTGAATACGTAAAAGATAATTTTGATCTCTCCTCCCTAGGAGTCTCGATCGAGACCCTAGGGCCGGAGAACTCCGATGCGCTTGCCCATCTGGCGTGGCACGGGCTCGTGACAGTGGCGGAGAAGATGCTCCCCATTCTCGTGCTTGATGACTCCACCCACATAGCGGGGGCGCTGAAAATAAAGAAGTACCTCCAAACCCTGGAGCATTAAATGAACGGCTTGCCCGCCGTTAAGGGTTTTATAGAGACTTCTTTCGTCGATTGGCAGGGGAGGATGGCCTCCGTGGTCTTCCTCCCCCGCTGCAATTTCCGATGCCCTTACTGCCATAACCATCGCCTGGTAACAGACCCGGAACAGTACCGCACCCTTGAGCTTGAGGGGATATTCGCCAAGCTCGAAGGGCTTAGAGGATGGGTTGACGGCGTCTGCATAAGCGGCGGCGAGCCGACAATCCACACCTTTTTGCCGCAGTTCCTGGAGGAGTTCAAGGCGCGGGGCTGGCCCGTGAAGCTAGACACCAACGGCTCCAAGCCGAAGATGGTCGAGACCATTTTGATGACCGGCCTCGCAGAGGCTTTCTCGGTCGATGTCAAGGCGCCCCTTGAGTCGATTCCTTACAGGAAAAACGCGGGAAGGGGCGCTGACCCCGCCTCCGTCGCGCGCACCCTCGCCATCCTAGCGGATTGGGGGGTAGACGTAGAGGTTCGGACAACCGTCCACCCGGCGCTTCTCACCGTGGATGAGTGCGTACGTTTGCGTACGCAAGTCTCCGAGATCTTTGGGCGTCCGGTGAAGATTAAGTGGCAGCTTTGCAGGGGAGATGACACCCTTGACCCGTCCCTCGCCTCCGAGCATGCCCTTAAACTCGCCGATTTCGACAGGCTAGTAGAGGAGATTGAGGAAGCTTAGCACCGTAAAACCTTGACATGTCGGCACTTTTACGCATAGTCTCTCACCCCCCGGAACCGCTTTTTTACGAGGGATGTCTTGAATCTCGAAGAACACGCACAGAGGATTTTGGCGGACGCCAAGAAGAGTGCAGCGCTCCTTGAGTCCTTTCTTACGGAAAATGCGCCAATGATAGCGGATTTGGCGGCAGAGACCGTCGCAAGAATCCGTGAGGGCGGAAAAGTTATAGTTTTCGGCAACGGGGGCTCCGCGGCGGACGCACAACATTTGGCGGCGGAGTTTGTCGGGCGCTTCTTAAGGGAGCGCGAGCCGCTGCCGGCGATTGCCCTCTCTACAAATACCTCCTCCCTTACGGCAATCGGCAATGATTACGGCTATAATGATGTCTTCGCACGTCAGCTCAAGGCTTTCGCGGGTCCCGACGATGTCGTCATAGGCATCTCCACTAGCGGGAACTCGCCCAATGTCGTACTTGCCCTTGAGAAAGCGAGGGAGGTCGAAAGCTACACCGTGGGCCTGACCGGGGAAGGGGGCGGCAGGATGGAGGGGCTTTGCGACACGCTCTTCGCCGTTAAAACTCCCTACACTCCGAGGGTGCAGGAGTGCCATATAGCCCTGATACACGCTTTTTGCGATTGTGTGGAGCGCCTTTGGGTGGAAAGCGCGGAGGAGTAGGATGGACCTGAAGTTAGCACTTGCCGAAGAGATAGACCCATCCAAAGTCTCTACGTATTCTCTCGAAGGGCGAAAATCAAAGGTATCCATAGCTTCATTCAAAAAACCATACGCGCCGGGGGGGAGTTTTAAGGACTTCATCGCCTCCTTGCCCGCTTTTTTGCAGGCTGAAGAGCTCTCTGCGCTCGCGGGGCGCATAGCGGCGGCGCATCTTGAGGGTAAGACCATCGCCCTCGCTATGGGTGCTCACAATATCAAGGTGGGGCTACAGCCCCTTTATGCCGACCTTATGGAGCGCGGGGTAATATCCTCAATCGCCCTGAACGGCGCGGGGATAATCCACGACTTCGAGCTCGCCTATTCGGGCCACTCCTCCGAGGAGGTCGGCGCGGTGTTAGGTGGGGGCGAGTTCGGGATGGCGCGTGAGACAAGCGTCTGGTTAAACAGGGTGATCAAAGAAGGTTATGCCGCCGGCAAAGGGCTTGGCGAGGCCGTTGGCGAGGCGATCTGGGAGGAAGGGCTCCCGCACAGGGATAAGAGCCTCCTGGCGGCCGCCTACAAAGGGAAGGTGCTAGCCACGGTACACGTCGCCCTTGGCACTGATATAATACACATGCACCCGGACGCCGACGGCGAAGCTATCGGCGGCGCGACCCTCAGGGACTTCCGTCGTTTCGCCAGGATGGTGGAGAGCCTTGAAGGGGGCGTATATCTCAATATAGGCAGCGCCGTGATTTTGCCGGAGATATTTCTCAAGGCCCTGACCCTTGCGAGGAATCTAGGCGCCAAAGTGAGCGATTTTACTACCGCCGACCTGGATTTCATCAAACATTACCGTCCCGGAGTCAACGTGGTCTCCCGCCCCACCTCAGGCGGAGGCAGGGGATTTCGGCTGACGGGGCCGCACGAACTTTTGGTGCCGCTGCTCTTTGGATCGGCGCTGGAAGAAATCTCGGCAAAAGTGTAGTATTTTGGGTAGACTTCAAGATGGCCCGGAACGTTATCCGATTCTCCTCAACCTAAGGGGGAAGCGGTGCGTCGTAGCGGGAGGCGGCAACGTCGCCACCCGTAAAGTCCGTGGGCTCGTTGAGGCGGGCGCGGAGGTTGTTGTAGTTGCCCCAAGGGCTTCCGCAGAGATTCAGAGCCTCGTCTACAGGGGAAACGTAGAGTGGCGCTCAAGGCCCTTCGTGAAGGAGGATGCCGAAGGGGCGCTATTTGTCTTCGCCGCCACGGGAGACCACGAGGCAAACAGGGCGGCACTTAAAGCCGCCGCTCTCTTTGGCGCCCTGACGAATGTGGCCGACGACCCTGAGGGAAGTGATTTCCACCTTCCGGCTACCCTTAAAAAGGGCGGCGCTACTATCACGGTGTCCACCGGCGGGGCTTCACCAGCCGTCGCTGCTTGGCTCCGTGACAGGATGGTGGAGGCGGTTCCCGAGGGCCTTGAGCTTGCCCTTGAGCTCTTCTCGCTCTTGAGGAGCGCACTTGACGCCGAGGCAAAAGCGCATAGCGGCGAAGGTTTTGGGAAACTTCTCGACGCCGGAATCGTAGAAGACCTCCGAAAGGGGGATTTAAAAGCGGTCGGCGAGAAGGTGGATAGTGTATTCGGCGCTGGGTTCTACCTTGGCGCCTTGAAGGAAAAAGGGTAGGGAGGAAGATATGGATTTATGGTTACTGAGGATAGCGATCATCGTCTATCTCATAGCCACAGCGAGTCAGCTTGCCTTTCTCGTCACCTTGAAGGCGGAGGTGAGGAAGTTCGCCTCGTGGGTTACGTGGGGGGCATTCGCCCTCCATACGGTGCTCCTACTTACAAGGCTTTTCGCCGGCGGATACGCCCCCATGGCGACCCTCCATGAAGCATACTCTTTCTTCGGCTGGTGTACCCTAGGCCTCTACCTCGTGCTCTTGCTCCGCTATTCGATACCGAGCCTAGGCGCCTTCGCTACGCCGTTGGCCCTAATCCTCCTCCTCGGCGCGGCGGTTACCCCAAGCGATATAATCGAATTGCCCCCCGCGCTACAGTCGGGTTGGCTTCCGATACACGTTGGCCTGCTTTTTATAGGCAACGCTGCCTTCGGGATCGCCGCAGTGTCGGGGATAATGTATCTGATTCAGGAGCGGCAGCTAAAGAAGAAGAAGCTGGGAATGCTCTTTCACCGTCTACCCAACATCGAAGTGTTGGACGAGATCGGGTATCGCTGCCTCACCATAGGCTTTCCCTTCCTAACGCTGGGTATTATAACAGGCGCGGCCTGGGCGCAGGAGGCTTGGGGGACTTACTGGTCGTGGGACCCGAAAGAGACATGGTCGCTTATTACCTGGTTTATCTATGCGGCACTTCTGCACGGCAGAATGACGGTGGGTTGGCGGGGCAGAAAGGCCGCGCTATGGGCGATTGGCGGCTTTGCCTGCGTGCTTTTCACCTTCCTAGGGGTTAATTATGTGCTGCCTCTGATACTGCCCAACGTTCAGAGCCTCCACATTTACGGATGATTTAGGACCGTTTGCGGCTAACGGGTTAGATAAGAGTTGTCATGGAAATAGCGGTTGTAGGACTAAGTCACAAAACAGCGCCCGTGGAGATAAGGGAGAAGGTTGCCTTCGCCCCCGACATCCTTCATGAGGTAGCAAAGAGCGTGCGCGGGCTCGACCACGTGCGCGAGGCGGTGATCCTCTCCACCTGCAACAGGGTCGAGGTCTACGCCGCAGTGCGCTCTCGGGAAGAGGGCATAGAGGCGCTGATCGGCTACATAGCCGAATATCACGAGATACCAATCGAGGAGCTCCGCCCGCATATTTACGTATTTATCGGCGTCGACGCGGTCAAGCACGTCTTCCGCGTAGCATCATCGCTGGACTCGATGGTGGTTGGCGAACCTCAGATTCTGGGTCAGGTGAAGGACGCTTACGAGAAGGCGCAGCAGGGCAGCGCGACGGCGCACGTCTTAAACCGCTTCATGCACAAGGCTTTCTCTACGGCCAAAAGAGTCCGCACGGAGACTCGCATAGCCCAGTCGGCGGTCTCTGTATCCTTTGCGGCGGTTGAGCTTGCCCGGAAGATCTTCGGAGAGCTCACCGGGCGCACGGTAATGGTGATCGGGGCGGGAGAGATGTGCGAGCTCGCGGCGACGCACCTTGTCGAAAACGGCATTTCCAACGTGATGGTAACCAACAGGACTTACGCCCGCGCGGAGAAGCTGGCTGAACAATACGGCGGCAAGGCAGTGCATTTCGACGCCTTCACAAAGCACCTCGACGAGGTTGATATAATAATATCTTCAACGGGCGCGCCAGGGCACGTTCTACACGCGGCGGACGTTCAGACCGCAATGAAGCAACGGCGCCAGAAGCCGATGTTTCTAATCGATATAGCGGTGCCAAGAGATATAGACCCCGCGATTAATAACCTCGACAACGTCTATCTTTACGACGTCGACGATCTTCAGGGCATCGTCGAGGTAAACAAGAAGGAGCGCGCCAAAGAGGCGGAGAAGGCGGAGGAGATAGTACGGCAGGAGGTGGATTCATTCCTCAAGTGGCTCAAGATGCTTGATGTCACCCCGACTATCCGCCAACTACGCGAGCAATTCGACGAAATAAGGCGCGCAGAACTTGATAAAACACTTAAGGTTATGGGTGATAACCTCACGAAAAAAGAATTAAAATCGCTTGAGTCGATGACGCAGGCGATCGTCAATAAAATACTGCATCAACCAACTATCTGCCTAAAGGCCCTCGCTGACGAAAGCGACGCCGACCTCTCTCTGGATTCTGTCCGGCGAGTATTCGGCCTGCCTGAGGCGGATGTAATCGACGAGGAGGAGTAGCGCGTGGGAAAGAACACGCTTAAGATTGCAACCCGTAAGAGCCAACTGGCGCTCTGGCAGGCCAACTGGGTAAAGGATCAGCTGGAGGCCCTTCATCCCGGCCTCAAAGTGGAGCTGGTGAAGATAGTTACCAAGGGCGATAAAATTCTCGATGTGCCCCTTGCTAAGGTAGGCGGCAAAGGGCTCTTCGTGAAGGAGATTGAGGACGCGCTTTTGGATGGCCGCGCCGATATCGCCGTTCATTCGATGAAGGACGTTCCCACGGATTTCCCCGAAGGGCTCTATCTCTCCGTCATCCTAAAACGCGAAGACCCGCGCGACGCTTGGTTCTCCGCAAAAGGCGAGACGCTGGAGACTATCCCCGCAGGCTCGAAGGTAGGCACCTCAAGCCTCAGGCGCAAGGTGCAGCTTAAAGCCCGCCGCCCTGACATCAACTTCGACGACCTTCGCGGCAACGTCGACACGCGCCTCAGAAAGCTCGAAGAGGGGCAGTACGACGCCATAGTTCTCGCCGCCGCAGGTGTAAAGCGTTTGGGCATGGCTGACAAGGTAACCGACTACATCGACTCCGACGATGTCCTCCCCGCGGTAGGGCAGGGCGCCGTGGGGATAGAGTGCCGCATAGAAGACCCCGAGACCAACGCGCTCATAGCACCCCTGAAGGATGAGGTGACGTGGACGCAGGTCATCGCGGAGAGAGCCTTCCTGGGCCGTCTTGAGGGCGGCTGCCAGGTGCCAATAGCTTGTTATGCCGAAGTTGAAGGTGATGATATCCGCCTCCGTGGCCTCGTCGGCTCCCTGGACGGCGAGACGATCTTAACGGCTGAAGGAAGCGGTAAAAAAGGCTCGGAGATAGAGCTTGGCGTCGCGCTGGCCGATGAGCTCCTGGCTAAGGGCGCAAAAGAGATCCTCGCCGAGGTCTACGAAATGGAGAATGCCGGAAAATAATGAAAGGTTTCGTATATCTGGTAGGGGCGGGGCCGGGTGATCCCGGCCTCCTCACATTGAAGGGCAAGGAAGCGCTGGAGAAAGCAGAGGCGGTGATCTACGATTACCTGGTCCACACGGACCTGCTCGCTTACGCTCCCGAGGGGGCAATCCTTGAGTGGATGGGCAAGCAGGGCCACGGCGTCCAGCGTTCGCAAGACGATATCACCGCCAGAGTCATAGAGCTGGCTGAGCAGGGACTCCGCGTAGTGCGCCTGAAAGGCGGCGACCCCACCATCTTCGGCCGTATGGGCGAGGAGGCCCTTGCGATAACGGAGGCGGGTATAC
Organism: Deltaproteobacteria bacterium; assembly: GCA_002869005.1. Classification (GTDB taxonomy): domain Bacteria; phylum Desulfobacterota; class Deferrisomatia; order Deferrisomatales; family BM512; genus BM512. The sequence goes on from PKTU01000042.1 coordinate 29,609, forward strand.
CGGTGGAAATCATCCCCGGCGTCACCGCAGCCTCCGGCGCGGCTGCTTATGCGGGTATCCCGCTGACCCATAGGGATTACGCCCCCTGCGTCACCTTTGTAACGGGCCACCGCCGCAAGGACGGGGGGCTCGCGCCGAATATAGATTGGGAAGCGCTTGGCAAAGCAGGGGGCACACTTGCCATCTATATGGGGATCAAACATCTGGGCGAGGTCGCGGATAAACTTGTCAGCGCCGGTCGCTCGCCTGAAACTCCCATAGTAGTAGTGCACCGGGCTACGTGGCCGGAGCAGAAGGTCCTCGAAGCGACCCTCTCCACCGTCGCGGAGCGGGTGAAAGACGCTGCCATACCGCCGCCCTCGCTTGTCATCGTAGGCGAGGTCGCCAAGGCAAGAAGCCATCTCGGATGGTTCGAGAAGTCACCCCTAAAGGGCAAGCAGATTCTGGTAACCCGCGCAGCCTCACAGGCCCGTGAACTCTGCCACCTGCTACAGGAGCGCGGCGCGATGCCCATCGAGCTTCCGCTCATAGAGCTAAAGCCCTACGGGCACAAGTCGGGTACAGAGGCGACGCTGCGCAAGATATTCGCCTACGATTGGGTGGTCTTCTCCTCCTACAATGCGGTGAAGTTCACCTTCGAGCGCTTAGAGGAGATGGGGCTCGACAGCCGCGTCTTTGGAGCGGCGAGGGTCTGCGCGGTAGGTCCCAAGACCGCCGCAGCCCTTGAAAAGCAGGGAATTCGTCCGGACATGATTCCGGAGAAGTACATCGCCGAGTCAATGGTGGAGGCCTTCGAGGAGGTAGGGGGCCTCAAAGGCGCTGCCGTTCTCATCCCAAGGGCCAGGGAGGCCAGAGAGGTTGTCCCTGAGGGCCTTGAGAAGATGGGCGCCAGAGTCGATATCCTACCGATCTATGAAAATGTGATGCCGGAGCCTCATCCCTTGGCTTTAGCGGTGGTGAAGGGCGGCAAGATAGACGTGGTTACGCTGGCCTCCCCATCAGCGGCGATAAATTACGCAGAGCTTCTGAAAAAAGAGGGCCTGCCAGTCGATATGGCTCCCTGCGCAGTTATCGGCCCCGCGACTCAGTCCAAAGCAGAGGAGTTGGGCCTACCGGTTGTCGCGGTAGCAGAAAAATACACCGTAGAGGGAATGGTGCTGGCGCTAGAGAGTTATTTAGCGAATGAATAGCCGCTTTAAGCGGCGTGAAAGGCAATAAGATGGAGAAAGAATTTATCCCTAAATGGATCGCATGGGAGTCGACGCGCCGCTGCAACCTTGAGTGCGTGCACTGCCGCTGTTCCTCAGATATGTCCGCGGCCGAGGGCGATCTCTCGACGGAAGAGGCCAAGACCCTTATTGACGATATCTGCGAGCTCTCCACCCCGGTTATGGTGCTCTCCGGCGGCGAGCCCCTTCTGAGGAAGGATATCTTCGAGATCGCCAAATACGGAACAGAGAAGGGCCTCAGGATGTGCATGGCGACCAACGGCGTACTCGTTACCGACGAGATATGCGAGAAGATGAAGGAGGCCGACATTAAGATGGTCTCACTCTCCCTCGATGGCCCCACGGCGGAGATCCACGACAACTTCCGCCAATCACCCGGCGCCTTCGACGGCACGCTACGCGCCGCCGAGCTATTTAAAAAGCATGGGATTAAGTTCCTCGTAAACTCCTCTTTTACCAAGCGCAATCAGGACTCGATAGCCGACACTTTCAAACTGGCGAAGAGTATGGGTGCAACGGCGTGGTACATGTTCATGATAGTCCCCACCGGCCGCGGAGAGGACATCATGAGCGAGCTTATCTCCAAAGAGGATTATGAAGAGCTCCTCAAATGGCACTACGAGCAGGAAAAACATGAGGATGAGATCCTCATGCGCCCCACCTGCGCCCCCCACTACTACCGTGTGGTGCCGCAGATGGCTAAGGCGGAGGGCGTAAAGTTCGAGCGCCGCTCGCTCACCTTCTCCACGGGAGGAGGGAAGGGTTGCATCGCAGCCCAGACGATATGCCTCATAGACTGCTTTGGCGACGTTAAGCCCTGTAGCTACTTTCCTATGAGCGCGGGCAACGTCAAAAAAGAGAAGTTCAAAGATATCTGGGAGAACTCCCAGCTCTTTAAAGATTTGCGCAACTTCAAGGAGTACAAAGGCAAGTGTGGCTCCTGCGAGTTTATAAACGTATGCGGCGGCTGCCGCGCGCGCGCCTACGCCGTGACCGGCGACTACATGGAAGAAGAACCCTTTTGCGATTATATCCCCGTTAGGATGACGCGGGGTAAATAGGAGGAGCAGGATATGAGCCGTGCCGACCGTTTCTTGAAAGCGTGCCGGGGGGAGGCAGTTGATACGACCCCCGTGTGGATAATGCGCCAAGCAGGGCGCTACATGAAGGAGTACCGCCAGGTAAGGGAGAAATACTCCTTCCTTGAGGTTTGCCACAAGCCCGAGGTGGCCTGCGAGGTAACCTTGCAGCCCCTTGACGTCCTCAATGTGGACGCCGCGATACTCTTCTCCGACATCATGGTCCCGCTGGAAGGGATGGGTTGTGAGGTCGACTTCAACCCAGGCCCGGTGATGGAGCCCATCCGCACAAGGAAAGCCGTGGACGACCTCACCATCTGCAACCCCGAAGAGGACGTTCCCTTCGTCCTTGAGGCGGTCAAGATGATCCGCCGCGAGATCGACGGCAAGGTGCCGCTAATCGGTTTTTCCGGTGCGCCATTCACCCTCGCCGCCTACATGGTGGAGGGCAAGGGCTCCAAGGATTTTGCCAACTTCAAGAGGATGATGTTCGCCGAGCCGGAGCTATACAACGACCTTATGAACAAGGTCTCCGACACCGTTATAGCCTACCTTAACGCACAGGCAAAAGCTGGCGCACAGGCGCTCCAGCTCTTCGATACGTGGGGAGGCATACTCTCGGGGGCTGATTACAGAAAATACGTCCTGCCCTATTCGAAACGCATCATCGCCGCCCTCGATAAGTCGGTGCCGATTATTCACTTCGTCAAAGGCTCAGGGCTTATGTTGGATGCCGTAAAAGAGGCTGGCGGCGACGTAATCGGACTCGACTGGCACATAGACATATCCCGCGCAATAGAGGAGATAGGCCAGGATTTTTCTGTGCAGGGCAACCTTGACCCCTCCTATATGTTCGCCCCTGAGGATATAGCTAGAAAGGCGGCGGCGGAGATTGCGGTAAAGGGTAAGGCCGCGCGAGGACATGTATTCAACCTCGGCCACGGCATTATGCCTATGGCCTCCGTGGATACGGCCCGCGCGGTTGTCGATGCCGTGCACCAGGCTGGGGCAAGGTAAAGATAGATTTATAACTTCCATTAAGGAGAATGCGATGCGAGGCAGGGTAGGGCTTGATTTGCTTGAGGCTATGACGAAAGAGGAGCTTCTCCAGATTGTCAAGGATGACGCAAAACTCTGGCTCGCACATGACGGCCTCTGGTTCCAGGCCGTTGAGGCAAAGAACGGCATGGAAGACGCCATCCACTCCGACAGGGAGGCGTGGAGGCGCTTTTCTCCAATCGAGGCACAGCGGATAATGTCACGTCTCGGTATCGAGCCAGGCGGCGGTATCCCGGCTCTTGTCGAGTGCATCAACCACCGCCTTTATGCTCGCTTGAATCTTCAGGTGACTGAGGAGATCTCGGAGAACCGCGCCGTTTTCAAGATGATTGATTGCAGGGTGCAGTCGGCGCGAAGAAAGAAGAACCTCGACCCCTTTCCCTGTAAAACCGTCGGCATAGTCGAGTATACGGAGTTCGCCAAGGCGGTTGACCCGCGTATTGAGACGCGCTGCATAACCTGCCCCCCGGATGAGTATGACGGCGACTGCTATTGCGGTTGGGA
>PKTU01000004.1 GCA_002869005.1 Deltaproteobacteria bacterium
AAAGGCGGCGGAGATATGGGCGGCGGTGGCATGGGCGGCATGTCCCACGGAGATAAGGCCATGGATATGACCAAAGAACGCGCTATGGATATGGAGCGTGATATGAAGATGGACCATGAGATGGCCCACTCCGACCAAATGGGCGACATGATCCACAAATCCACTGTAAATCATCACCAGCTCGCCTATCACCTCATAAACAATAAAAAGCAGATGGAGTCGATGAAGGATATGAAGGGGATGAGCATGGCTGGCGACGCAGCCCAGATGAAGTCCCACCACCTCATGGTATATCCCCTTGATGATGCGGGGAAGCCGCTCACCGGGAGCAAGACCGGTTACCTTGTAACCTCACCCTCGGGAGCCCAACAGAAAGCCATGGCTATGGAGATGAAGGGCGGCTATGGAGCCGACGTAGACCTCACAGAGAAGGGCACCTATAAGGTAACCGTAAAGATAGTGAAAGGCGACACTCAAATAGTAGATAACTTCGACTATGACGTTAAGTAACAGGTAAAGTTTGCCAGCTGTACAAAAGCCCCGGAGGCAGCTCCGGGGCTTTTGATTTTTTAGCCACGCCTAATTTAGCAGTGACTTTTTCACACCTGGCGAATCTATTGATAAAGCTTCTACACTCGCCTTTCTTTTCTTAGGGCTCAGGGTATATGATGTGTCTATAAAGCAAAGCCGAACCTTTGACCGGGGGCGGTTCTTATAGCAAAGTTTTCCGGTAGAGAATCCTATGAGCAAAGTCACGATACTGCCCATCGGCAAAGAGCTTGAGCTCTCCGATGGTGAAAATCTGCTTAGCGCAGTGAGAAGAGCGGGCGCGGCGATCCAAAGCCCATGTAACGGCGAGGGCAGCTGCGGCAAATGCCTTGTACGAGTGGAGAGCGCCGACGTCCCGATAACCCCGCATAAAAATCTCTCCCAAAAAAAAGCCGAGGAGGGGTGGCGGCTCGCGTGCAGGGTGACCCCCGAGGCGGACTTAACCGTACATCTGGCTGAGGACTTCTCACTGGACGCCAGGATCCTTGAAGGCGATCGGATATCGGGCATCCCTCTCTCCCCCGCTCCCCGGGTCTTGAAAGAGGATGGCCGCTTCACCCTATCCTACGGGAAGGAGAAAGAGCGAGTTTTCCTTGCCGACTGGAAGGAGGAATTTTCACCCAAAGGGCTCGCCATCGACATTGGCACAACCACCCTCGTAGCCACCCTCTTCTCCCTTGAAAGTGGCGAGGAGTTGGGAACCGCCTCTGCACTTAACCCCCAAGTTGACTTCGGTCACGATGTTTTGACTAGGATACAAAAGGGGTCTACTCCAGAGGGGCTCGCCGAGCTTATGAAAGTCCTCTCTAAGGGTTTTGAGAAGCTCCTACGGGAGCTGCTGGAGGAGTCAGGCGCGAAGAGAAATGAAATTCTCGACGCGGTAATCGGCGGCAATACCACAATGCTACAGATAGCCGGAGGTTTTGACCCCGCGCCGCTAGGGAGGTCGCCCTTTACTGTCGGAATCAAGGGTGGCTTGACATACCCGGCGTCGCGCTTTGGCTTGAGGCTAAACCCCGAAGCGCGGGTCTATATACCGCCGGTTGCCCATGCCTTTGTAGGGTCGGACATAACAGTAGGTCTGATAGCCACTGATTTCTTCAACCGCCCTGGGAACATTCTCTTTGTAGACATAGGGACCAACGGCGAAATGGGCCTCTCCACCGGAGGCAAAAAATTGGTGACATCGGCAGCCGCTGGTCCCGCTTTCGAAGGTATGGGCATTGCTTCAGGAATGCGCGCTGCAACGGGCGCTATAGAGGAAGTCTCCGCCGAGGCGGGCGAGGTTGGCATAAAGGTAATAGGCGGCGGCGAAGCAAGAGGCATCTGCGGAAGCGGAATTATAGACGCGACGGCGGCGCTCCTTGCTCTTGGCGCGATCGACTCCACCGGCAAGATGCGAGCGCCCGAGGAGGCGGAGCACGTTTCTCCCGGAGCAAGAGACCGCCTTGAACTACTTGAGGGCAAACCCGTCTTTCGCCTGGCGGAGGGTGTATATTTTACTCAAAATGACGTGCGCCAGATTCAGCTGGCGAAATCAGCGGTTAGGACGGCTATAGAGTCCATGCTGAGCGAGGGGGGCCTCAAAGCTGACGATTTGGATGCGCTAATACTCGCCGGGGCTTTTGGCTACCACCTAAGGCCGGAGAGCCTTGAGGCGATTGGACTCATCCCGCCGGGGCTGGTAGAAAAGATAACCTTCGCTGGAAACACGAGCCGAACAGGCAGCGCAATGCTGCTCCTTGACCAGGGACTCCGTGAAGAGCTTGAGGAGAAGATGTCGATAGTGAAGCACATCGGACTCGCCGAAGGAAAAGAGTTCCAGCGACGCTTCATCGAGCACATAGGTTTCGCCGGGGTTAAGGCAAACAGAGAAAGCTAGCACGAGATCTGTTATGACGAAAATACCCAGCGCCAAGAGGGCCGTAATAGCCTGTGGAATTTTTGAAGTTGAATTTGGGCGTCTCCTTAAAGGCCGCGATGATATCCATGTGAACTACCTGGAGCAGGGTCTCCATGTAAAACCGGAGAAAATTGCGCCACGCTTACAGGAGATAGTGGACGACGTCGCAAAATGGGCCGATGAAATCATCCTCGCCTACGGGCTTTGCTCAAACGGCGTGGCGGGGGTGCTCGCCCCGGCGCAGGGGCTGATCGTACCCAAGGCGCACGATTGTATACCCCTCTTCATTGGCTCACTCGAAAAATACAAAGAGTCCTCAACCGCTCACCCCGGCACATATTATCTAAACTCCGGCTGGATTAACGGAGAGCTAGACCCACTTGGCACCCTTGAGAGGTACAAAGAGCGGTTGGACCCCGAGATGGCTGAGTGGGGAATAAAAGAGGAGATGAAGCACTACACTCGCATCGCCTATATTGACGGCAATAGCACCGAGAGCGTCGCGGAAATCGAAAGGGCGAAAAGGAACGCAAACTTCCTGAAAAAGGATTTCCAAATCATAGAGGGTAGCGGGGCATACCTTAACAAGCTGCTGTTTGGTCCCTATGACAGGGAGGAATTTTTTCATATCCCGCCGGGTGAAACCATAACTCAAGATATTTATTTGAAGTCGAGCTAAATAACGTTCGGAGCACTCATTATTTAGGCTTAACTCTCTTCATCAACATTTCTATTCTAGCCTTTGACGCCAGCGTCTCAGGATTAACCTTCTCTGCCTTGCGCCAAACTGATTCGTCATGGGCCTCATCAAGACCGTAAAGACCCAAATATCCAGTTTAAGATTTAGCCGCCTTACGAAGCCCACGGCCCCATGCTTATTTGCATATACGGGCTTGTCTTCTTTACCCCAAAGGCCATTAAAGAAGAGTTTCAACCGCCCAAATAGTGACAACAATCACCTCGGGTGTATCCTTTAACTACGAAGACCGTCATGGCTCGCCTGTCAAAGAAATTATTGATCGCGGGAGGGAGTTCATGGACAGATTTATTCGGGGCATTTTTTGGATAGCCGGATATCTACTGCTCGTTAGCGTGCCGCTCTTGATTTTATTCGTGGAACGGACGCCGCCGGGCCGAGGGTTTGCCCCGGATTTCAATGTAGCTCTGGCTTTTTCCGCCACCGCCATGATGGGGATGATGTTTTTTCTAACCGCTCGCTCCCGATCTATAGGCAACTCTATCGGCATCGACATAATCTACTATTACCACCGCAGAATCGCCCTAGCCGCTTATGTTTTCGTGCTCATCCATATTTTGATCGCCCTTTTTGTGAACAGAGCTTTTGCGGCTGACATTATAAACAGCACCCTGCCCCTCGGAATCCGCTTTGGTGTTGTAGCTCTGCTACTTCTCACAGTGCTTGTCATATCATCAGTCTGGAGAAAGCAGTTGAGGATCCCATACGAGATATGGCGCCTGTGGCATATCATATTAGCTATTTCCGTTATCAGCTTCTCCCTCATGCACATTTTCTCCGTCGCCTATTATGCAGGCTCTTCAAACGAGCTCTTCCTATGGTGCTCGTTGGCGCTATTTTGGTTCGCAACTACGGTTTGGACACGGTTGATAAAACCCCTACTTCGAAGGAGACATCCTTATGAGGTCGTTGAGATCAGGGCGGAAGCGGGAAATGCTTGGACCCTGGCGCTTAAGCCTTTAGGCCACGGAGGGATACGCTTCAAACCGGGTCAGTTCGCGTGGCTAACTATAGGGCAATCATTGTTCACCCTCGATGAGCACCCTTTCTCAATATCCTCAAGCGCCTGCGAGCATGAACGCGTTGAGTTTACAATAAAGGAACTCGGCGACTTCACCAGCGAGATAAGCAACATAACTCCCGGCGTAACCGCATATGTTGACGGCCCCCACGGAAGCTTCAGCACAGACCAGCATGACGCGCCACAGTATTTTTTCTTCGTCGGCGGCATAGGCATTACACCTGTCATGAGCATCCTCAGGACAATGGCGGACCGTTTGGACCAGAGGCAATTGCTCCTTATATACGGTTGCAAGACGCTTGAGGATATGACCTTCAGGGAAGAGCTTAAAACCCTTTCCGGGCAGCTTAACTTGACCATTGTAGAGGTGCCGGAGCACCCACCTGATGGCTGGAGTGGTGAAAGCGGTTTTATAGATGACAAGATTTTGAGGCGCTACCTGCCAGATTACAGAAGCGGCGCGAAATATTTTCTTTGTGGGCCCGGGCCGATGAAGACAGCCATTGAGATTGGGCTCCATAGACAAAGGGTCCCGCTCGAAAATATTTACACCGAACTCTTCGACTTTGTATGACAAGCAACGCTTGGAGCTTAAAAAATGCGCATATGGATTGCATGGATATTGTCGCTCGTTACCGATGTAGTCATCCTGCTGATGGCGGCAATATTCGCTTTTGCCCAGAACAGGTAGCCCATGAGCAAGCATCTACTATTTATCGCTGTTTATATAGCTCTGGTAAGCTGGCTGTTCTTTATCCCAACCCCTGAAGCCTCCCGCACACCTTGCGCAGACCATCCCGACAGAAGGCTGGTGTCTACATGTATCGCTTGTCATGAAGGTAATGCCCCCACCGGCCACTTTGCTCTAAATAGCTCAGGGAAAGCTCCGAAGGAGAAATGTTACCTCTGCCATTAATCATAACTTTTGGTAGATTTATAAGAACCTGTGACAAATGATCTCTTTTGGGGAAACGTTTCGGGAAATTTCTACAGCTCCCTCGTAATCCTTCCAACCATGCAAAAAATCGAACTAACGCCAAAGGCACCTATAGACGAAGAACACAAGTTAAGCTTTTGGTCAAAAAAAACGGGTTAGGCAAAATTGCCTAACCCGTTAATTTTTATTGGTGGAGCTGATCGGGATCTAACCGACGACCTCTTGAATCCTATTCATGATTGCCAGTTGTTATTACTTAATTTTTCCCGATACTTATACGCACCATGTTTTGCCTGCCAAGCATATAGGCAGCAAAAGCACACTTCCATTTACGTTACGAGCGTGGAGTTATCCACCCCACTCACGGTGTAGCACGCATGTCAAAAACGACCGTTTTTGAGGGGCCTTTACACTATCCCACGTACATTCCTAATGTAAACCTACCTCTTTTAGTGCCGCGTAATATTGGAGGTTTCCTGCCCATTCCGTGACGCCAGATACTCCACC
>PKTU01000155.1 GCA_002869005.1 Deltaproteobacteria bacterium
ATGATGGCGCAGATAACCGCCGCAGAGGCCCTCGCAGGGCGAGACAACTTCTGCATGAAGTACCTGAAGGCGTACCGCGCCAAAAAGTTGGAAGTCTAATTATCTAACGAGACACCGCCGGGCGTCGTAAGCCTGGAGTGCGGAGGACTGAAATGAACTTCAATACCAAACTCAGCTACATGAGCGATGAGCAGAAAACTCTGATGCTTGAGAGGGTCTTCACCCTGCTTGGCAAAAACGGCGCGCGCCTCGACCACCCCTTCGTCCTTGAAAAGCTAGCCGAGGCCGGGGCGGAGGTTGACAAAAATACGAAGATAGTCCGTTTCCCCAAGGAGCTCCTTGAGAAGGTGATCAAGAGCGCCCCCAGCAACGCTTTTCACGCCGGCGTCATTGAGGAGAACGACTTCGAAGTGCCCCGGGCGGATGGCCTCTTCATAACTCGGTCAGGCACCGGCGCGCCCTTATTCATGGACCCGGAGACCGGCAAGAAGACCACGGTCACCATCGACAACGTAAAAACCTGGGTCAAGGTGGTAGATGCTCTCCCCGATATCGATTTCTGCCCCTTCCCCTCGCCGAGCGACATTAAACCTCAGGTCGCCGATATAGAGGCTATTCACGCCACCTTCAACACAACAGGCAAGCACGTATGGACACAGCCTTACTCCGACGGCTCTATCGAATATCTAATTCGCATGGCGGAGGTAGTAGCCGGTGGTAAAGAGGAGCTCAAAAAGCGCCCGGTGCTCAGCCTCATAACCTGTTCGCTGACTCCTCTCGACTTCAAGCACATGGACCTAGACATTATCGTACAGGCCGCTCCTCTGGGATTGCCACTCCACCTCTGCTCGCTCCCCTCGGCGGGGACCACCGCGCCCATCACCACTGGCGGCGTAGTCCTCCTCGCGGTGGCGGAAATATTGGTCATGATGGCCGTCACCCAGACCATCGCCCCCGGGGCGCCCATGGTAGGCACCCCGCTCATCTTCGCAAGCGACATGTCCACCGGCGGGAGCCTCCAGTCGAGCATGGAGGCGATGGTTGGCAAAGCCACTGCCGTCGAGTTCGTGAAGTGGGCATACGGAATACCCACTCACACCTATGGTTTTGGCTCCGATACCGTAATCCCGGATGAGCAGGCCGCAGCGGAGTCGGCGATGCTTGCCTCTCTCATCTCCCATGTGGGTTGCGACATCCTCGGCGGCGCAGGCCAGCTTGAGGTCGCCACTATTGCCAGCCCGGTTCAGCTTATCATGGACGATGAGATAGCCGGGAGCACGAGGAGGCTACAGGTCGGAGTCAACCTGGATGATGAATACATGGCCTGGGATATCCTCCAGGAAGCGAACCACGAGAGCCAGTTCCTCTCGTCCAAGCATACCTTCAAACACTGCCGGGAAGCGCTCAAAACTAAGAATTTCTCCAGGAAGACCTTCGATGGCTGGGAAGCCGCAGGCAAAAAGACCCAGAAGGAGAGAGCGCTAGAGAAGTACCGCCAGATTATGGACGCTGAACCGAAGCGTTACATCTCCGAAGAGCAGGCCAAGGAACTTAAGAGTGTCCTTGATGACTCCATCGAAAAGTTGGTCAAGTAGGGCCGCAGATGAAGCATTCGTGGGCAAAAAGAGCAGCAGCAAGAAAGTAGTACTCTCCTTTTATTGGGGTGGCGGGGTAATCCCGCCACCTATTTTTTCACATGGCTCTGCCATCGACCGGACCAGACTACCTCTGCGTGTTTTAAGCGGCGGGGTAGATGGGTGGATAGAGAACAACTCGTGCGAGATTTGCCCTTGAAGCTTTTGGAAATGCCGTTTTGCAAGAGCCGGGTTAAATTCCGATTGGCTGGAAATAAAGGCATCAACTCTTGAGGGCGGGGATTTTACGGCAGCAGAGACATATAAAAATTTATTAAATGTGAGTTGATCACTTGACAATTACTTAAAGCTCAACTTAAATATAGATTATATATACTTAAATAAGACGGTGTTTGAACGGCAAGTGGTGTGAGGTAAAGAGGGCAACTTCAAAATGGGTAAGACCCGGCTTCGTTGAAATTATCCATGCCGGGTTCGGGAGAAGCAGAAGATGGAACTTGAGCTGATTGGTTTTCTCGGAGTTGGGTTGGTAGCCGTTCTTGTGTCCATCGGTTTTCATGTCGGGGTCGTGCTGGCTTTTGTAGGATTCCTTGGGATTATGTTGGTACAGGGGCCGATGGCCGGTCTTCGCTGCCTCTCCCTGATCCCCTACGGAACATGTAACTCATATACTTTGGCGATCATTCCACTCTTCCTCCTAATGGGAGAGTTCGTCGTCATGTCGGGCGCGGTGTCAAACCTCTTTAGCGCAAGCCGTTGCTGGTTCGGCAGAATTCCCGGAGGGTTGGCTATCGTCAGCCTGGTGACAAACACCGGGCTTGCGGCTACGACCGGCTCCAGCATAGCCTCAACTGCGATGACTACCCGAATCGCTCTACCCGAGATGGAGAAGTTTGGTTATGACAGGGCCACGGCGGCGGGTGTAATAGCCGCGGGCGGTACTTTGGCGGTGCTAATCCCACCAAGCATCTTTTTAATCTTCTACGCGATGCTGGCCGAGGTGTCGGTGGGCAAGATGCTTTTGGCTGGATTTTTGCCCGGTCTTTGGAACTCCCTGTTATTTCTTTTCATGATTCTCGCTATGGCGATACTGATGCCCGAAAAGATGCCCGCCGGTCCAAAATCGACCTGGATGGAGCGGATTAAATCAATAAAAGATGTTTGGGGCGTCATGCTTATTGCCGTATCGATAGTCGTGGGCCTTTACGGCGGCATCGTGACCTCCACTGAGGTAGGCGGCTTCGGAGTCATTCTCGCCTTCATTCTCGTCCTCATAAACAGGAAGTTCACCTGGCTTAAACTGCGCGAGGCGGTGTGGAACGCGACGTGGTCCACCAGCATGATCTTCATGGTGGTCATCGGCTCCTTTATCTTCTCCACCTTCCTCACCCTCACCGGAATGAGCGATATGGTGGCGGACTTCATCATAAACGTCGACCTCCCTGCGGTCGCCAAGTTCACCGGGATAATACTTGTCTTTATGTTCCTTGGCTGCTTCGTCGACGCGTTTTCCATGCTTGCTATAACTCTGCCAATTTTTCTCCCTGCAATTGACGGACTCGGGTGGGACATCCACTGGTTCGGGATAATCGCGGTTGTGATGGTGGAGGTTGCGACTTTGACCCCACCCCTTGGCGTTGTTGTTCATACCGCCAAAGCGATAGCGGGTCCGGACGTAGAGATTATGACCGTCTTTAAAGCGGTCGTGCCCTTTCTTCTTGTTCAGATATTCACCGTATACACGCTCTATTTCTTCCCGCAAATAGTCCTGTTCCTTGTGGAGAGGGCGAATATATAGGTATTTACCCAGTTTCAGGTCGGTAAAGTTAACGGAGTACAGTTTCTAAAATTAGAAAAGGAGCCAAAGATGAAGTTCACGAAAGCCCTCATAGTGGGCACAATTCTTACGGTTACGATGGTCTCCGCCCAGACGGTCACTGCAAAGACCCTCAAGTTCGCAAATCCGATGCCCGTATCCAACCAGCAGGGTTGGTCCGAGACAGTCAAACCCTTCGGCGAAGCTATTGAGGCGCGTACCGACGGGAAGCTAAAGCTCAAAGCTTACCACAGCGGCGCCCTGATCAAATTCGCGGACACCCCCGACGCGATGGAGGTCGGAATGGCCGACCTTGCCTACTTTTCTACAATGTTCTCTCCGGCGTACTTCCCCTCTTGGCTCTTCGGCGGCGTTCTCGACCCCACCACCTCGCCCCGTAATCCCCTTGAAGGAATTATGATCGCCTCAATCATGTATGACGAGTTCCCCTCCTTTGGCGAAGAGCTTGCGAAGAAGAACATGTTCCCGCTTATTCACAATGCCACCTCGCTGCTATCCATGATCTCCAATGTAGAGGTGCCGGACATGGCTGCGCTGGAGGGTAAGCGCATGCGAATCTTCGCGGGAGAGTTTCACGCCGAGCTCACTAAGCTCCAGCATGCCTCGCCGGTAATGACTCCCTGGCCGGAGGTTTACGAGTCCCTTGAAAAGGGCATAGTAGATTGCATGGTTACAGTCACCACAGGCATGAATGACCTGAAGCTCGCGGAGGTCGCCAAGTACCTCTACCTCATGAAGGTCAATGAGGACTCGCACTGGGTAGCTCCTATGAACGCCTCCTACCTCACCGGGTTTAACTTGAACACTTTCAAAAAGCTCCCCGTTGACCAGCGCGTCATCATCCTTGAAGAGGCCAAAAAGGCGGAGTCCCAGTATGCCCGCGACTGCGCGACAAAGTGGGTGCCCAAGGCTATCTCCGAGATGGAAGCTTCCGGTATGAAGGTCACCGCATGGGCTCCCTCCGAAGTGGCCAAGTGGGGCAAGATGGCTCAGTCCGTATACAAGATGGCTGAGGATAAGATGAACGAAAAGGGCCTGCCCGGTACCAAGATGGTAGCCCGCTACCAGGAGCTCACAGCGCTCGACAGCGGCAAGCTCGCCGAGCTATACGACAAGGCATGGAACAACCGTATAGAGTGGGCCAAGAGTTTATAAGAAAAGTGTGTTAAGGGGCGCGTGGGGGGGTCTTAAACTCCTGCGCGCCCGATTCACAGTCCTAGAGTGGAGATGCTAGATCATGGAAATCGACATCGAAAAAAGTCACCATGAGATCGGACATTCGACGAGCCCAACGCTTCATATATTCGAGCGGATAGAGGCAGTCTTTTGCACTATCGGCGCTGTTGCCCTTGCGCTGATGGCAGTTGTCCTCGGCTGCGGCATCTTCAGCCGGTATCTCTTCAACTCGCCACTGCCCGGAGTCTACGATATCGTTCAGCTGCTCCTCGTATGGGTGGTCTTCCTCTCCCTCTCCTACACCCAGCGGGAGAAACGGCACATACGGGTTGAGATTATACTGAGGAAACTCAGTGAACGCGCGAATCACATTATGGACGCCTTGGCGACGGCACTGGGCTTTTTGCTCTGCATTTTTATGGCTTGGCAATCCTTGGAAGCGGCATGGTCCTCAACAGCCAGCCAGGAGTATTGGCCTGGGCTCCTGAGGGTCCCGATATACCCCAGTAAGATAGCGTTGGCGTTGGGTGTTGTAATTCTCGGGCTTCGTTTCGGCATCGATACTGTCAGGAGCCTAATCCTATTTAAAAGGATAGGAGACCATCAGAGGAAGTTAAGCAAGGATTAAAATTACGTCTTAGGGCGAAATTCACAAAAATAGTAGCAAAGGGCCAGGTTAAAGCTTTTGACCCCTTAAGCTGTGCTGAAAATTATCTAGTAAAAAGAGCTCTGTTGTTATATATACTTAATCCCTATTTTTGGGGCGGGGTAAAAAGGATGTAGTTTTGCCCCACCGCGAATTCAAAAAACAACGGGAACTTTTAAATTTAATGTTAAGCACAGATAGAAGCATAATAATATATGCTTAAAAAAGGGGGCTTCGATGAAGTACAAAATTGAAACGACTATTGGAGCACGGCTTCGCGGCCTCAGGGTCGCACAACGTATCACCCTCAAAGAGTTGGGGGAGAAGGTGGGCTGCTCCGGGGCTTTGATCTCACAGATTGAGAATGGGC
>PKTU01000118.1 GCA_002869005.1 Deltaproteobacteria bacterium
CAGTGATTCCCCAAGCTCGGTGAGCTCGCTGATAGCTTTTTTCTTGAGTTCTTGCAGATGCATGGATTAGTGCTCCGGGCTTTTGCGGCCCTCTGTTGTAAAGTTCTTTGACGTTAACAATTAAATTGGAAAGAGCTTCTTAGTGGTTGGAGGAATCGGTCCTCGTCAGAAGTCTGTTTGAATAAATAACGGCAGCTTTTCGCTCTCTATGAGGCCCCTTCAAGGGATACCGTGAAATTGTGCGGGGGGTGTTTTTGGAATAACTGACTTAAACTAATAGACATTGAACATTAATTTGTCAAGGTTTTTCAGCCTGGGGGGTATTTATCGTTGTGGCTCAGGATAGCCCCGACGAAGCTATTGACTTCACCCTCAAGCGCTTCAATGGAGCCGTTATTATCTATCACCCAATCGCCCTTCCTGGCTTTTTCATCTATGTCAAGCTGCGCCGCGATGCGAGCCCGCGCCTGAGGTTCGCTCAAAGTGGCGCGTGACATTATTCTGTCGAGCTGATGGGATGCCGCGGTATGGACGACAGCGACAAGGTCAAACTGAGTTTCCATCCCGGTCTCGTAAAGCAGTGGAACGTCGTAAACAACGAAGCCCATGGGTGAGCTTTCGATAAGGCGGTTAAACTCTGATAGGGATTCCTCCGACACACGTGGGTGGACTATTGCGTTAAGGTCGGCCAGGGCCTTCGGGTCTTTAAATACAACTTCGGCTAAGGCTTCCCTGTCGAGACCTCCATCGACATCCATGACGGTGCTGCCAAAACGTTTGCGAATCTCCTCAAGCGCCGGCTGCCCCGGCGCGACAACGCGTTTGGAAAGTTCGTCAGCGTCTATAACAGGCACGCCCGCTTTTTTAAGTATATTGGAGACCGTTGACTTACCCGTTCCAATGGAGCCGGTAAGCCCGACTTTTTTTATGTGGCGTCGTGGCAAGCTTCTATTCACTGGATAATCCTATGAAAGAGCACATGCGCGCTCCCTCGCCGGAGCGCCTGTGAGAGAAAAAATCCTCCCCGCTACAGAGAGTGCATCGCTCAATGTTTTCGATACCGCTTAGCTCCGCGCCGCCGTCGAGCAGCTGGGTTCTTACCAATAATGGCAGATCCAGATGAAATTTATTTCCGGCGGCGGGGGTGAGATATTCACTAGAAACCATATTTTCAAATTCGGCGCCCACCTCAAAGCAGCATGGGCCTATCGCAGGGCCAACTGCACCGATCAACCCATTAATGGCGCTGCCGGAGGTCCGGAAGAGCTCAAGCGCTGACGGCACAATCCCGGCTAGAGCGCTGCGCCAGCCGCAATGAAGCGCCGCTATATTTCGTTTTTCGGGGTCGAAGAGTAGCAAGGGTAGGCAATCTGCTGTCTTTATGCCGTAGAGAGTCCCCGGGGTGCCCTTCCCGAACCAGCCATCTCCCTCTGGGATCGAACGCTTGTCCGTGGTCCGGATGATATCTTTACCGTGTACCTGCGTCAAAAGCCGGAGCTCTTTCATTCCGGTGTTATGGAGGAGTTTTGAGATATTATTTACGTCAAGCATATCGCCGGCGTAGCGGGTAGAGAAGCCGTGTTTGAGCCCGATTTGTCCTGACAAGGAGGACGCATGTATAATTGCGTCGTCCTCAAAGGAGTTATTTTTGTGTATTTTTTTAAAATGAGACATTTTCAAGCTCTCGCGATCCTAACGGTTGCGCTTATGTTTTGCGCTGCGCCTATCCTTTATGCATCTCCGAACGCCACCAAGCTACAGGAGCTTTCCGGGGAGCTTCTTCATTATGACATAAAGTGGTCCGGAATGTCCGCCGGAGAGGCGACAATGAAGGTAAGCGCCGAGGGTAAAAATTATCGCTTTTCTACGACGGCAAAAACCGGCTCCAAAGTCTCCTGGCTTTATCCGCTCAACATCCGTTACGAATCTGTGGTCGATGGGAATAATTTTACCGCCGTTTCTTACCTGAAAACAGGAAGAGAGGGCTATGGCGACCCACATGAGCGTTTGGTGGTATTCGACCACGACGAGGGGGTCACCAGGTATATCAAGGATGGCAAGTTAAGAAAGACCCTGGAGGTGAGCGGCGATGCCTACGATCCCATCTCCGTGATTTATGCGATAAGGGTTATGACGCTTCCCGAGGTCGGCGGTGTGATCCCTATAGAGGTCAGTGACGGCAAGAAGCTGGCTTCGGGGACGGTAACAGTGGCGGGAAAAGAAAGGGTCAAGGTGCCCGCAGGCGAGTTTGACGCGGTACGGGTTACGCCCAAGATGGAGGGGGTTAAGGGGCTCTTTGGCGATGGCTCTTCAATGAGCGTTTGGTTGGCTGACGATGATGAACGGCGCATCCTCAAGATAGAGAGCAGCGTTGCAGTCGGCTCCTTTGTCGCGGTCCTCAAGGAGATAATCCGTCCCACCCCGCGCCCCCGAGATCTTCAATCAGCGAACGGAGACGAGGCGGAATAGGCGCCGTGACCTCCAACAGCTCACCTTTAACGGGATGGGTAAAGGCAATTTTCCATGCGTGCAGGGCCTGCGCATTCTCCTTCAATAGGCGCTGACGAATCACTTTATCCATGATGCCTCTGGCCCGCGCAGCGCCACCGTAAAGGGGATCGCCTACAACCGGATGCCCAGCCTCGGCGAGGTGAACCCTTATCTGGTGCGTTCGCCCTGTTTCGATCTCTACCTTGAGAAGCGTAGCGCCTTTGAGCGGAGCCAACGCGCTCCAATGGGTTATTGCGCGTTTGCCGCTTTTGCTTGAAGCGCTCATCTTCTTCCGCTCCGTGGGGTGACGGCCTATTGGACTGTCGAGCGTCCCGCTTCCATCCAACTTTCCCAAAACGAGCGCAAGGTAAACCTTCTTTACGCTGCGGCTCTTGAAGCTATGCTGAAGAGCTTTGTGAGTTGCGTCATCTTTGGCGACAAGTATTACTCCGCTGGTATCTTTATCAAGGCGGTGAACAATGCCCGGGCGCGTAACGCCGCCTATGCCTGAAAGGTCTTTAACGTGGTATAAAAGCGCGTTTACGAGTGTTCCAGAGCGATTCCCCGGCGCTGGGTGCACCACCAAACCAGAGGGTTTCGCCACCGCCAACAGGTGTTCGTCCTCGTATAAAATTTCAAGGTCCATCTTTTCGGCAGCGGCTTCGGCTGGTTCAGGGGGCGGGATCCTGACAAGCACTTTTGCCCCTGTTTGGAGCTTTTTAGAGGGACGCTGAGCCTCGCCGTCGACGGTAACGAAGCCTCCCTCAATCAGCTTTTTAAGCCTCGATCGACTCAACTCCGGAGCACGCTGAGAGAGGAAAGCGTCAAGCCTCTCTCCGTTCGTGCTGCATAAAAACTCCAGAATGCTCTCTTCAGTCACCGGCGCCATTAACCCTTAGTCAAGTTGGATATACGGTCTTTTATGGTTCAGTTAATTGGAGTAAAGTATCCGACACGGTAATTTCAAGGTCAAGGGGCTCCCTAGACTTAAGAGGTTAAGAGGTATGATGTTACATTTTACAAAGATGCATGGTCTTGGAAACGACTTCGTGCTGGTGGATTGTCGTAAGGCGGACCCCGGAGGGTGGAATGAGCTATCCCGAAAGATGGGCGATCGCCGCCTGGGCATAGGTTTTGACCAGCTTCTCCTCCTTAGGGATTCAAAGGTCGCGGATTTCAAGATGGAGATATATAACTCTGACGGCTCCCGTGTAGAGATGTGCGGAAACGGGATACGTTGCTTTGCCAAATATCTTCGAGATAAAGGGATCTTTACGGAAGAGATCCTCAAGGTCGAGACGATGGCCGGCATCCAGGTGTGCAACTTCGACGGTGACATGGTTGTCGTGGATATGGGCGGGCCCATCCTTGAAGGTCGGCAGATACCGGTCAACGCCGATGGTAATGTAAAGGAGTATCCGCTTCCATTGAAGGAGGGAAGCATCAATATCACCTGCGTATCCATGGGCAACCCTCACGCTGTTATATTTGTTGACGATGCTGAGAGTTACCCGGTGGAGGAGGTGGGCCCTGTGGTGGAGAACCACCCCTTCTTCCCAAATCGCACCAACGTGGAGTTTGCACAAAAACTTGGCGACGGCCGCGTGAGGATGCGTGTATGGGAGCGCGGCGCGGGGGTAACGATGGCCTGCGGTACAGGGGCTTGCGCTACTGCTGTGGCATCTTTCTGGACCGGGCGCACAGAGCGCGAAGTCGAGGTGATACTTGATGGGGGCTCTCTCTATATCCGGTGGGACAGGGAGAGTAACCATGTCTTTATGACTGGACCTACCGCCACGGTTTTTGAGGGCGAATATCCTTTATAACCCCCCTTTTTTTTCATACAGCTTGACATTACAGGCTTTAAACCTTACCTAATTCTAGCCCCCTTTTGGGGGCGCCTCTCCCTTTGTCCATTTCAATGATGAGTTAAATAAAATGGGAAAAGATTTTTATAAAATTCTCGGCGTTGAGAGAAGCGCCTCCATCGAAGTAATTAAAAAGGCTTATCGCAAGAAGGCGATGGAGCTGCATCCTGACCGCAATCCTGGAAATAAGGAGGCCGAGGAGGGCTTCAAGGCTTGCGCGGAGGCTTTTGAGGTGCTCTCCGACGAGAATAAACGACGTATGTATGATCAATATGGGGAGGAGGGGTTAAATTCCCACGGTATGCACCATGGCTTTGGGGATGTTGGTGATATTTTTAGCGCTTTCGGCGATATCTTTGGGGACATATTCGGCGGAATGGGAGGGTTTGGCGCAGGTGCGAGGCGTCAGCGTCGTGGGAGGAATCTGGCCCATGAGATTAGCGTTTCTTTAAAAGAGGTTATAAAGGGGGGCAAACGAAAGATAAAGGTGCGCAAGCCGGCGCCATGTGAAGTATGCGAAGGGTCTGGCGCCGCCTCCCCGGAGGACATCGAGAGTTGCGAGACTTGCGGTGGACGAGGGGTGGTAACCCGGGTGATACGGCAAGGCTTTGCGACTTTTCAGACATCCGGGGCCTGTCAGGACTGTAACGGAGAAGGCAAGCGGATTAAAGAACCCTGCGCCGAGTGCGGCGGCTCCGGCATGACTAGAATCGAGAAGGTCGTCGAGATAGAGATACCCCCCGGTATTGAAACAGGGCAGCAGATAAGGATGCGTGGAGAGGGCGAGGAGATTCCCGATGGCCCCCCCGGAGACCTTTATATTTCCTTCCGTGAGGAGGAAAATGAAAAATTCGAGCGACGTGGAGTCGACCTTTTTTCACCGCTCTATATAGACCTGACAACTGCTGTCAACGGTGGCACAGTTGAGTTTGAGGGGGCGGATGGCGAGCCTCTGAAGGTGAAACTGGATGAGGGTGAGCAGTCCGGAAAAGTCAAAAAAATAAGAGGGGAAGGTGTCCCCCTCATCAATAGAAAGCACGCCCGCGGCGACCTCTTTTTGCAAATATGGGTACGGACCCCGACCGGGTTGAGCAAAGAGAGTAAAAAACAGCTGGCTAAATTGTTGGAGGGTCAGCCCCTTTGCAGCGACGGCGGACATGAGCACAAAGGTTGGAAGGAATCCCTGCGTGACCTCTTTGGTGGGTAGCCTCGCTCAGTCAGGCATGTCACCGCCGGTATCGAGGAGGACTTGCCGCTCAAAGTCGCTTGGATGAGTAGCTGCAGCGTGAGCGGTGTCATAGGAAATAACTCCATCTTTAAAGAGCCACATAAGGTGCTGGTCGAATGATTGGGAGCTGTAAGAATCATGCCCCTGCTCAATGACATCCTTTAGCTGGAAAGTTTTTAAGGGGTCTTTAATATACTCTTCAACGGTCTTGGTCATTCGCATGATTTCACAAGCCGGAACTCTCCCTTTGCCCTCCTTCACTGGTATCAGGCGTTGACTCACAGTAGCCACCAAGCTCTCAGCAAGGCGCAGTCTGGTAGTGGCTTGTTTGTCCGAGGGAAAGACGCTTATCAGCCTGTTTATCGTGCTCTGCGCATCAGTGGTGTGCGCGGTTGAGAGAACCAGGTGCCCAGTCTCGGCAGCGCGTAAAGCCGTGTCGATGGTCTCGTGATCCCGCATCTCCCCCACAAGTATTATATCCGGATCCTGCCTTAGCGCGGAGCGCAGCGCGAGGCTGAAATTTTCAGTGTCCAGGCCGATCTCTCGTTGGCTTATTGAGGACCTGATGTTTTTGTGCATGAACTCAAGGGGGTCCTCAATCGTTAGGATGTGGCATTTGCGATTGTTGTTTATATGGTTGACCATGGCTGCAAGGGTTGAAGATTTGCCGCTGCCGGTGACGCCTGTAACAAGAATAAGGCCGCGGCTTTCCATTGAAATCTTCTTCAAAACGTCCGGAAGCCGCAAGCTCTCGAAAGTGGGAATTTCAAAGGGGACCGCGCGCATGATAAGCGCTATGGTGTTTCTTTGACGGTATATGTTTACCCTGAACCTGCTGACTCCGGTGACCGAATAGGAGCCGTCCCACTGCCGTAGCTGCTCCACGTTTACCGGGGGGTAAGCGTTTGTGAGGACGGAGTTTGCGATGGAGATAGTATCTTCGGCGGAAAGGATCGGACTTTTTGTCTCCAGAAGTTCACCGTTGATCCTTAACATTATTGGGGCACCGACCTTGAAATGAACATCGCTGGCCTTGGATTGGTGGGCTAGGGTTAATACTTTTTCAAATATTGCAGTTTCCATGAATGCTCTTTCTCCAGCGATTTTGTCTGTCCCAATATATTCAGGTATCCTAATAATTTATCGGCAACTTGAACGCTTAGTTGAGGAGGCATTTTTTAATGTCTGGAGGCTGGGGCTGCCCGCATGATGTTGACGGTAAATGCATTATTCGAGAGGTTCTTTGCGAGCCTGGAGAGCCCGGCTGTGTGCTTGAAGAGAGGATGGCAAATAAAGCGCCTCTTGGGAAAGTTGATGCAGGTTCAAATAATAACGAAGATTTAGAGGCAGAGGATTAAACGCCTCGATCCTTGTTTGGCCAAATCAATTTGTGAAGTTGCAGTTGCATCCTGACGGGTAGCTTTTCAGCTAGTATCCATTCGGCGAGTTTGGAGGGTTCCACGGCGCCCCATAGGGGCGAAAAACTGATCCTCATGCCCTTGGCAACCTCTTTTCTCAAGATTTCAGTTGCCCATTCAAAGTCAACCCTGTCTGCTATTATGACCTTAATCTCGTCGCGTTCAGGCGACAGGATTTTCAGGTTCCCCCAGTCCATTGAGCCAGATTCACCTGAAGAGGGGGGCTTTAGGTCCATTATTACATGGACCTTGGGGTCGATTCCCAAGAGGGGGAGGGAACCGTTTGTCTCAAGCAGTATCTCACCTGGATGCTTTTTTGAGAGAGCGACCAACAGCTCCAGCGTAGCCGCCTGAGCAAGTGGCTCACCCCCGGTAACCTCAACTGTGGGTAGCCCTGCTTTGACAGCATATTCAACTATTTCCGAGACAGCTCTTAACTCTCCACCCTCCCAGGCGTAACTCGTGTCGCACCATGAGCACCTTAAATTACATCCGGTAAGGCGTATGAAAGTACAGGGATAACCAGCCCAGTGCGACTCGCCCTGTAGGGAAGAGAATATTTCGGAGACCATTAGTTTTGACATATGTGGAAAATTACCACTTAAAGATAAAGCCTTCAATGGGGCACTGCCCCGCTTAAGTACCTTCATCTTCAGATAACGATGAAATTTATCAAGCAGCGAAGAGGGGTTTTTTAATTCCCCGGCACTAACACGGTTTTGGAAATGAGGTAATAAGGTTTAGCTGAAAACAATTATATCCTTGATATTACTAAGAACTTTTTAGAAAAAACAGTGTTTTACTATTGCAGGCATAGGTGTTTTTATGTATATTCAATTCATGCGGTATACGCAACTCCTCCCTCGGGGCCCACGGGCCCCTATTTTTTTGCCCTGATTCCAAGAGCCGCGCTCCTGTGGTAGTTTATCCTCATTTATTAAAAAGGAGCACTGCATGGGCAAGAACCATCCGTCTCTGGGAGACCCTTGCCGGGTTGTAAAAACCGCGCTTGGGTGCGCTCCGGAAGATATAGCGCCAAATGTAATAATTACCCCCTTCATGCCCCTCAAGGCGTTTCGCAGGCATTTTGAAAAAGACTCTGTTAAAGAGCTGTCTCCCCCATTCTTTTTCGACGGCTTAACGGGAGTATATGGCGGCGAGCGCATTACCGTTATCCGTACGGGCATAGGGCCTTCACGGGTGGGTGACTGCATCTCAATCCTCTCAATGACTCCGGCGCAAAACGTTCTATTCATCGGAGCCGTAGGCGCGTTGGGGGCGGGGCACCAAATAGGAGATATTTTTCTGCCCACCGAAGCCGCTGATGGCGAGGGCTATACCCGCTATCTGTTCAATAGCTTTAACGCCGTGGTGGAGAGCGCCCCAATAGTGGCATGCGGCGGGTGCTTGGAGGCCGCCCTGGCAAAATTCGTCAAGGGCAGAGGGCTAACCGTAGGCCAAGGGCGGATCTTTACCATTGGCTCCATTGCCTTTGAATCACAGGAGAATCTTCAAGTGCTAAAAGATAGCGGATTCGATGCAATCGAGATGGAGCTATCAGCGTTTTTCGCCGCCGCCGCCTATCATCAACTAGCCTTTGCCGCGTTAACCTACGTAAGTGATTTACCTTTACTTTCATCTTTGTGGGATAAAAAGAGCGTCGAAGAGAAAGAACGCCTAAAAGACGCCTACCGCTCCATGCCGCTCCTCTCGATGGAGTTCTTCTCATTACTTGATAAAGGTTAAGGGTAAATGAAGGAGCTTGTTGCCGTAGAGCGCCCAATTAAGGTGGAAAAAAAGTGGAGCGGGCTCTCTATTCTGGATGCCGTGCGCCGCGCATTTCCAGAGCTTACTGCTCGCGAAGTCTTCAAAAAGGTGAGAATGGGCGAGCTTAAGGTCAACGGATCCCCCAGAAAGCCCCTGGATCTTATCTTTGAGGGTGATCTCATAACGGCCATCCTTCATCTGCCTCCTACGCCTGTAGCGGTTCCGATAATAAATGAGAATGTATATATAAAGACCCCCGCAGGCCCGTTCACCATAGTTCGAGAAGACGAGGAGCTCCTCATCATTTCAAAGCCAACGGGTTGCGCAAGCCACCCGGCGCTACGCCATAGCGGGGATACCCTGATAGAGCGAGTGCGCTTCTACCTCAAAGTGAGCGAAAAAGATGAGTTTCAGCCCGCGCTTGCCAACCGCTTGGATATTGAGACGAGTGGCATTGTGCTTGTTGGGAAAAGCCGGAAGGCGCGTCAAAAGCTTGGGGTAGCTTTACAGAAAGGGTTGGTTGGTAAGCGATATCTGGCGCTTGTTGCAGGTTTAATGGAGTTCGACGAGGGAGAGTTTTTACAATCGCTCGAAAAAAAGGCTGATTCCAGAGACATCGCCAAGTACCCGGCTGGACACCCTCGCCTTTCAGGGAGGACGCAGTCGGCACACACCAGGTATCGGGTATTGGCGAGAAGTCAATATCCCCTTCCGGTTACGCTCGTCGAGGTCGAACTCCTAACTGGAAGAAACCACCAGATTCGCAGGCATTTCTCCGATAGCGGTCACCCGATAGTTTTGGATAATAGGTATGGTGACCCTATTTTCAACGAAGAGATAAAAGAGCTGACGAAGCTAAGACGGATGTTCCTGCATGCCTGGAGAGTAACCCTGGACCACCCTAAGAGCAGGGAGCCGCTTTTAGTGAGTTCATCAATGCCTAAGGAGTTGGAAGAAGCTTTAAGGGTGTTCGGGGTGGATGGCGCCAAAAGCGCTGAGGAAGCTGGCGAATGGATATTCGGTGGCAGTGGTTAAGTGTCCTGCGCCACGGCTTCAACCCACTTATCAATGTATATGGCGTCTTTTTCAGGTAGGTCAAGAAACTCGACGCCGAAGCCTGCCGGTAAGGTTGAGTTGTGCCGGTAGCCGCGAGACCACACCACTCTCGCTTTGCAAGAGAAGAGCCTGGTGCTCTCTCCCGGAAGAGAGAACTGTATCTCGTAGATATCTCCCGCTTCTCTCAACTTCGCCGTTGATATGAAGAGCCCGCTGCGACTTATATTCTGGGCATATCCGAAGAATACCTCCATGCCGCAGATGTAACGTGCTTCGCGCACTACCACAGGGCTTCTCGGATAGGCCCTGCGATTAGCCGTTCTGTTTGTGGAGGGTTCTTTTGTCGCCATGCGGGTGGTGCCTCTCCCTTTATTAAATATCCTCACAGCTTAGCAGATTTAAGGCTCAACCTCAAAAGCTCCTCCGACTTCTTTTAACGTATCCTGATAAGGCTTAAGATCCAGGCCCTGCGCGCGAGCTTTTGAGATTGCCTCATCGGCATAGCGAACCGCATCTTCAAGGCGCCCATCGCCATGGGCTGCAAGAGCAAGGTTGTTAAGGGGCTCGGGCCTATCCGGAGCGAGGTGCGCCGCAGCCTTAAGATGTTTTACACCATCGGCACTCTCGCCTGAAAGGTAAAGCGCACCGCCTAAAGAAAAATGGCCCCTCCAGGATTTTGGAAATCTGCGGATGAAAGCTTTGTATCCCGCCAGCGCCGCTCCGGTTTGCCCCGCACCCTCAAGCTCAATTATCGAGGTGAGGATATCGCCCTCCCCCCCATCAGCCGGTAGTTCGCCCGGCGGCAGCGCGAGGAGCCCCTGGCTGCCGCTTCTGGCCCATGTCCGTGAAAATGTATCCAGATCTTCCTTTGCCGGCGTCTCTTCGCCCTGATAGAGGGTCACTGTCTCTTCAGTAAGGTCGTAACCTGCCAAAACGGAGTAGTGGTAGAGGGGGCTGAAGGATAGCCCCCTGTTTTCAAGTACGAGCACAGGATGACCTGACTCAACTTCTCTAAAGAGAGCGGCCAGCTTGGGCTCAATCTTATGGGCCAGGCGGCCATGAGCGCGGATCTCTCCTGCTATGTCATGCAGAAAGGAACCCTCCTTGGCGGGAGTATAGACGGTGGGCAGAAGGGCCTCCGGTGTAGCGTCAGGAACCCCGCTCCACCTTAAAATCGTCGCAAGGGATGCCGGGCCGCATTGGTTTTCGCGCTGGTTGAAACCATAAAGAGGAGAGATGTTGGCTGTCTGAGTAAGTCCTTCGTCAGAAAGCTCGGTTGAAACGGCGGCGCACCCCATAAGGAGCAACGCCGCCGCGATTGCCGTTAAAGAAATGCCTTTCAGCTTCTTAACCCGCTATCAGTACTGCGGATTGACGAAGGGAAAGACGTTTGTGTAACCGAGGATGTCGGTTACTAGCAGGACGATAAAGACAAAGACCACCGCCCCTATTACCGGAGAACCACCTGCCGGCATCGTCTCAAGCTGGTTAAGGGCGTTCTGCGCCTCGGCATCGGTCATTCGCGCAACGCGCCTTACCGCCTCATCGGGGTCGATCCCCATTGAGGCAAGACTATCACTTACCTCCTGACGCTCGACCATGGAGATGAGCTTGGCCTGAGGAGAGTTTATCATCTCACCATTGGACACCCAGCCCGCCATCGCCGGGGAAGCGGGTAGAAAACAGAAGAGGTAAGCCAATGCTACTATAAAACTTACACTCCTTAATGCGCTGCGTTTACCTGACATAGCTGCTCCTTTCTAAAATTAATTGCTAAAGCTGAAGCTCATTTTTAAGGTCTTTTGCCGCCATTTCATAAGCGTCAAGCGCCATTTCAACCTCTTCGTCGCCGTGAGTTTGAGAGAGAGCGCCCCCGCCGTGCATAGAATATATGCCATGATTAAGTAATGCTATTTTGAGCTCCCTGTCGGCAACACGGGAGTATGTTTTTTCAGCGATATCGGCAGGAGAGGAGATCAATCCGTCATCGCCCTTAAGTATGTGAGTCATAAAGAGGCTACCCATCCCCGTGCAAGCGGCTGGAAGGGCGTTCGCGGTAAAACGCTCTACTATCCCCTTTCGCATTGCCTCGCCCCTTGCCGCCAGAAGCCCATAAATGGTGCTTTGCTGCTTTCGCAAAGAGTCCATAGTCGCCAGGCCGGCCGCCATCGTCGCAGGGTTGGCGGAAAAGGTGCCGCCGCCTACAAGAACTGGCCGTCCGGGGCTCTCGGGCTGAAAAGGATTGGCAAGCTCCATAATATCATCTCGCCCGCCGTAGATGCCTATGGGAAAGCCTCCGCCGACAATCTTCCCGAGGGTAACGAGGTCAGGCGTGACCTCATATTCATCTGCCAGGATCCCATATCTGAAGCGAAATCCGGTTATGATTTCATCAAAAATGAGCACCGCGCCTAAATCGTCACAGGTCTTCCTGAGGAACTCCAGGTATTCTTTTTCAGCGGGTATAAAGCCGCCTGAGCCTAGCATCGGTTCAACTATTATAGCCGCGATATGGTCTTGATGGAGATTGATGACCTTCTTGGATTCCTCAATGTTGTTAAAAGTAAGGTGTGCCACTCCCTGCATGTCGGGCTCCAGGAGACCGGGCCCTTCAGGCTCTTCATAGGGAGGGCGTACAGCGAAGCTCAGGTCTGTGGATGCGCCGTGCCAGCCGCCTGCTACCTTAAGAACCCAGCCCTTGCCGGTGAACGCCCGCGCAAGACGCACAGCGTACATGGTCGCTTCGGTCCCAGTGCAGCAAAAGCGAAGTTTTTTTATTGCGGGGGCGGCAAGCATGATTTCATCTGCAAGCCGAAGTTCCAACTCATTTGGCATACCCCAATGCCAGCCGCTCTCCAGCACGTTAGCCACCGCGCGCTTGACCGTCCCAAAAGCGTGGCCGAAGATCAGCGAGTAATGGCCCATCCAAAGGTCTATGATATCCCTGCCGTCTACATCCGTGAAGCGAGGGCCACTTGATTGGCGAGGGAATATCGGGTAAGGCTGAAAAGCCCTTATGTTGTGACAGATGCCGCCGGGGAAGAGGTGCTTGGCATGGCCGTAGAGGGTGCGGGAGCCAAGGGTGAGCTCCTTGTACTTCTCTTCTATACTCACAGGATTCTCCTTGCCGAGCCTGAGGTGATGTTAAAGGAAATTTGTAACATGACTGGACCTTTCGGGCAAGGCGGTGAGATTGGGAACCTTAAACTTTATAAAGTCAGCTATAATATAAAGGAACACTAGCCTAATAAGCCAAGGAGTTTCAAAATAACTTCCCGGAAAACGGTTCAATCATTAAAGCCAGCCGCGTCTGCTTCGACGCAGCTGTTTTTAGCCGCGCTTCTCTGGTCGTCGGTAGGCGCCTTTCTGCTCTATCGCGGAGGCAAAGCGGCGCTGACTCTTGCGCCGGCCATGGCGGCCTTGGTTATCTCCGTCGCTTTTGTCATCGGGCTATTTAAAGGGTATATGGTAATGCGCCCCGTTTCAGCACGTTCGGCAAGTCGTATAATAGAGCGTGGAGATGGTAAATGCGTTGGCGGATTTTTATCATGGAAGAGTTGGCTCTTTGTATTTGGCATGAGCTTGATGGGCAAGTTGCTACGGGCGGCCTCTCTGCCGCCATGGGTCACTGGCATTATTCTTGGTGGTGTGGGGTTGGCGCTCCTTGTCGGCTCACTCTTTTTCTGGCGCGCTTGGTTCGACAGGTTCTGGGGGTGATGCTCCCCACCTTGCCAACTCTTCCGTTATGAATTTGACCGTGGCCCTATGTGCGGCGTCGCCTTTACCTTCCGGCTCCAAAGGAACTCCAAATTTAAAGTGGACCGTATTAGCCGGCAGGATGGGACCGAAATCTTTAAAGCGCTTTCCGGTGGACCAAAAATTCGTCTTCAGCGCCAGGGGAATCAGCTTGACTTCCGAGCGGGCAGCGAGCTTGGCCCCTATTGAGTTGAATGCGCTGGGGTCGAAATAAGGCGCTCTGGTGGTCTGAGGGAACACGATAACGCTCATACCATCGGTCAGGCGGGCTTTTCCCTCCCGTAGAACAGTGGTCAGATCCTCCCGGGGATTTGCGCGCCCCACCGCTATGGGGTTCCTTGAACGCATAACCCACCCAAAAACAGGATAGTTGAGAAGCTGCTCCTTAATGACAAAGGTAACGGGGCCTCGCGGCCTAAGAATCGATGGCAGCAAGAAGGTCTCAAGGGTCGACATGTGGTTAGCAACGTATACTACCGGCTTTCCATCGGTAGGTAAGTTTTCCATACCTTCGATAAGCACGTTTCCGCCTGAGCGCTCAACGGCGTTAAATACCTCCAGAGAACTTTTTATCCATGCGTCACCATCGTACAGGCCCGCTTTTGCAATCCTGGCAGCCCTATAAACCGTGCTGGAAATTCTGGGATAAAAAGCCAGGGCAGGGGAGATTTTGCCCACCAGACAGCGCCTTTTTCCCGGATCGGTTTTGTATGTGGCAGCTCCGGCGAATGGGGAGGTAGTAGTTTTTAAAGAAGAGTCGGTAGTCATATACGATTCCGTAAAAATCCAAATGGTTGAAGCGAGCCTACCCATGCCGAGAGCATCCAAACCAACACCGTCGAGCCCGCTAGGATTTTGAATAAAAAATTATCCTTCAAATTCCCTAAGAATGAAATGCTACTTTTGGTGAATTTTAATTCAATTTCATGGCTGTCGATACCTCGCCGTCTGGCATAGGCGCATTCAATCCACGAGACGACTTGCCATGTGTTGTTCGAGGCGAAAGCGCCTAGCCCTGAAAGATTAGCCATTGTAGCGCCAGAGAACAGCTCCCTGAAAAACAATGTGAAGAATGGGGCGAGGATCAGCTCTTTTGATGTTGGATGAGCCCTGTAAAGGGCCGGAGCTTTCTCTAAAAATCCATCCAGGCTTATATCTTCGGCTATCCTGATAAGAGCGTTTAGCGTCAGCCGCGCTTTTGTTCCCTCTTTTTCAAAGCGCCGCGCTGATGTCACGATCTCGCCAGGAAGAGACACCCACCTCCCGCTTTCAGAGACGACCTTTGAGAGGCGAAGGTCCTCAAGAAAGGGTAGTGACTCATCCATTCCGCCCATCTCTTCAAAATACTCCCTGGAAATCCATTGCCCCTGGTCGCCGTTTACGCACTGGGGAAGCCCAAGCCTGGATTTGGCCTCAAGATAATAAAAGGAGAGGGAATTGGCTGTGGCGCCAATCCTGAGCGGAAAGTGGCCCGCCACCCTCTTCGAGCCACGGCGCGCCATGTCCATAGCCTTGGCTCCTCCGGCAAGGAGTGTCGGGGATAGGAGCCGTGTGTCGGCGTGGAGAAAGAGGAGCTCATCTCCACGGGCATGCCTTACACCTTCATTTAATTGCCTTCCCCTGCCGCTTTCACAACGGACTATCTTTGTAGGCACTTCTTCGGGATGAAGGAGGGTGGTCATATTATCAGCTTCTTTTTCCTTGGTAGCGTCTGCTATTACCACCTCGAAAGATACTCCCTCCTGTACGCTGAGGTCAGCCAAAAGAAGCTGTAGCGCCTCCTCCTCTCCCAGGGTTGGGACAATTATTGAAATTAAGGGCTTTTTAGCCATCGGAGAGTGTTTCTTCCTTGCAGAGTCAATAAATCGTAATCAACCAAAATAGTGAAACGCATGTTTCGATAATTAGTTAGCGTGCCGAACAAAGTGGTGCAGGAGGCTCTTTGCCATTACTGCGTTCCTTTAACGGGATACTTTATCAGAATGGAGGGGCATCGAAAATGTAACATGAAAGGGTAAAACCGATAAATTTGATGTAATTTTATACTTTTTCGTGCTACCTTGCCTGACCGGAACAAATTTGTATTAATGATTAATGGAGTGTCTATGGTTCCTGTGCGTTCCCCAGAAAAGAGAATAGAAGAGCTCTCGACATTATATGAAGTAAGTCAGGCGCTGGCGCAGAGCCTCGACCTTCAGCAAGTGCTTGAGCGGATTCTGGATATCCTCTCGGAGCGGCTTGGCATGAACAGGGGAACCGTGGCGCTGGTGAGCCCCTTTACCGGCGAGATACAGATAGAAACATCCCTCGGACTAAGCCCTGCCGAGAAGCGGCGCGGGCGTTACCGTCCCGGCGAGGGCGTAACGGGCAGGGTTGTTGCCAGCGGCGAACCTATGGTGGTGCCCCAAATAGGTAAGGAACCGCTTTTTTTGAATCGCACACTTAGCCGCGGTGACCTTGAGGAGCTGGAGATATCGTTTCTCTGCGTCCCAATAAAGGCCGGCGATGTAGTTGTCGGCGCGCTTTCAGTAGACAGGATCTTCAGCAAAGAGTCATTTGACGCGGACGTATCATTTCAAGATGAGGTCAACTTCCTTGAAATCATAGCTTCAATGATTGGTCAGGCGGTCAAAGTCCATCGGATGGTGGAGGATGAAAGGTCCAAGCTGGTAGCGGAGAAGGAGCGCCTCCAGGCGGATCTCGCCGAGAAGTACAATATAAGCAACATCATTGGAAACTCCAAGGCGATGCACAAGGTCTTTTCAATGGTTGCGCAGGTGGCGAAGTCAAACGCGACCGTGCTTATTAGGGGAGAGTCGGGAACGGGTAAGGAGCTCATCGCGAATGCTATTCATTACGGTAGCCCCAGGGCGCAAAAGCCCCTTATAAAGGTGAACTGCTCCGCGATTCCAGAAACCTTGATCGAGAGTGAACTGTTCGGACATGAGAAGGGGGCGTTCACAGGCGCCGCCGAGTCTAAGCCGGGGCGTTTCGAGCTAGCCTCGGGCGGTACGATTTTTCTTGATGAAATTGGAGAGCTGAACCAGACGACGCAGGTAAAGCTCCTCCGGGTGCTACAGGAGAGGGAGTTCGAACGGGTCGGCGGAGTTAAGACGATCAAGGCCAACCTTAGGATAATCGCGGCAACCAACAGAAACCTTGAAGAGCAGATGGCCTCAGGCGAATTTAGAGAGGATCTATACTATCGCCTAAATGTCTTTCCCATATATATGCCTGCGCTTAGGGAGCGCCGTACGGACATCTTGCTTTTGGCGGACCACTTTCTGGAAAAATATTCGAAGGAAAACAGCAAAGAGATCAAGAGGATTACGACGCCCGCCATAGATATGCTTATGAGTTACCATTGGCCCGGCAACGTCAGAGAGCTTGAAAACTGCATGGAGCGTGCGGTGCTACTCTGTGACAGGAGCTCTATACACTCATACCACCTGCCCCCGACCCTTCAGACCGCAGAGACCACGGCAATGGGCGAAGGGCTTTCACTCGAAGAGTCCGTTTCAACCTTTGAGACCGACCTTATAATCGACGCCTTGAAGGGGACCCGTGGAAACATCCGTGCTGCCGCAGAGCGGCTTAAGACCACCCCAAGGATTCTAGGTTATAAGGTGAATAAATATGGGATCGAGGCCAAGCGGTATAGGTAGGATCAGCCGATAACCACGTCCTCAGGCGCTTTTCCTAACTGCTTTTTGTGTGGATGTTCGTAAAACGCCGGCAGCTTAACTATGAAACAAGCGCCCCCACCCTCAGCAGTCTTATAGCTTATCTTCCCGCCATGCCGCTCAACGACACCAAAAGCTATCGCAAGCCCCAGGCCGGTCCCTTTGCCCGCCTCTTTTGTCGTGAAAAAGGGGTCGAAGATAATCTTGGCAACGTGTTGAGGGATGCCGGGGCCGTTGTCCGCTATTGAAAATGACGCCCACTCCCGCGACTCGTCAGGCCACGATTCAAGGACTATCCTGCCATTTGACCCTACTGCATCGAGTGAATTTATTGCCATGTTGAGAATCAACTGTTGAAGCTGTTTCTCGTCGCCCTTGATCCTGGGAATGTTTTTACCCGGGTTCCATATAACTTCTACGGACTTGGCGGCAGGTTTGAAGATTTTAATCGCCCCTTCTATCACATCGTTCAAATCCAGCACCTGCCGGATTTCATCACCCGTGCGGCTGAATGCAAGCAGTTGCCTCACAACATCCGCGCCCCTATATGCGGCGCTCTCTATCCTATCCAGATATCTCAGGGTTTTTTCGTCGTTTGACTGAAGCCTTATCATCTCGACGCCCGGGATGATGGATGCCAGAGCGTTATTGAATTCGTGCGCTACACCACCTGCAAGCCTTGATACGGCTTCTAGCTTCTGCGCTTGAAGTAGCTGCTCCTCCATCGCCCTCTTGGACGTTTCATCCCTGATTAGGGCAAGTGTCCTGCCCATTTCAAGGCGGCTGGCGCTCAAGACGAATTTGCGCCCATCCACCTCCATCGTATAATCTCGCCCCCGTTCGAGGGCGGAGAGCAGCGCTATATAAAGCCCTTCCGGAAGCCTCTCGCCGACTCCAGTGCCAAAATCATTTTCCGTGACGCGATTGCAAAATGCGATGGTGTCGTTGCCATCTAGAAGTATTACCGCTTGTGGCATGTCTGATAGTATTTCCTGAAGGAGCTCATGGTTGGCGAAGATATTACGCGTCTTCTCCCTAACCTGCTCTTCAAGTCGTTCATTCTGCTTCTTCAGCTCCGCCCCCGTATCTTTTAACCTCTTTACAAGGCTCGCAAAGGTTCCGGAGAGGGTTGAGAGTTCCAGGTATCTACCCCGGGGAGGCTCCATCTTGGGGTTTTCAGCGGAGTCTCGCGCCCAAAGGGTTAGCTCTCGCAGATCTTTGGTAGCGCGTGACACGGTGGAATAATAAAGGAGGATAAAAGCCAGGAGGGCTAATATGAAAACCCATGTTTGCAATGCGCCGATCTGAAAGGCGAGCTTTTGCAGCGGACTGGCGGGTGAGAAGACAGCGAACCAAGCGCTATTGGCGGTCCCGAAGTTTAGGGGCAATAGCCTGAAGCCGTATAGCTCCCCACCAATGTCAACCAATGAATTGCGCTCAAGGGAGGAGAGGGGTTTGCTGAGTTCCGGCGTGACCGTAAAACTTGAGAGGATTATCGAAGTGTCGCTTTTGCAAATTGCCAGATGACCGCCTAGAAGAGAGCTTGTGTTTTTGACCCATTTTTCATTTAGCTTGAATAATGTGATTAGTCGCTGGTTTGCAAAATCGCCGCTATTTAGAGTCGATGAAATAAGAAGCTCCATGCCGCCATCGCTGATCTTCCCCAAGGTGATAGCGGTATTGTCGACCCAAAGCTCCCCTGTTATTACTTTGCTCATTCCAAATGAGTTTTCCCACCATGTTCTGGGGCCGATCCCCAGAACAGTCAGCTCACTGTACCCCCTCCTGACAGAAAATTCAGTGGGGAGGTTCTCTTTGGGGATTCTTTCGGCAAGCTCTCCAGTCCAGGTTAAGAGGCTATTGCTTAGGCGGCTCAATTCATTGTTGAATTTAATTGAAGTCTGTTTTGTGTTTTCGGTAAGTGTGTTGGCGTAAAAGAGGTAGAGGGATGTGCTGGTAAGGGCGATGGACAATAAACCTGTAGCGACGATTATGACGATAAACCTAACCGCGAATGTTTTTCTGAATAGAGGCAACTGGTGCTTTGACATTTGCGCTCACATCCCCACGGTGAGGTTTGCAATTAAAGAAAAGCTATTATCGCATAAATTAATTTGATTTATGAGAACAAAGACCACAAGCTTCACAGCCTTTGGAGGGGCACGCATCGGGGGGATTAAAAGAGTTTGCTTTCATGGCCTCATTCAAGAGACTTTGGCGGGATGGGACGTTAGTAATAAACGCCCATGGAAGGTTGGCGCCAAAGTGTTTTGCGCCAAGGATAGCGTCGGCCTCGGGAGTTTTTAAAATTCTGTTCCAGGTGCCGCTGTCTGGGTTCATGGCGAGCCAACGCCCTGTTTCCCTGCCCCCACGAGAGAGGAGCCCTTGAACCTGAGCCCATTTGGGCGACTCGGCCGAGACATTCAGCCCCTTAATCTTTCCCGCGCCGCTCTTAATTGAGCGAATCCTTTTCGTCAAGGTCTCCCGGGAGGCCATTGCTTCCCATTGAAAAGGGGTATTGGGTTTGGGTACGAAGGGAGAAACTCCAAGGTTGACAATACCGCGACCCATCTCACGGCGGGCCGCCGCCACCAAATTCAAAAGGGATTCAATGTCTCCCTCTGTTTCACCGGGCAGCCCCACCATAGCATAGATCTTGAGAGTTCTTATGTCGTGAGCGCGCGCGAGGGCCGCGGCGTTTAAGAGCACCTCATCCCTCATTTTTTTCCCCACTTTGAGGCGCAGGTTTTCACAGCCGGCTTCGAGGGCCACCGTTAAAGTTCGTTGGCCGCCTCGTTTTAAGAGAGAAAGGTACTCGTCGTTGATGTTTTCAGCACGGAAGGATGAGAGGGTGAAGGAACCGGCGTGTTCCAAGGCGAGCTCCGCGATCTCTTTGAAGCGGGGATGGTCGGAAACCGCCGCGCCCACAAAGCCCAGCCTGCCCGCCTTCTTCGCACCTTCGATTATCCAGGGCTCGAGGTCTGAAACAGGAGTAAAGCGTGTGGGGCGGTTTACATAGCCCGTGGCGCAAAAGCGGCAGCCGTGAGGGCAGCCACGGCTGACTTCAACAAGGTATGCGCCGGAGAATGCGTCCTTTTTAGAAATAAGCCTGGTATGTGCCGGTTCCCACCCGGGAGGCGCTTTTTGTATCGCCACAGGTTTTGGAGGGTCTGCTTCCGGTATATATATTCCGGGCAGATTAAGCTCCTTCAATTTTTCAAGCAGCGTTGCTCTGCCCGCTCCTCGATGATCGGTGAGAAAATTTATCAGCGATGGAAATGTTCCCTCAGCTTCACCCAGATAAAATATATCGACGAAATCTGCTAACGGTTCGGGGTTTAAAGTGACCGCCATGCCACCGGCAATTACAAGCGGGTCGGCATCACCGCGTTTGGCTGACATCGGCTCTATGCCGCTATCACGCATAAACGCCACCACCCCCTGATAATCGCCTTCAAAGGAGAGAGAAAAGGCGATGGTACCGAAAGAGGATGGTGGCGCTGCTTTTTTATTGAGTGGCCCATTGCTGAAAAAGAGCTCGCAGCGGGCAGCACTCTCAGTTATCAGGCCGTAGATTGTTTGTACGCCAAGGTTAGAGATCCCTACGCTGAGGCGATTGGGAAAGACCAGGGCAAAGTCGTCTCTTGAGGCGTACACCCTTCCACGGGCCAAAATTTGCTCAGTCTGCCTGCTTGCGCAGGAAGGTTGGCGCATCGAGGTCGTGAGAGTAGTCCTGATCGCCGGTGGCAACCCTCGTTATTCGCATCGCGCCTCCCAAGCGGTTACGTTCCTTCCTGATAAATGTAGGTTCGTCAATGGAGCCCTCACGCTGAAGCGGCTGGTCGGGGCCGTTGACCACCTTCGCAGCGGGCAGGTCCAGTAGGGATGCCGCCGCTTTGGCCTCGTCAAAACCCGTTGCTATTACCGTTACCTGGACGGAGGAGCCCATCTCTTCATCGATGACGTGTCCGAAGAATATCTCGGCCTCTTCGTGGGCGGCTTCCTCAATAAAGCTTGCAGCTTCGGTAATCTCGCCAATGGTGAGGTCCGCAGGTCCACGGAAGTTGATGAGCACGGAGCGGGCACCCTGAATCGAGGCGTTTGCAAGGAGGGGGCTTGAAACTGCGTCATGAGCCGCAGCCGCAGCGCGGTCCTCTCCGTCGCGACGGCCCGTGCCCATGAGCGCCATGCCTTTACGGCTCATAACTGCGCGCACGTCGGCGAAATCGACGTTTATACGACCTGATGTCGTTATGAGGTCCGATATTCCTCTAACCGCCTGACATAGGACATTGTCCACCATGGCGTAGGCCTCCTCAGTGGAGGCGTCCTCTCCCGCGATCTCAAGGAGCCGCTCGTTGGGGATTATAAGGAGGGTGTCCACAGCTGCCTTCAAGGCCTCTATACCCTCGTCGGCGCGCTTCATCCTTCTCCTTCCCTCGAAGGTGAAGGGCTTCGTGACTACGCCCACTGTAAGAGCCCCTGCATCCTTTGCCTGCTGCGCAATTATGGGGCTCGCGCCGGTGCCGGTACCCCCGCCCATCCCGGCGGTTATAAAGACCATATCCGTGCCGGTTAGTTCGTCCTTGATTGAGGGGATTGACTCAAGCGCGGACTGCCTCCCCACTTCGGGGTCGCCTCCAGCGCCGAGGCCGCGGGTCAGGCCGACTCCAAGCTGAAGCCTTGCGTCAGCGCGCTTATCTTCAAGCGCCTGCATATCAGTGTTGGCAACGACGAAATCAACGCCGATGACGCCTGACTCGATCATCGTATCGAGGACGTTGCCGCCGGCTCCGCCGACTCCGATCACTTTGATTTTGGCTTGGTGCCTAGCCGAGGTTGGCGGCCTTTTCTGCGGCGATTCCGCTTTTAATGGTGCCTCTTGCTCCTGAGGCGGCGTTGCTTGAGCCGGTGGCTCCAAAAAGAATCTTGTCATCTGCTTCTCTCCTTTGTCTCTGCCCTTTTGAGACGGCCACTGAAAAAAATATCTAAGCCGCCGTGGCTGGCGGCCCGCTTTTATTCATCGCCAAAGAAGAAGTGTTGGAACCAACCCTTCATCTTCTGCGTTATCCTTCCAAAAAGGTTTTCATCAGATTCGTTTAGTACGGCATTCTGCTCGGAGCGGTTTTTAACCGCGTGCTCGACGAGCCCCACCCCGGTTGCGTATGAGGGGTCCTTCAGCTGGTCTACCAAACCCTCAATAGGCCTCGGCATGCCGCGCCTGACGGGAAGCCCGAAGACTTGCTCGGCCAGCTCAACCGAGCCCTCCAAGAGCGATGCGCCTCCACAGAGAACTACGCCGGATACCGCCGCTTCCTCGACTCCCCGTTTCTGTAGATCCATCCTGACCAGCGAGAATATCTCCTCGGCGCGAGGCTCGACTATCTCGGCAAGAATTCGGCGGTTTAAGATCCGCGGCCGTCTTCCGCCCACACCTGGTACCTCGATTGTCTCGTCCTTGCCCACCTTGCTGATTAACGCGCAGGCGTGTTTACGCTTTATCTTCTCCGCTTCGGCGGAGGGTGTCCTTAGCCCCATGGCGATATCGCTCGTTACATGGTTTCCGCCAAGGGTGAGCACGGAGGTGTGTTTCACCGACCCTTGCGCGATAACCACGATATCGGTGGTGCCGCCGCCCATGTCTACCAGCGCAACGCCAAGCTCGCGCTCATCGTCCGTAAGCACCGCTTCGGCGGAGGCAAGCGGCTCAAGGATTATGTCGGCGACATCCAGCCCCGCGCGGTTACAGCATTTGACGATATTTTGAGCCGCCGCCACCGCCCCGGTTATGACGTGGACATGCGCCTCAAGCCGCACACCGCACATTCCGACAGGCTCATTTATGCCGTCCTGGTCGTCGATGATGAACTCCTGGGGGATGATATGAAGAACCTCCCTGTCCATCGGTATTGCCACAGCTTTTGCGGCGTCGATGACTCTGCGGACTTCGTTGGGCGTGACCTCTTGGTCTTTCAGCGCTATTACGCCGTGGCTGTTGAAAGCCTGTATATGGCCCCCCGCAATGCCCGCATAAACCTGCCTTATCTCCCGCCCGCTCATAAGCTCCGCTTCTTCGACGGCGCGTTTGATGGACTGAACGGTGGACTCGATATTTATTACGACTCCCTTCCGTAACCCGCTCGCCGGATGGGTGCCGAAACCGAGTATGTGCAGCCCTTCGGGAGTTTCCTCTGCGACCACCGCGCATATCTTGGTGGTGCCTATATCAAGGCCGACAACGGTGTTGGACCGGGGTTTCATTTTTTTCCTCGCTCTCTTACGCTCGACTCAAGCCGGGCGACAATCCTGTCGTCGTAGGTCAGATCGGCGGTTTTAGCAAATTCGCCGCGCCTTTCCAGGGTCTTTCTCAACCGCTCAAGGAGGTCGAGTTTGCGATCCAACTCCCCCCTTCCGAAGCGAATGCGTGAGCAATAAGGGAAATCCCCCGTTACGAAGAAGCCATCCTCCGGATCGAAGTGGATCTCTTCCACCCTCCCGCCGAAATTTTCTTCACTGACCTTGCCTAGCAGCTCCATCAGCTCGGCTCTCTTTTGTCTGTCTCCTTCAAGTGCGCTCCAGCTGAAGCCTGTGATGACGGGGAAATCGAGCCCGCCTCCCAGCGGCGCTTCGATAACCTTGCCATCACCGGAGAAGTAATAGAGCCTTCCTGCGAGGCTGATCAGGTAAGCAGGCTGGAACTCCTCCACCTCAATGTAAAGGGTGGAAGGCAGTCGCCTGGTTACCTTCGCCTCCCTCACCCAGGGGAGCTTGGCTATATCCTCTCCTACGTCATCAATATCCCGCTTGAAGATTGACTCTCCCTCGATGAGCCCGGCTATGCGCATAACATGCTCCGGGGGGGTCCTTGTGTTTCCGGTAAGCTCTATCCTGCCCAGCTTGAAGGGGCTTACGTCGACGAGAGCGGAGGCGCCGAAAAAGAGAGCGC
Source organism: Deltaproteobacteria bacterium (assembly GCA_002869005.1). Taxonomy (GTDB): domain Bacteria; phylum Desulfobacterota; class Deferrisomatia; order Deferrisomatales; family BM512; genus BM512. Next base: position 24,213 of record PKTU01000118.1, read on the forward strand.
CAGCGACTCCCATCGTCGCGGCTGCCCAAATCGCGCCGTGAAACTGTCTTTTTTCGCCAGCTCTCTTCATGCTTTCAACGAAGCCTCCGAAACCATCCGCTCTACCAGCTCATTGAAGGAGATGCCCGCCGCCGCCGCCGCTTTGGGTAGAAGGCTTGTCGGCGTCATCCCCGGAATAGTGTTAACCTCAAGAACCCATGCCTTTCCGTCCTCATCGAGGAGTATGTCGGTTCGCGCCGCCCCGGAGCAGCCAAGAGCGGTATATGCTCGCGCCCCAAGCCCCATTACCTTGGCCGCAGTCTCCTCATCCAGCTTTGCCGGGCAGGTATAACGGGTCTTTCCCGGCGTATACTTCGATTCAAAGTCGTAAACACCGCTTTCCGGGGTTATTTCGACAATCGGTAGAGGCTCCCCTCCCTCTAAAACCCCCACGGTCAGCTCTCGCCCTGCTATAAACTTCTCGATGAGAATCACTCCGCTTGTGCTCTCTTTAGCGGCTCGGATTGCCCCCTCGACATCATCATCCGAGTAAGCTATTCCCATGCCGAGGCTGGAGCCTTCCAGCGGCGCTTTTGCAACCAGCGGCGCTTTTAGCTCTATCGCGGATACCTCTTCGCCGGCCCCGAGAACTTGAAAGGGAGGCGTATGAATTCCCCTCGCGGTGAAAATCTCTTTGGAGAGGATTTTATCCATCGCCAAAGCGCTTGCGGTTACGGAGGAGCCGGTGTAGGGGATCCCCATAATTTCAAGCAACCCTTGAACCGTGCCATCTTCTCCCCAGCGTCCGTGGAGGGCGATGAAAACGACCTCCGGCGCAATGTCCGCCAGCTGTAAGGGCAGCGCCCTGTCTACATCCACTTCCGTTACAAAATGGCCGTTCTCCCGGAGCGCGGCAGCGACAGCGCCGCCGGTCACGAGGCTAACCTCGCGCTCTTTACTCAATCCTCCTTTGAGAACAGCTATTTTGGACAATTAATATCCCCTTATTTTCGAATCCGCAGCCGTTCGCCCATGCTGCTCCCCACCAGCCCCACCTTGAGGCTAAGGCGGACTTTGTGTTTTACGTAAACTCTCTCCTGCACCATTCCTATGAGCGCTATAAGCTGGCTCGCGGTGGCCTCTCCTATGTTGGTAATGTAGTTTGCGTGGTCGCATGAGACCTCGGCGTCACCTACACGGATACCCTTGAGACCGCACCTGTCTATAAGCTCTCCCGCGGAGAGGCCCACCTCAGGGTTTTTAAAGACCATGCCGACTGATGCCGCTTCGAAAGGCTGGGTCATCATCCTTTTGTCAAGCCACTCCTCGGTAACGTCCATGACTTCGTCGGGTTTGGTCCTCTTGCCCGCGAAGCTCGCTGAAAGGATTATGGTTCCCGTTGGCAGGTTTGAGGTTCTGTATCCAAAGCTGAAATCCCTCTTTAGCAGAGTGTGGATCTCAGCGTTAGAGTCCATGATTTCAAGCTGTTCTACTCGCTGCCCTATTGATTCACCCCATCCGCCGGAGTTTTTATATAGCGCGCCGCCAAGGGTGCCCGGTATGCCCGCCAGGCTCTCGAAGCCCGATATCCCTGAAGAGGCTGCCCACTTGACCAGAGCGCCAAGCATGACACCCGCTTCGGCGCGTACCATCATCGTCCCCCCGGCCTCATCATCCACCGCTTCTATGCTGTCAAAGCTCTCTTTTAAGGCTATAACCGCGCCCCTAATACCCCCGTCTCTTACAATGATTCCCGACCCGCCGCCGAGAACGAAGTAGCCAATTTCTCTCTCGGCAAGAAACTTCACCACTTTTGCGAGGTCTTCACGGTCGACTGGCGCTATGAGAATGTCGGCGTTGCCTCCGGTCCTCATCGTAGTACGCTCGCGCATGGGGACATTTAGCTCCGCCATGCCGGAGATCTCTTTTTGCAGAAGTTCGAGAGCGTTTGCCTTAGCCATCTCCCTCCTCCAAAAGGGTATCGACCAACTCCTCTGAAACCTGCCATATATTGCCCGCCCCGAGGGTTACGACGAGGTCACCCTCCCTCAGCGCCTCAAGGGCCGCTTTGGCCGCATTGCTTATATCCCCTACATAAGTTACGGAGCGGTGACCGTGCGCCCGTATCCGTTCAGCCAAGGTTTCACCGCTGATTCCATCGATGGGCTTCTCGCCGGCGGGATAGATATCGGTCACAAAGAGCATGTCCGCCCCGTAAAAAGCTGTTGAGAAACGCTCTGCCAGGTCCTGGGTGCGTGAGTATCGGTGGGGCTGGAAGATAGCAATGATCCTCCTGTCCCACGCCTCGCGCATTCCCGAAAGCATCGCTTCAATCTCCGTTGGGTGGTGCGCGTAGTCATCCACCACCATGATGCCTCTCCCTTCGCCCTTTATCTGGGAGCGGCGGTCGACACCGTCGAAGCCGCTTAACGCCTTTGCTATAACCTCCGGCTCAACGCCAAGCTCCAGCCCGACAGAAAAGGCGGCGAGGGCGTTGAGTACATTATGCTGCCCGGGCAGGGATAGGTTCACCTTTGCTATAGGCATTTGGTTTCTGAGGACCTCGAAGGTCGTCTTTCCTTCCGCCATCCTTACGTGTCGCGCCGAGAGGTCCGCCTGACGGCTTAGCCCATAGGTGATGGTGCGGCGGTTTATCCTCGGGAGCACTTCCTGGATGCGCGGATCTTCCAGGCAGAGGACTGCCGCTCCGTAAAAGGGGACCTTGTTGGCGAAGTCTACGAAAGCATCCTCCATAGCCTCATCCGTGCCGTAGTGGTTCATGTGTTCCCGGTCGATATTCGTAACCACAGCAATTGAAGGAGCCAGCAGCAAGAAGGAGCCGTCGCTCTCATCTGCTTCCGCGACGAGAAATTTGCCTTGCCCGAGCCTTGCGTTGCTCCCAATTTTCCCCAGCTTGCCTCCGACCACTACGGTGGGGTCGAGCCCGCCTTCGGAGAGTATGCAGGCGACCAGAGATGTGGTTGTCGTCTTGCCGTGAACGCCCGCCACTGCTACGGAATATTTCATGCGCATCAGCTCGGCGAGCATCTCTGCCCGTGGTATAACCGGGATCAGCTTCTTATGGGCTGTAACCACCTCCGGGTTCTCCGCATTGACCGCAGAGGATATTACGACCACAAATGAATCGCCGACATTTTCAGGTGAGTGCCCCAGGTGTATCGTTGCGCCAAGGGCTTCGAGCCGCTCCGTTATCGGCGAACTTTTAAGATCTGAGCCGCTAACTTTGTAGCCCAGGTTTAGTAGAACCTCGGCAATGCCGCTCATGCCGATTCCGCCTATCCCTACAAAATGAATCTTTCGGTCTGTTTTAAACATTCTATTCCTCCCCGATAAGAGCCAGGAGGTTGTCGACGATATCGGCTGCCGCTCTCGTGTTTGCAGAAAGTGCAGCTGCGTCAGCCATGGCTGAGAGCCCGGCGGGGTCCTTTATCCAACTTTCAATAACATTTTTTATAGATTCGGAGGTCAGCGCGTCTTCAGTCAGGCAAAGCGCTGCGCCGCGCGCTTCTGCGGAGCGGGCGTTAGCCTCTTGATGGTTGCCTGCGGCGTAGGGGAAGGGGATCAAAAGCGCAGGGCGCCCCGATGCCGCGAGCTCCGCTACGGTAAGCGCGCCCGCACGGGCTATAACAATCTGAGCCCGCCCATAAGCCGCATCCATCTCCTCAATGAACTCCACTACCTGCACCCTCTCCATATCCGCATAGCGTGCGCCCACCTCATCAAAATTTCCCTTGCCGCACTGGTGAACTACCTCGACCATCCCGCCAATGGCTTTCATAGCCTCCGGAACTTTTGTGTTGAGGCTTCTCGCCCCTTGGCTTCCGCCGAGAACCAGTATTCGCACCGGCAACTCGCCCGGAGTTTCGTATGGCTTTGGAGCAGAGAAAGCGGCTCTCAGGGGGTTGCCGGTCATAACTGCCTTGCCCTTGGGAAACTCGCCTTTCGCGCCTTCGTCACCGAGAAAAACGCGTCTTACCATCTTTCCCAGTACGCGGTTTGCCAGCCCCGCTTTGGCGTTTTGCTCCTGGATCGCCGAGGGAACGCCTGTAAGAGCGCTCCAGGCAACGACGGGAAAGGAGACATATCCGCCGACGCCTATGGTCGCATCGGGCTTAAAGCGGCGTAGCAGCGCTGAAGCCTCGCCAAACCCTTTAACCACGCTTAAAACACCCCTTACCTTCCCCGCCAGCCCTTTGCCGACGATGCCGCCGGAGGAAATCGGAGCGAAATCCATTCCCAGCGCGGGGAGCACTCTTGCCTCAATGCCGTTCGGGCTACCTGCGTACAGGACTTCATGCCCACCCCTTGAGAGGAGCTCCTGGGCGATCGCGACGCCGGGGTAGAGGTGCCCTCCCGTTCCGCCACCGGTCACAAGGAGTTTCATCGTTGCACCGCCTTTGGAGCCAGCCCTGCCAGTAGCCCGGCGGCGGCCAGGCACGCCACCAGCCCCGTCCCTCCGTAGGAGAGAAAGGGAAGTGGAAGGCCCTTTGTGGGCAGCGCCCCCAAAACCACGAGAGCGTTGATGGATGCTTGAAGTCCTAGCCAGGAGGTAATCCCAATTGCCAGAAAGCGGGTAAAGTGGTCCTCCTGCTTAAGCGCTATCATAACTCCGCGTATTGTGAGGGTGGCGAAGAGAGCCAGGATGAACAGGGTCCCCGCGAGGCCCGCCTCCTCGCCCCAAACCGAGAGGATAAAGTCGGTATGCGCCTCCGGTAGATAAAAGAGCTTCTGTTGCCCCGAACCGATTCCAACCCCCCATGCTCCTCCGGTGGAGAAGGCCAGCTTTGACTGTGTGAGCTGAAAGGCGCTGCCCAGCGCGTTCTCCTCCGGGTGCAAAAATGCGGTTATGCGAGCCATCCTGTATGGCGTACGAATGATCTCGACGGCGACTACCGCGCCCGCTAAGAGCGCTGTCGTGAGGAGGTGCTTTAGCCTTGCGCCTGATATGAAAATCATCGCGTAAGCGATTGCGCCTAGTACTACCGCCGTTCCCAGGTCGGGTTCTTTTAGCACCAGAATAATAGGAATGCCCGCAATGAAAAGATGGGGGATAAAGCCGTAGCGCAGGGTTCTCATCTTCTCCGCGCCTCTTCTGGCAAGTGAGTCGGCGAGAAATATTACCAGCGCCAGCTTTGTCAGCTCGGAGGGCTGAAAGCGTAGCGGGCCCAGCTTGAGCCACCTTGTCGCCTCGTTGGCTTTTATTCCCAGCGGCGAGAAGAGGACCATCGCCAAAAGCGCGGTGCAGATGATTAAGGCCGGGATGGCTAGTTTTCTAAGCAGGCTCATGGGCATGCGAGCCGCTATCAAATATGCTGTCGCTCCAACAATGGCGTAGATAAATTGCTTTTGAAAGTGGCTTGTCACAACGCGCACTTCTCCCCCGTTCGCCACCAGCTTTGAGGTGGAGAATGTGAGGATCAGCCCGACTACGGTAAGGGTCGCCACAGCGGCGGTAACCACAAGGTCGGGCATCCGCGAAGTTTCGCTTTTTTTATACGCCAACGTCGATCCGTTCAGTCTCTTCTTTGCAGAGCGCTTGAAAAACGTTTCCGCGCTCTGCGTAGTTTTTGAAAAAATCAAAACTTGAAGCAGCCGGGGCCAATAGCATCGTATCCCCCGACTTCGCCGCCTTTATCCCCAGCCTCACAGCGCTCGGCCAATTGTCTGCGCGCTTTATTGGCGCGCTACCCTCAAGCTCTCTCGCCATCCGGTCACAATGGGGACCTACGATGACCGCAAGAACACCCCGTTTAAGAAGCTGCTCTCTCATCGGCGCGTAGTCCGCGCCTTTGTCCTTGCCCCCGGCGAGGAGGATTATGCCGCCCTCAACTGTCTCCATCGCTCTAACGGCCGCGTCCACATTGGTTGCTTTGGAGTCGTCGATGAAGGTTATCCCCCGCCAATTCAAAAATTCTTCCATTCGGTGGGGAAGAGCTTTGAACTTTTTCACGGCCTCCCAGGCAACGGCGGGATCAACGCCAAGAGAGGCAGCCGCTAAAGTTGCCGCCATAGCGTTAGCAACGTTGTGCAGCCCCTTTATCTCCAGCGCCCGGGCATCAAGCCTTATTCCATCTGTTCCAGGCATGAGAATCACTACCTCATCGCCTTCAAGCCATGCGCCAACGCCTAGTATGCGCTCCGTGGAGTAGGGCAATATCGTTGCCTTACTTGATCGGGCCGACTCCCAGACAATGTCGTCGTCGCGGTTGACTATGGCGACGTCATCCGCGCTTTGCTTGGCGAATATTCTAGCCTTTGCCTCAGCGTACCCGGAGAGGTCGCCATGACGGTCCAAATGGTCTCCCGTCAAATTAAGCCAAATTGCGACTTTTGGGTGAAAAGTGCTGCACCCCTCAAGCTGGAAGCTGGAGACTTCCGCCACAATGGCGTCGAATTCACCCCCCACTGCTTCTGTTAAAGGCGTACCCAAATTCCCGCCGACAAAAACTTTCCGGCCATACTCCTTGAGGATCGCCCCGACAAGCTCTGTAACGGTGGTCTTGCCGTTGGTGCCGGTGATCGCAACGATTGGCGAGGTGATTTCGCGCGCCGCCAGCTCAAGTTCGCTTATTACCTCAACCCCTGCTGCTTTAAGCGATCCAACGCGCTTGTCATCCACCGATATGCCGGGGCTCAAGATGCACAAGTCGAAATCCGTACCGGCCATAGAGAGCGGTGTGACAAACTTGGCTCCCGCATCTTCGAGGTTGGTAATAGGCGCGCTTAGCGATTCTCGCGGCGTATCGTCGGCTATGGTTACGCTCATATCTCGGGCAAGGCAAAAGGCTGCCGCGGCCCTGCCGGATACTCCGGCTCCCGCGACCAGCACTCTTGCTTCCGCCCGATTAGCCATACGCCTCACCTTACTTTCAGAGTTGCAAAAGCTATCAGCGCGAGGATTATCGATATAATCCAGAAGCGCACCGTTATCTTGGGTTCCTCCCACCCCTTTTTCTCGAAGTGGTGATGTATCGGCGCCATAAGGAAAATTCGGCGCCTCGTCCTTTTGTAGTAGAGCACCTGAATGATCACCGAGAGAGTCTCCATGACGAAGACGCCGCCCACGACCCCGAGGACGATCTCGAATTTACAGATGATCGCCGCAATGCCCAGCGCACCGCCAATGGCGAGAGAGCCGACGTCCCCCATAAAGACCTGCGCCGGAAAAGTATTGAACCAGAGGAAGCCCAAGGTGGCCCCCGCCAGCGCCGCGCAAAATACGGCAACCTCGCCTGCGCCGGGGATATATGCGATCTGAAGGTACTCCGCGATTACCGAGTGGCCCGCCGCGTAGCAAAAGAAGGTGTAGGTCAGGCTGGAAATTATCGCCGGGCCGGATGCCAGGCCATCAAGGCCATCCGTTAGGTTTACGGCGTTGCCCGCGCCAACCACTACGAAGATGGCGAAGGGCAGATACCATAAGCCTAGGTCCGGCTGTACATTTTTGAGGAAGGGCAAGTATAGCTTGGTGCTGAATCCGGGCTGCATCATCAAAAATGCACAGCCGGCGGCCGCCACGAGGACCATCAATAGTAGCTTGACCTTGCCTCTCATGCCGCCGCCGGGCTTTTTCTTTATCTTCATATAATCGTCGGCGAAACCGATGGCTCCGAAGCCGAGCGTTACAAAGAGGGCCACCCACACCTGGTGTGTTTCGGGGTTGCCCCATGCGACGACCGCCACGGTTAGGCAGAGCAGTATCAACACCCCGCCCATCGTCGGAGTTGCTTTCTTTACCTTTGAATGTTCCTGAGGGGTATGCTTGCGGCTGACGTCGCCGATGTTTAGCTCTCTAAGCTTTTCTATTACCCACGGGCCCATCAAGAGTGAGATCACGAGGGTCGTCAGCATCCCAAGCACCGTGCGGAAGGTGATGTAACGGAAGACGTTGAGCCCGCCGAGGGAATCCTGAAAGTAAAATAGGAGCTTGTATAACATCGCTTAACGCGCCGCCTGTTTTGTCTTCTCCGCCAGCATTCCGGCGATAATGTCAAGTTTGTTGGACCTGCTGCCTTTTATCAGCAGCCAGTCACCTTTAGAGAGTGTTCTTAGAAGCATATCCGCCAATCTTTCGAAGGAGTCCTCTCTCTTTATGGAGCGCTCAGCCAGACCCGCCTCGGATGCGCCCTCGGCGGCGCGCAAGGTCTCCGGCCCCACCAAAAAGAGCTCCTCAACCCCACGCTGAACG